>NZ_WBKR01000016.1 GCF_008868155.1 Micromonospora sp. ALFpr18c
CGCCCGGCCGCCGAGACGCCCGGCCGTCGCCTCGCCGGCGACGTCGCGCCGAACGCCGTGATACCACCCACCGAGGGCCCCGGGTGGCGGTCACTCGACGTCGGTTCACCGTTCGACTACGCCCGGCAGGGCATCCTGTACGTCGCCGCGCACCTGCCCCGGCCGAGCGTCTCCGGGCTGCCCGAGGCAGCCGGCGAGGAACTGCTCGGGCTGGTCGACGCGCTCGGCGGTCGTACTCTCGGGCTCTTCTCCTCCCGGCGGGCCGCGCAGCAGGCGGCGGAGCTGCTGCGCGCGCGGACCGACCTGCCGGTGCTGTTGCAGGGCGAGGAGGCGCTGCCGCTGCTGGTGCGCCGCTTCCGCGAGGAGCGGTCCAGCTGCCTGTTCGGGGTGATGTCGCTCTGGCAGGGGGTGGACGTGCCGGGCGACGCCTGCCAGCTCGTGGTCATCGACCGGCTGCCCTTCCCCCGCCCGGACGAGCCCCTCGCGGCCGCCCGCGCGGCAGCCGTGGACGCCGGCGGCGGTTCGGGCTTCGCCGCGGTCAGCGTGCCGATCGCGGCGGTGCGGCTGGCCCAGGGCGTGGGCCGGCTGATCCGGGCCACCGGCGACCGGGGAGTCGTCGCGGTGCTCGACTCCCGGCTGGAGACCGCCCGCGGCTACGGCCCGTTCCTGCGTCGCTCGCTGCCGCCGTTCTGGTACACGACCCGCCCCGAGGTGGCCCGCGGCGCGCTGCAACGCCTCGCCAGCTCCTGACGCAGAGCGCGCGACCACCGCGTCGCGCCCCGCGCCCTGCGCCCTGCGCCGATGGTCAAGATCGTGCAGAAACAAGGAAGTAGTGGCCTCCTTCGCGGAGGAGGCCACTACTTCCAGGATCGAGCACGATCTTGCGAGCAACTGGCGCGAACACCGCGCCTCGCGACACCGCGGCGCGGCGCGGCGCGGCGGGTCTAGGGCGCTTGGGAGGCGACGACCACGGCGTCGGGCGGGGTGTCCGGGACCCTCCGGGCAGCCAGCCGACGCACCGCGGTGTTCAGGACGGCGATCAGGGGGACGGAGACCAGCGCGCCGGTGATGCCGGCGAGCACCACCCCGGCGGCGATACCGATGATCACCGCGAGCGGGTGCAGGGCGACCGCCCGCCCCATGATCAGCGGCTGGAGCACGTGCCCCTCGACCTGCTGCACACCGATCACCGCTCCCAGGATGATCAGCGCGGTGACCGGACCGCTGTCGACCAGCGCCACGAGCACCGCCACGCCGCCGGAGAGCGCCGCGCCGACGATCGGGATGAACGCGCCGAGGAAGACCAACGCGGCCAATGGGAAGGCGAACGGGACGTCGAAGACGACGAGGAAGATGCCGATCCCGACCGCGTCGATGAAGGCGACCAGCACGGTCGCCCGGACGTAGGCGCCCAGCGTCTGCCAGGAGGCCCGGCCGGCGTCGTCGACCTTCCAGCGGGCGGCCACCGGCAGCAGCCGGACCAGGAAGCGCCAGATCCGGTTGCCGTCGCGCAGGAAGAAGAACGTCGCGAAGAGCACCAGGATGGTGCCGGTCAACACCTCGGCCAGCGTTGCGGCGGTGCTCAGCGCGCCGCTGGTGAACTTCGAGGTGTTGTCGTTGATCCAGGCCTGTGCTTCGTCGATGTAACTGTTGAGCTGGGTGTCGGAGACGTGCAGCGGGCCGGTCTTCAGCCAGTCCTGGATCTGCCGGACGCCCTCGGAGGACTTCTGGCTCAGCTCCGGCACCCCGCGGATGAACTCGTTGACCACCAGGGTCAGCGTGCCGATCACCGCGGCCAGGCCACCGACCAGCACCACCGCCGTCGCCAACGACCGGGGCAGTCGGGCGCGCAGCAGCCAGCCCACCGCCGGGGCGAGCAACGCCGAGAGCAGCAGCGCGATGGCCAGCGGAATGATCACGATCTTGATGGTGCCGACGATCCGGAGCAGGGCCCAGGCCACCACCCCGATCACGATCAACCGCCAGCACCAGGCGGCGGCGATCCGCAGCCCGTGCGGCACGTCGGCGTCGTCCCGACTGGAGGTGGAGCTGTGCAGGTCAACTGGAGGTTCCGCGCCGACGACCGTGGCACTCGGCGGCGCGGGCGGCCCCGGCACGGCCGGTGAGGCCACCCGGACCGGCTCCGCGTCGTCGCTCGGCGTGTCCCGATCGGCGCGAACCGACTCCCGGCTTGACTGGTAGGCGCGGCGGAGCCGCCCGCGTACCCGCTCGAAGCGGCTCAAGCGCACCTCCTGGCAGAAGAATGGTCCGCCCACGGCGACAGGTCGGACAGCATACGTCCGTTCCCGACACCGTAGGGCAGTTCCGCCACACATTGCCCCCGCAGCCTCGGGCGTAACCACCGGCAATCGGCCGTCGGCGACACGGTAGCGTCTGCGTCGTGACCGCCGACCAGGATCTCGACGCCGGCCTGCCGATCCGCCTCCTGCATGACCGCGTGCTGGTACGGATGGAGGGCGGCGACGGCGAGCGTCGCTCCACCGCCGGCATCGTCATCCCGGCGACCGCCGCGGTGGGCAAACGGCTCGCGTGGGCCACCGCCGTCGGGGTGGGGCCGAACGTGCGCGCCATCGTCTCCGGCGACCGGGTGCTCTTCGACCCGGACGAGCGCTCCGAGGTCGAGCTGCACGGCCGCGGCTACGTACTGCTGCGCGAGCGGGACGTGCACGCCGTGGCCGCCGAGCGGGTCGAGAACGACTCCACCGGCCTCTACCTCTAGACGCCCCTCCCCCGCCGCGCGCCGTTTGCCGCGCGGCACGACGGGAAGCCATCCGGCGACCGTGGCCCTGGGGAGGGACGATGCCGGTATTCGTGAAGAAGCTGCTGACCTGGGGCAGCGTCGCGTTTCTGATCTACTTCATGGCGTTCCGACCCGACGGTGCCGCGCAGATGTTCAAGGCGATCGGGGCCGCGTTGGTCGCGATGGCGCAGGGCCTCGGTGACTTCCTCACCACCCTGATGACCTGAGCCGCCCCCAAGGCCGACGTCAGGATTGACCGGGCGTCCACGGCGACGCCGGCCGCAGACCGGGCCAGCCGGGCGGGGCGTACCCGATCGGAGGCGCGGGTGGCGCGGGAGCCAGCACCACCGGGATCGGCACCACCGGCTCGTCCGGCGCATCCAGCGAGCGTTGCGTGCCGTCCGGGAAGCGCAGGTGGTAGCGGCTGCCGTCCCAGACCCCCACCGGAGCCTGCGGGTCACGACCGACGAAGAACGATCGGTACGCGCTGATCGCATCCAGCAACTCCCGCTCCTCCCGAGCCGAGCGCTCCTGGTCGGCGGGCTTACGGTCCAGGCCGCGCAGCGTCCCGTCGCGCAGCAGCGCCAGTCGGGTCGCGGAGAACTGGTAGCCGCGCATCGCCCGCAGACCGGCGTCCCCGGCGACCCGGCGGGCCCAACTACGGGCGGCGTGCCGACGGCCGAGGCTGCTCAGCGCGGCCACCTCTGGTGGGGTCAACCAGCCGGCGCGGACGTAGTCCGGCAGCGTCCGCTCGGTGAGCCGCCCCTCCCAGGCGCGCAGCCACACCGCCAGCCCCACCATGCCGAAGAAGACCGGCACCATGAGGCCCAGGAAGCCGTACAGCATGATCACCGTCTCGCCGGTGGCCTGCGTCAGCGTGGGCAGCAGGTTCCAGGTGCCGTGCAGCATCATCGCCAGCAGCAGACCGCCGACCGGTGCGAGCACCCGTACCCGCCGGTCGGCCGTCCGGGCCGCGACACCCAGCCCCATACCGGTCATCGAGGTGAAGAGCGGATGGGCGAACCCGAACAGGAGGATCCGCACGATGAAGATGGCGATGACCTGCTGGGTGCCCGTCGCGGGGCCGTAGCGGTCGGCGCCGGCCGCGTAGCCGTACCCGCCCAGGTAGAGGATGTTCTCCACCATGGCGAAGCCCACCGCGGAGAGCCCGCAGTAGACCAGGCCGTCGGTGATCCCCGACCACTCCCGGCGGCGGAACACCAGGAGCAGGATCGGGCCGAGCGCCTTGGTCAGTTCCTCGATGAAGGGCGCCACCAGCACACCGGTGAGCGCGGCCGGCAAACCCCAGTCGGCGAAACGTCCGGCGGCGAACTCGTTCACGGTGAGCGAGGCGGCCGTGGCGACGAACGCGCCCCACGCGAAGCAGAACATCAGGTACTTCAGGGGCTCCGGCTCGTAGCGGTCCAGCCAGAGGAAGCAGGCGACCAGCACCGGCACCGGCAGGATGGCGGCGATCACGCCGATCAGCAGCGCCTGCAACCCGAGTGACTGGCCGAGCCGAAAGACCATGAACCCCGCGCAGGCGGCGATGAACAGCGCCACCCCGGCCAGCGCCAGGAACCGCCAACCCTTGCTGCGCGGCGGCATCCGGGGCGCCTCGCCGGTGGACGGAGCCGCCGACGCGGGCGGCGGCGACGGCAGGGGTGAACCGGGCGGGGTGTCGGCCATGCGGTCAGCGTAGCCATCCGCCGCCGACTGGTCCGGTCGCATCGGCAGCCGCTATGCTGCGGGCAGGTCACGAGCGCCAGCGTCAAGCCCCGGCTTGCTGGCCGGCAACCCTCGTCGAGTTCGCGGTGGGGTGCCCCGGGTGATGACCGGGCCCAGCCCGATCGGCGTGCTGGGCAAGCGCGGACCCCGTCCCGATGTCGCACCCGGGGTCCCTGACCCCGGAGGTTCCGGCGTGTCCGTCACTCTCGTACCCTCGCTGCCCGCCCTGCCCACCGTGGCGCCCGCGCCGCTCGACGTGCTGGGCGTGCCCGGCGAGATCAACCTGGACTACGCGGCCAGCGCGCCGTGCGCGCGGGCCGCGGCCGACGCGGTGAACGAGCTGCTGCCCTGGTACGCGAGCGTGCACCGCGGCGCGGGAGCGCTGTCGCGGCGCTGCACGCTGGCCTACGAGAAGGCCCGGCAGACCGTCGGCGACTTCTTCGGCGCCCGCCCCGACGACCATGTGATCTTCACCCGGAACACCACGGACGCGCTCAACCTGCTGGGTCGGGCGCTGCCCACCGGCACCACGGTTGTCACGTTCGCCGGCGAGCACCACGCGAACCTGCTGCCCTGGCCGCCCGGCTCGGTACGGCTGCCGGTGCCCGCCGACCCCGCCGGGGCGGTACGCGCCCTCGCCGCCGCCCTGACCGAGCTGCGGCGGGACAGCAACCCGGCGCTGCCGGTGCTGGTGTCGGTCACCGGCGCCAGCAACGTGACGGGCGAGCGGTGGCCGGTCGCGGAGTTGGCCCGGGTGGCCCACCGGCACGGGGCCCGGATCGCGCTCGACGCCGCGCAGCTCGCCCCGCACGCACCGGTCGACCTGCTCGCCCTCGACGTGGACTACCTGGCCGTGTCGGGCCACAAGCTGTACGCCCCGTTCGGCGCGGGCGTGCTGATCGGCCGGGCCGACTGGCTGGACGCGGCTCCGCCGTACCTGGCCGGCGGCGGCGCCACCAGCCGCGTCGGCCCGGCCACCCATGACGTGACCTGGGCGACCGGCCCGGCACGGCACGAGGGCGGCACCCCGAACCTGCTCGGCGCCGTGGCGCTGGCCGCGGTGTGCACGGAGCTGGCCGGCGCGGACCGTGCCGCGCTGGCCGCCCGCGAGCAGGCGCTGCTGGCTCGTCTGCGGGACGGCCTCGCGGCCCTGCCGCACGTGGTGGAACTGCGTACCTTCGGCCCGGACGCGCCCCGGGTCGGAATCGTCTCGTTCGTGGTCACCGGGTGGGACTCGGCCGAGGTGGCCGCCCGGCTGGCCGCGAGGCACCGCATCGGCGTACGCGACGGCCTGTTCTGTGCCCACCCGCTGGCCCGGCGGCTGCTCGACGAGGCGGCGGGGCGCAGCGGCCGACGGGACCTGCCGTCCACGGCGCTGCGCGCCAGCATCGGCCTGGGCAGCACCGCCGCTGAGGTGGACCGGCTGATCGAGGCGCTCGCCGAGCTGGGTTGAGTACGGTTAGCCGACGGGTGGGGCGGTGGGCGGTTTCGGCGCCTCACCCGGTTCGGCCGACTCACCGACGGGCCGCTCCTGCTGCTCCCCGAAGGCGGTGCGGATGCACCGGTTCGCCTCCTCCTGCTCGATCCCGGAGGCCACCAGCAGGTCACTGGCCGTGGTCCGGATCTGGGCGATGACGACGCTGCCGGAGAAGCCGACGCCCTCGCCGTACGCCCGGCCTGCCTCGCTGACCGCGCGCAGTGACCGTTCCCGGGCCTTCGCCGGCTCCTCGCCGGCGGCGAACTCGTGCTTGAGCAGCCGGACCGACTCGGCGAGGTGGCCGATCGCGTCCGGCATCGGATCGGGCACGGGTTCCTCGTCCTCGACCAGCGTGACGGACCGGCGGATCAGCGTGCCGCTGTTGCGCATCGCCCGGTCGATCGGATCGGCCGCCTCCGCGTAGTGGATCAGCTCGCTGCGGCGGTGCCAGCGGGCCGGGGAGAGGGTTGCCGTCTCCTTCGCGCCCTCGATCGCCTCGGACAGCGTGGCCAGTTCGTCCTTGTTGTTGCGCAGCCGATCCAGTGCCCGCTGGATGCTGGCCCGGTCCCGGCTGCGCAACCCGTCGGCGGTGACATCGAGTTGGGCGGCGAGCAGGTCCAGCGCCGGTCGGGCGGCGCGGTTGATCACTCGGAGCGGGTTCAGCGGCAGCAGCACCGCCGTGACCAGCAGCGCGATCCCACCACCGAGGAACGCGTCGACGAAGCGGGGAATCTCCAGGTTCTGGGTCGACGGGCTCAGCGTCACGATCAGCACCGCCGTGGCCGCCGCCTGGATGACGATGGCCACGCTCGCTCCGGCGAAGATGGTGAGCAGGATCGCCACGGTGACCACCAGGCCGAGCTGCCACGCCCCGGTGCCGAGCAGGTAGATCAGGAGGTCGCCGACGAACACCCCGACCCCCACCCCGACGATCAACTCCACGGTCCGGCGGAACCGCTGGCCGACCGACGCGGCCAGGGTGCCGACCGCCGAGATCGGCGCGAAGACCGGTTGCGGGTTGCCGAGCACCTTGTGCGAGATCAGGTACGCGAGCCCGGCCGCCAGCCCGGCCTGCACGGCGAGTCCGCCGGCCATCCGTACCCGGTGCAGGCGGTCGTGCAGGGTGGCCCGGCCACGATGGCGCAGCTGCTCGGTGGCCTCGGCGATCCGGGCACCATCGATGTCCACCAACCCTTCGCGCAGCGCGGTACGCCGCATGATCGGAGGTCGTTTGTCCCGGGCCACGGCCATGGGCGCGACTACCCGTGCCAGGCGCGCTGAATCCTCCCGTCGGCACGCGGCGGGCCGATGCGGGAGACTCGTGCGGTGGTTGATCTGCTGGACCGGTGGCGGGCGGCGGCCCGGGATGCCGGCGCGAGGCCCGATGCGGAGACGACGCGGGCCGGGGAGCACCTGCTCGCCCGGTGGCGGGAGCCGCACCGGCACTACCACACGGTTGCCCACCTGACGGCCGTACTCGACGTGGTGGACCGGCACGCCGACCTGGCCGGCCGGGCCGACCTGGTCCGGCTCGCCGCCTGGTGCCACGACGCGGTCTACGACCCCCGAGCCGCCGGCGACGCCAACGAGCGGGACAGCGCCGCGTTGGCGGCGAGCCTGCTCACCGGGCTCGGGGTGCCGGCGTCCGCGGTGGTCGAGGTGCGTCGGCTGGTGCTGCTCACCGCCGGGCATGTGGTCAGACACCAGGACCGCGACGGCGCGTTGCTCTGCGACGCGGACCTCGCCGTGCTGGCCGCGCCACCGCAGACGTACGACCGCTACGCGGCGGCCATCCGACGGGAGTACGCGCACGTGCCGGAGCCGGCCTTCCGGGCCGGCCGGGCCGCGGTGTTGACCGGCCTGCTGGCGCTGCCCGCGCTGTTCCGGCTGCCGCCGCTGGCGCAACGGTGGGAACGGCCGGCCCGGGACAACCTGCGCCGCGAGCTGGCGACGCTCACCGACGCGCCGGCGGAAGCGGGCTGACGAGGTGCTTCGGGCGGCGCAGACCGGCGTCGCGGAGCAGCCGGACCAGCTCCCGGCTCGGCACCACCTGGGCACCGAGCCAGACCGCCGCCGCGAATCGTTCCGCCGGGATGTCGTAGTGGTCGCGGTCGAATCCGCGCCGGGGCGCGCCCAACGCCTCCGCGAAGGCGTGCAGCTCGGCGTACGAGACGTCGCTGATCAGGTGTGACCAGAGCCGGCCGCGCCACGGCCAGGCCGGCCGGTCCAGGTAGAGCATGGTGCACAAGTTATCCCGCCCAGTTGATCATGTTGATGATCGGCGACCGCCGACCTAGCCTCGGCTGCATGGCCCCCACCGGACTCCTCGACGACCTGCGCGCCGCGTTGGGCGAGAACGCCGTGCTCACCGACCCGGACCTGCTGCGGATGCACCAGCGCGACGAGGCGGACCTCTGCGTCGCCGGCACCCCGCTGGTGCTGACCCGCCCGCGCAGCACCGAGCAGGTGGTCGCCGTCGTGCGTGCGGCGGCACGGCACGGCGTACCGGTGGTGCCGCAGGGCGCGCGGACCGGGCTGGCCGGCGCGGCGAACGCGGTGGACGGCGCGGTGGTGCTCAGCACCGTCGCGATGGACGAGATCCGCGAGATCGACCCGGTGAGCAGGATCGCGGTGGTCCAGCCCGGGGTGGTCAACGCGACGCTCGCCAGGGCGGTGGCCCAGCAGGGGCTGTGGTATCCGCCGGACCCCGGCTCGTGGGAGTCGTCGACGATCGGCGGCAACGTGTCCACCAACGCCGGCGGCATGTGCTGCGTGAAGTACGGCGTGACCACCGAGTACGTGCTCGGCCTGGAGGTGGTGCTCGCCTCCGGTGAGGTGTTGCGCACCGGCCGGCGTACCGCCAAGGGTGTCGCCGGCTACGACCTGACCCGCCTCTTCGTCGGCTCGGAGGGCACCCTCGGGGTGATCACCGAGGTGACCGTGGCGCTGCGGCCCGCCCCGGCCGAGTCACTGACCATGGTGGCGGTCTTCGGCTCCACGGCGGCGGCCGGCGCGGCGGTGGCCGAGATCGCCGCCCGCGGGCTGACACCCAGCCTGCTGGAGCTGCTGGACCAGACGCACCTGCGGGCCATTGAGGCGTACCAGCCGATGGGGCTGCGGACCGACGCGCAGGCCCTGCTGCTGGCCGCCGCGGACACCGGCGCCCGGGCGGCGGACGACCTGAGCGCCCTGGCCGAGGTGTGCCGGGCGGCCGGTGCCGACGAGGTGTACGCGGCCACCGACGCGGTGGAGGCGGCGGCGCTGCTGCAGGCCCGGCGGTTGGCCCACCCGGCGATGGAGAAGTTCGCGGCCGACACCTACCCGGGTGGCAACGGTGGCCTGGTGATCGACGACGTGGCGGTGCCGCGCGGGTCGCTCGCCGCGCTGCTGGACGGTGTGGCCCGGATCGCGGCGGACTGCGACGTGCCGATCGGCGTGGTGGGGCACGCCGGGGACGGCAACATGCACCCGAACATCGTGGTCGACCGGGCCGACCCGGCGAGCCTGGAACGGGGCCGGCGGGCGTTCGACGAGATCATGCGGCTCGGCCTGGACCTGGGCGGCACCTGCACCGGCGAGCACGGGGTGGGGCTGCTCAAGCGGGACTGGTTGGCCCGGGAGATCGGGCCGGTCGGGATGCGGGTGCACCAGGCGATCAAGTCGGCGCTCGACCCGGACGGCCTGCTCAACCCGGGCAAGGTGCTCTGACCCGCCCGGGGTCAGCCCTTGACCTCGGCCGGGGTCGCCTGGGTGAGCAGCAGCAGGATCTCCCCGGCCACCACCGGTTGCTCCTCGCCCGGGCAGTCCTGGGAGGTGATCAGCCCCGCCGAGGTGAGCAGGCTCGACGTCAGCGCGTCGATGCAGGTCGCCCGGTACCGCCGGACCTGGTCGGTCTCCTGGGCCAGCTTCGGGTCGGCGAGCAGCACCTGGAGCCGTTGGGTCAACTCCGGGGCGAGCGTGCCACGGGAGGTGACCCCGTCACCGGCGCAGTCCAGGCACTGCCACGCCCCGTTGCGTTCCACGCTCAGGGTGCGCAGCGGGCCGTCGCTGCCGAGCCGCTGAAGCAGGCTGACCTGCCCCGCCGCGACGGTGGTGGGGACCTCGGGCAGCGACCCACCGGCCGCCGAGCCCACCGGTGGCTGCGCCTGCGATGTCTCGCCGGCGTCCCGGTCGAGCAGCGAGCACCCGGTCAGGGCAACGGCGAGCGCGGCAGCGAAAAGGGGGATGAGCAGACGGGAGCGCGCGCGGTCAAGCACGCGCGGAAACCTACCCCACCGTAGGTAGCGTCCGAAACCACCATCCGGGCCGGTATCGATAGTTACCCATCGGTAACGTTACTTTTCGGTCACCGAGCGGACGGTCGCACCGTGGCCTGGTCGTCGTCGCCACCCCGGTCCGCCGCGTAACCGCGGACGTCCGGAGCACCGAGCCGGGCCGCGTCCGCCGCCGCGTCGTCCGGCATCAACTGGGACTGCCGCTCCGCCTCCACCCGGGCGCGGTAGTGCTCGACCTCCCGCAGCCGGGTGTCCGCGTCCCAGCCCAGCACGGCACCCATCAGCTCGGCGGCGTGCTCCGCCGACTCCAGCCCCCGGTGGGTGGTCTCGAAGGAGATCCGGGTCCGCCGGGTCAGCACGTCCTCCAGGTGCAGCGCACCCTCGGCCCGCGCCGCGTACGCGACCTCCGCCGCCAGATACTCCGGTGCGCCGGCCAGCGGGGACGCGAGCAGCGGATCGGCGTCGATCAGCGCCAACAGATCCAGCGTGAGGGTGCCGTACCGCTCCAGCAGGTGCTCCACCACGCCCACCGGCACGCCGTGCCGGCGGGCCAGGTCGGCCCGGTCCCGCCACATGGCCGGGTACCCATCGGCACCCAGCAACGGCAGGTCGGCGGTCCGCGAGGGACGGCCGTCGCCCAACCGGCGGACGGCCCGGTCGACCACGTCCGAGGCCATCACCCGATACGTCGTGTACTTGCCACCGGCCACGAGCAGCAGACCGAGCATCGGCTCGAACACGGCGTGCTCGCGCGAGAGCTTCGAGGTGGAGTCGGCCTCGCCGGCCAGCAGCGGCCGCAGCCCGGCGTAGACGCCCTCGATGTCGGCGGTCGTCAACGGCCGGTCCAGCACGGTGTTGACCTGCTGCAACAGATAGTCGATGTCCCGGGCCGAAGCGGACGGGTGGGACCGGTCCAGCCGCCAGTCGGTGTCCGTGGTCCCGATGATCCAGTGCCCGCCCCACGGGATGACGAAGAGCACCGAACTGGCCGTCCGCAGGATGAGCCCGGTCTCGCCGGTGATCGCCGAGCGGGGCACCACCAGGTGCACCCCCTTCGAGGCGCGCACCCGGACGCCGGGACGCAGGCCCACGTCGTTGAGCATCCGGGACATGTCGTCGCTCCACACACCGGTGGCGGCGATGACGGTGCGGGCGTGCACCTCGAACTCCGCGTCCGGGGAGCCGGCCGGCGCCTCCAGATCGCGGACCCGGACGCCGGTCACCTCCCGCGCCTGCCGGATCAGCCCGACGGCGCGGGCGCTGCTCACCACCGTGGCGCCGAGGCTCGCCGCCGTACGGGCCAGCGTGACCACCAGCCGGGCGTCGTCGACCTGCCCGTCGTAGTAGCGGATCGCCCCGGCCAGCGAGTCGGCCCGCAGACTCGGGAAGATCCGCCGGGCACCCTCCCGGGTCAGGTGCCGGTGCAGCGGCATGCCCCGGCCTCCGCCGAAGACCCCGGCGAAGGCGTCGTACGCGGCCACGCCGGCCCCGTAGTACGAGCGGCGGAAGACCCGGGCGGGCAGGTCCCGCAGACCTCGACCGGCCGGCAGCGGCACCAGGAGCGGCACCGGGCGGACCAGGTGCGGCGCGAGCCGGGTGGCCAGCAGCCCCCGCTCGGTGAGCGCCTCGTGGACCAGATGGAACTCCAACTGCTCCAGGTAGCGCAGGCCACCGTGGATGAGCTTGCTGGACCGGCTGGAGGTGCCGGCGGCAAGGTCACGCGCCTCGACCAGGGCGACCTTCAAACCCCGGGACGCCGCGTCCAGTGCGGCGCCGGCACCGGTCACCCCACCCCCGATGACCAGCACGTCGAAGCGCTCGGCACGCAGTCGGCGCAGGTCGGCGGTACGGCGGACCGGCGAGAGCTGCCCGGCGACGGATCGGGAGATGTTGGGATCTCGCACCCGTCCACCGTATCCGCCGTGGGCGGCGTGTCGACATGCGCCACCTCTGGGCGGATCGCGGCCGCGGCCGTTTCCTCGCGATCTGCTCGAAGAGGCCCGCATCGAAAGTGCTCATCCTGGTCGTAAGGTTCTCGGATGCACGCTCAACCGCTGCCGCACCAGCCGCCACCGGGCCGGACCAGCCCGTGGCCGGTGGTCGCGGCCGCCCTTGCCGGCGGTTGGACCATCACGGTCACCGTGGGCACCCAGACCGGCGGCTGGGTCACCGATCAGGTGCTGCTGGGCTTCGGACGGGACCGGGTCGGCTGGCTCTGGCCGGTGTTGGGCCTCGCCACCGTCGTCCTGGTCGGCACGCCCGCGCTGCTGCTGGCCGTGCTGCCTCGGTCGGCTGCGGTCCGGGTCACCGGGCGGGTGTGGCTCGCCGCTGCGCTCACGCTCGGGGTGCTCACCCTGCTGCGGATCGTGCCGCAGGTGCACCACGAGGCGTACCTCGCCGCGCTGGCCGCCACGACGGCGGTCGTCGCGCTCGTCCTGCGCTGGTCGGCACGGCGGTCGGCGTACCCCGGACCGGCCGGCACGGACGTCGACGCGGCTCCCCCCGGCGGCGACACCGGGCGCGCGACGCCCTCCGACGGTGACGACACCGGGCGCGCCGGGGCCGACGCGCGCCCGGAGCCGGGCGGCCGGCGGTCGCGCCGCCCCGGTGCGGTGCCGCTGCTCGCGGTCGCCGCCGGGCTGGCGCTGCTGCTGCCCTGGGCCTGGCTGGGTGCCCTCGGTGGTCTGTTGGAGACCGTGCTGGCGCTGGCGGCGGCCGCCGCGCTCGGCGCGTTGGCCGCCACGCTGCTGGACGCGACCTTCTGGTCCCGCTTCGCGGTCGGCCGGCCACCCCGGCCGGCCCGCCTGGTGCTGGTCGGTGGCCTGGTCGCCGGCGTCGCGCTGCTGCTGCTCGCGGCGGGCACCGGCCAGTCCGGCGCCCAACTGCCCGCGCTGCTGACCCTGCCACCGGCGGGTTTCACGCTGGCCGCCCTCTGGGCCGCGGCCTGGCGGCCCACCGTCGACCCGGCCGACGCCGTGCGCGCCGGCCGGACCGCGACCGGCTGGCTGGTGGGCCTGGGCGCGCTCGGCCCGCTGGCGTTCACCGACCCGGAGGAGATCAGCCTGTTGCTGCTCGGCACCCGCGACGTGCCGTTCTGGGTGGCGGCCGCCGCCGGCGCCGGGCTCGCCGTGGCGGTCGCTCTCGCCATCGGGTACGCGGTGCTGCTGGCCCGACGGTCGGCGCGTGCCCCGAGCCGTCGGTTGGCGGCGGTGGCCGCGGTGGTGCTGCTCGTGACGGTCTGCGTGGTGGACGTCGGCCCGGGACAGCCCGGCCTGTACGGCGAGCGGCTGCTGGTGGTGCTGCGGGCGCAGGCCGACCTGAACGGACTGCCGGCCGGCACACCGGGTCGGGCCGGGCGCGACGCCCGGGCGACGGAGGTCTACCGGCGGCTGGTGGACACCGCCGAGCGCAGCCAGGCCGACCTGCGCCGCGACCTGAACCGGCTGGGGCTCGACCCGGTCTCCTACTACCTGGTGAACGCGGTCGAGGTGGACGGCGGACCGGGCGTGCGGGTCTGGCTGGCGCGCCGGCCGGAGGTGGCCCGGGTGCTGGTCAGCCAACGCCTGCGACCCCTGCCCGCGCCGGCCGGGCAGAGCCGGGGCGACGCGCCGGCACCCACCGGTCCGGAGTGGAACATCCGCCAGCTCGGCGCGGACCGGGTCTGGTCACAGCTCGCAGTGACCGGCACGGGGATCGTCGTGGGCAGCTCGGACTCCGGCGTGGACGGCACCCATCCGGCGCTGCGGGCCGGGTTCCGCGGCGGCAACGACTCCTGGTACGACCCGTGGAACGGCACCCGGACCCCGACCGACATGGGTGGGCACGGCACCCACACGGTGGGCAGTGCCGTCGGGCGCGACGGCATCGGTGTCGCGCCGGACGCGCAGTGGGTGGGCTGCGTCAACCTGGACCGCAATCTGGGTAGCCCGGGGCACTACCTGGACTGCCTCCAGTTCATGCTGGCGCCCTTCCCGGCCGGTGGCGACCCGTTCACCGACGGCCGGCCCGACCGCGCACCGCAGATCCTGACCAACTCGTGGGGCTGCCCGACGATCGAGGGCTGCGACCAGCGGGTGCTGCGACCGGCCACCGCCGCCCTGGACGCCGCCGGGATCTTCGTGGTCGCCGCCGCCGGCAACACCGGCCCGTGGTGCGCGTCGATCGACGACCCGCCCGCGCCGTACCCGGACGTGCTGACCGTGGGCGCCGTGGACGCGCAGCGACGGGTGGCCGAGTTCTCCTCGCGCGGACCCGTGCCCGGCGGCGTGGGCAAACCGGACGTGCTGGCACCGGGCGTGGGTGTGGTGTCGGCGATGCCGGGTGGCACGTATGCCGCGCTGGACGGCACGTCGATGGCGACGCCGCAGGTGGCGGGGGTGGTGGCGCTGATGTGGTCGGCGAATCCGGCGCTGGTCGGTGACCTGCCCCGGACGCGGCAGATCCTGCGGGACACCGCGACGCCGGCCGTGCCGACCTACCGTTCCCGCAACCCGGGCGACGCCTGCGGTGGCCCGGCGAACGTCGCCGGGGCCGGCCAGGTCGACGCCCTCGCCGCCGTCCGCGCCGCACAGCGGTGATCTAAGGTCGCGACCATGGACGCCGAGATCACCATCACCGAGCTGACCCCCGACCTGGCCACCGCCGTGGTGCGGCTCTGCGAACGGGCGCTCGACCTTCCCGAGGACGCCACCGAGGCGGCCCCCATCGTGGACGTGCTGTGGCCGCGCGCCAGCGCCGACCGGACGGTGGTCGGGTTGGGCGCGTACCGGGGGGCGGATCTGGTCGGGGTGCTGCTCGGCTCGCTGTCGCCGGCCGACCCGGGTGTCGGGCACGTGGACCTGGTCGCGGTGCTGCCGGAGCAGCGCCGCCAGGGGGTGGGCCGCGCACTGGTGGCGCGCGCCGAGGCGGTGCTCGCCGAGCGTGGCGTGACCGAGGTGCTGCTCGCCGGGAACCCGCCGTGCTACGCGTGGCCGGGCATCGACGTGCGCTACACCCCCGCGGTCTGCGCCGCTCTGGCGCTGGGGTACCGGCAGGACCGGACGGCCTGGAACATGACCGCCGACCTGTCGTACGACGACTCGCCGGCGCTGCGGTCCACCGAGGCGGGGGAGCGGCGGCTGGCGGAGCGGGGCATCACGGTACGCCGGGCGGAGCCGGCTGACCTGCCGGCGCTGGCCGCGTTCGCCCGGTCCACCTTCGGCGGGACGTGGGACGGCGAGCTGGCCGGTTCGGTGGGTCGCGCGGGCGCCGGTTGTCACCTCGCGGAGCGGGACGGCCAGGTGCTCGGCTTCGCCGCGTACGGGTCGTCGCGGCCGAGCTGGTTTGGGCCGATGGGCACCGATCCGGCGGCCGAGGGTTCGGGAATCGGCGGGGTGCTGCTGCGGCGTTGTCTGCGCGACCAGCGGGCGGCGGGGCTGGACCGGGCGCAGATCGGCTGGGTGGGGCCGGTGCCGTTCTATTCGGGCAGCGCGGGCGCCCGGATCGAGCGGGTCTTCTTCCTCTACCGGCGGACCCTACCAGCGGCATAACTGGGCAAATGGGACATTGATTCATTCGCCCGCATCGCCCATCGACGCCCCCTACCGTTTCGGTAGAGGAGGCAGCCATGACCACGGATGACGACCAGACCGAGGACGGCCCGCCGATCACCTGGAAACCGGTCGGCGAACTGCCCGGCCAACTGCCGTTCGAACGGCTCGACTACGGAGACGCCGAGCAACTGGCCGAGATGACCACCGACGGCGAGCCGGTGGTCGAGGAGCCGCAGGAGATGGTGGACGCGCCGATCCAGCTGCTTCCGCCGTACGACCGGGCGCAGAAGCGGCGTAACCAGCGCCCGCTGCCCACCTGACGACGAACGGGGCGGACCGCGTCAGCGGCCCGCCCCGTTCGGTGTGTCGGAACTGGACTCAGAAGTCCATGTCCCCGCCACCCGGGCCAGCCGGGGCAGCCGGGGTCTTCTCCGGCTTGTCCGCGACAACGGCCTCGGTGGTGAGGAAGAGCGCCGCGATGGACGCGGCGTTCTGCAGCGCCGACCGGGTCACCTTGGCCGGGTCGATGATGCCCGCGGCCAGCAGGTCGACGTACTCGCCGTTGGCGGCGTTCAGACCGTGACCCGCTTCGAGGTTACGGACCTTCTCCACCACGACGCCGCCCTCGAGGCCGGCGTTGACGGCGATCTGCCGCAGCGGGGCGTCCAGCGCGACCTTGACGATGTTCGCACCGGTCGCCTCGTCGCCGACCAGGTCGAGCTTGTCGAAGGCGGTCTTGCCGGCCTGGACCAGCGCGACGCCACCACCCGGGACGATGCCCTCCTCGACGGCCGCCTTCGCGTTGCGAACGGCGTCCTCGATGCGGTGCTTGCGCTCCTTGAGCTCGACCTCGGTGGCCGCGCCGACCTTGATGACCGCAACGCCGCCGGCCAGCTTGGCCAGCCGCTCCTGCAGCTTCTCCCGGTCGTAGTCGGAGTCGCTCTTGTCGATCTCGGCCCGGATCTGGTTGACCCGACCCTGGATCTGGTCGGCGTCGCCGGCACCGTCGACGATGGTGGTCTCGTCCTTGGTCACCACGACCTTGCGGGCGCGGCCCAGCATGTCGAGGCCGACGGCGTCCAGCTTGAGGCCGACCTCCTCGCTGATGACCTGGCCACCGGTGAGGATGGCGATGTCGGCGAGCATGGCCTTGCGGCGGTCACCGAAGCCCGGCGCCTTGACGGCGACCGACTTGAAGGTGCCCCGGACCTTGTTGACGACCAGGGTCGCCAGGGCCTCACCCTCGATGTCCTCGGAGATGATCAGCAGCGGCTTGCCCGACTGCATGACCTTCTCGAGGATCGGGAGCAGGTCCTTGACCGACGAGATCTTGCTGTTGACGATCAGGAGGTAGGGGTCGTCGAAGACGGCCTCCATGCGCTCCGGGTCGGTCATGAAGTAGGCCGAGATGTAGCCCTTGTCGAAGCGCATACCCTCGGTGAGCTCAAGCTCCAGACCGAAGGTGTTGCTCTCCTCGACGGTGATGACGCCTTCCTTGCCGACCTTGTCCATCGCCTCGGCGATGATCTCGCCGACGGTGCTGTCGCCAGCGGAGATGGAGGCGGTGGAGGCGATCTGCTCCTTGGTCTCGACGTCCTTGGCGAGCTTGGACAGCTCCTCCGAGACGCTCGCGACCGCGGCCTCGATGCCCCGCTTCAGGGCCATCGGGTTGGCGCCGGCGGCCACGTTGCGCAGGCCCTCGCGAACCAGAGCCTGGGCCAGGACGGTCGCCGTCGTCGTGCCGTCACCGGCAACGTCGTCGGTCTTCTTGGCGACCTCCTTGACCAGCTCGGCGCCGATCTTCTCGTACGGGTCCTCGAGCTCGATCTCCTTGGCGATGCTCACACCATCGTTGGTGATGGTGGGGGCACCCCACTTCTTCTCGAGCACGACGTTGCGGCCCTTGGGGCCGAGGGTCACCTTTACGGCGTCAGCGAGCTGGTTCATGCCCCGCTCGAGGCCGCGGCGCGCCTCTTCGTCGAACGCGATCATCTTGGCCATACGGCGTTGTCCTCCTGGACACTCACGGGCCACCCGAGATGTGTGCCCCGGATGGGCCGCCTGGTGTACGCACCTTGGGACGTCGCCACCTGGCGACGACGACGTCCTTCGGCCGGGCCGGATAGCCCGCGACGACCGGCCATGTGCCGCCCCGGCGTCTCCACGCCGGTGCAACCTGGCCCCACCGTCCCGACCATTGGCACTCACGGTATGCGAGTGCCAATGACTTGTTTAGCACTCTCCCCTGCCGAGTGCAAGCACGATGGGGCCGGTCAGCGGAGTTCGGCGGCCAGCCCGGCGCTGTTCACCGGCGCCTCATGAGCCCGCTGCTCGGCGTATGTGACCAGCAGACCGATCAACTGGGCGAGGTGGGCCGGCAGGGCCAGCACGGCCGCGACCCCGGTCACCAGGACGATGCCGACCGCGGTGCCGGGTGACGCGAGCGGATCCGGACCCAGCGGGGCCGAGATGATCCCCTCCAGCACCGACGGGATCAGGGTGGCCACGATCACCGCTGCGGCGACGAGCGCCACCCGACCCAGCAGCAGGCCGAGCCGGTCGTGGAACATCCGGAACGACCGACCGATCGGGTTCTGCCGCTCGAACAGGTAGACCGGCCCGGCCATGCTCAGCGCGAACGCCAGGTAGATGCCCGGCAGGACGCAGAAGCAGACCCCCACCCCGATGAGCAGGCTGACCAGCAGGGTCCAGCCCCACAGCCCGAGCGCCCGCCGCACGCCGTAGCGCAGCGCCGGCCCCACGCCGACGGGCTCCCCCGCCGCCTGCCGGGTGATCACCCAACTGCCGGCGGCCCACCCCACGGCCTGCACCAGCCCGATCAGCAGGCTGCCGACGATGACCACGGACAGGACGGTGACCAGGTCCGTGACGAACGTCTCCGGCAGCTCGGACGGTGAGCCGGCCTCGACCTGCGCCGCCCAGCCGGCCGACGGGTCCACACCCAGGGAGATCACCCCGAGCACGGCGGCCGGCAGCACCTGGGTGATCAGCATGATCGGCACCAACAGCCGCCACCCCCGGCGCAGTGCTCCCGCACACCGGGCGAACCAGCCGCCGATACCCATGCCGGGCGGCGTGACCAGGGCGTCGTTCGGGTCGACCCCGTGACCCGGCGGGTACCAGCCGACCGGTGCCCCCGGATACCACTGCTGCGCCGGGTAGGGGCCGGCGCCGGGCGGGTATCCGCCGGTGGGCGGGAACGCCCAACCCTGCGGGGGCACCTGCGGCGTACCCCAGCCGCTCTGCGTGGGATCCCAGCCAGGCGGCGGGCCGCCGGGAACGCCCGGCCCGTCAGGCGGAGTGGGCGGGGGTGGCTGGTCGGTCATGAACCCTCCTCAGCATCGGCTGGAACGGTTCACGATCTTCCCGGGTGTGTGCCCGCACCGCAGCCGCGACGCGCGGGAGGAAAGGACTCAGGCGAGCAGGCGTACGCGCTCGGCCTGCGGGCCCTTCTGACCCTGCGCGATCTCGAACTCCACCCGCTGACCGTCGTCCAGCGCCTTGTAACCGTCCATCTCGATCGCGGAAAAGTGGACGAACACGTCCTGACCGCCGTCGACGGCGATGAAGCCGTAGCCCTTTTCGGCGTTGAACCACTTCACGGTGCCCTGTGCCACGGTGCACTTCCTCACTCTGCGCAGCGTTGCCTGCCCCGGCGCACGGCCTGGCCGAGCGCCCGCGGACCACCGCTCCAGCGATCGATGACGGCCGCTGAAACGGGTGACCGAAATCGCACGCTACACGAGGAGTGACGGCCGCGCACGACCACAAATCGGGCATCGTCCGGGCGGCCCGGCTGTGGGAGGTCGCGCAGGCGCGCAGCGGTGTCGCGTACCTGAATGACCTGCTGGTCTGACCCCGGCCCACGGCTCAGAGGAAACGGCCGCGAAACAGCGGTCGCAGCTGTGGTAGGCATGCGGACATGACCACCGACACGGGCTCGCCAGCCCTGCGGGCGCAGATTCGCCGGGTCCGGCCGGCGGACGCCGCCCGGATGCGGGCGCTGCGCCTGGAGATGCTCGCCGACGCTCCGCTGGCCTTCCTGGAGACGATCGCCGACGCGGCCGCCCGGTCCCACGCGGAGTACGCGGCGCGGGTGGCGTACACCTCGCGCGGCGCGGACAACGCGCAGTTCGTGGCGGATCCGGGCGGCCGCTTCGTCGGGCACGCCGGGGGTACGGTCACACCGCGCGAGGCCGGGCTCACCGTCATCTACGCGGTCTACGTCACGCCGGCCTGGCGGGGCAGCGGCCTGCTCGGTGAGCTGATCGACGGGGTGGCCGCCTGGTCGCGGGCCTGCGGCCGACCGGAGCTGCTGCTGGAGGTGGTGGTCGGCAACGACCGCGCCTACCGGGCCTACCAACGCCTGGGCTTCGAGGACACCGGCGTACGAGTCCCCCACCCCACGATCCCAGCCCTGACCGAGCTACAGATGCGCCGCCAAGCCTGAAACCCTCCCAGGGCAAAACCACCGTGCTGTTTCCCCAAGGCCGGATGCGTAAGCGACAACCGTGCCCACGAAGGGTTTCCGGGGCAGCCCGACCCGCGCAGGGATCAAGCCTGACCGCCCGGAGCGGGTCGGGCTGCCCCGGAAACCCCAACCGCAACTACACCGGACGCCGAGACTGCACGATCCGGAACCGATTCGCCACGTACGCCCCGTCCGTCAGCGCCGAATTCGCCGCCGCGTTGGCGCCACTGCCGTGAAAGTCGGAGAAGGCCGCCGACTGGTTGACGAAGACCCCGCCGGTCAGGTTGCAGGACAGGTGCACCCCGACCTCGACGGCGACCGCCTCGGTGGCGTCCAGCACCGCCTCGTCGGTCGAGTAGACCCCGGCGGTCAGCGCGCCCTTCTCGCCGACGGTCCGGCGCAGCAGCTCCAGGCTGTGCGCGGTGGAGTCGGTCGCGATGGCGAACGAGATCGGCCCGAACCACTCCCGGCCGTACGTCTCCGCGTCACCCGCGGTCAGCTTCACGATCGTCGGGGTACGCACCACCGCGTCGGCGTACGCCGGGTGGGCCACGGCCCGTGACTCCAGCACCGGCTCGCCGACCTTGGTCACCTCGGCCAGCCGCTCCAACACCCCGTCGTTGACGATGGCGCCGGTCAGCTCGACGCCCCGGGCCGGATCGGCGGTCAGCTTGCCGACCGCCGCGGCGATGCCGCCGGCCACCTCGTCGAAGCTCTTGTGCCCCTGATCGGTGTCGATGCCGCCGGCCGGGATGAGGATGTTCTGCGAGGTGGTGCACATCTGGCCGCTGTAGAGGGTCAGCGTGAAGCCGAGGTTGCGGCACATGCCGGCGAAGTCGTCGGTGGAGTCGATGACGACCGTGTTCAGACCGGCCTTCTCGGTGTACACCGACGCCTGCCGGGCGTGCGTCTCCAGCCAGTCGCCGTACTCGGTGGAACCGGTGAAGTCGACGATCTTCACGGCACGGTGCAGCGCGAGGTCGCTGGCGAGCTTCTCACCGGGCGCCTCGGCGGCCAGCAGGACCAGGTTCGGGTCGAAACCGGCCTCGGCGAGCACCTCCCGGGCGTACCTCACGGTGATGGCCAGCGGCAGCACCGCGCGCGGGTGCGGCTTGACGATCACCGGGTTGCCGGTGACCAGCGAGGCGAACAGCCCGGGGTACGAGTTCCAGGTCGGGAAGGTGTTGCAGCCGATCACCAGCGCCACACCACGGGGCACCACGTGGAACGTCTTGGTCATCCGCAGCGGGTCACCCTTGCCGGCGGCCTTCTCCCAGCCCGCCGTGCCCGGGTGCCGGGTCATCTCGGCGTACGCGTACGCCAGCGCCTCCAGCGCCCGGTCCAACGCGTGCGCTCCGCCGGCCTGGAAGGCCATCACGAACGCCTGGCCGCTGGTGAACTGCACCGCGTTGGCCAGTTCGAAGATGTGCTTGTGCAGGCGGTCGAGGATCTCCAGGCAGACCCCCACGCGGGCCTGCGGGCCGGCGTCGCGCCAGGCGGGCAGCGCGGCGGAGGCGGCGCTGATCAGCTCGTCGGTGCCGGCGTGCGGGTAGCGCACGGCCAGCTCAACTCCGAACGGGCTCGCCTCGGTGGCGATCCGCTCGCCGGTGCCCGGCTGGTCGAGGGGGAAGTCGCCACCGAGGTATGCCTCGAACGCGGCCTTGCCGTCGGCGGCGGCGGTCTCGCCGTACACCCGGGGGCTCGGGGACTCGGGATAGGCGGACCAGTAGCCCCGCTCCGTGATCGCGGTCAGCGCACGGTTGAGGGTGTCGGCGTGCCTGTCGTACAGGGGATGCGGGGTCTCCGTCATGCCCGCCATCATGCCTGAGTCCGGTCCGCGAGCAGTAGCGCGAATGCCCGACAGCGGTGCATGCCTGAGTCCGGTCCGCGAGCAGTAGCGCCGATTCCCGTCAGAGGGTGAGCTGCCAGTCGGTCCAGGCGTCCACCGGGCGGAAGCCGAGCTGCTCGTTGATCGCCACCATGTAGCTGTTGCTGGCCGCGTTGAAGGTGTCGATCACCCGTACCGCCGGCTCGTGGGTGAGCAGGTGGTGCAGGTTCTCCGCCTTGGCGATGAGGCCGAGCCGGTGCCCACGGTGAGCCGGGTCGACGATGGTGATCTGCTGGAACGCGTGCCAGTCGGCGGAGGCGCCCACGTCGAGCAGGGTCCAGGCGACCAGCCGGCCGGACGCCTCGTGTCGCATTGCGAGGTGGTAGCGCCGCCGGCCCTTGGCGTCCAGGGCGCGCTCGTTGCCGCGGATGCGCTCGGCGTCCACCTGCTCCGGCTCCCACTGCACGTCCCCCATGGGGGCGTCCATCAGCAGCCGGCCGTCCAGGTAGGCGATGTCCGCCACGTACTCCGGTGGGGTCGTCCCCTGCCAGCAGACCGACCGGTAGCCCTCGGCTCGCGGTCGGGCCTCGGCGAGCGCCGCCCGCAGCGCGACCCGATCGATCTCTGCGACGTCGAGCCGGCGACGCACCTCGGCGAGGGCGGGCCGGGCGCCGGTGGTCGCGGCGAACGAGTCGCCCGCCACGCTTCGAGCCGGCCCGCCGGGCAGCGCGGAGACGGCCATCCCGACGACCCGCTTGCGGCCGTGCTCGCGCAGCAGGCGCACCCCGTACTCGTGCAACGCCCGACCGACGCCCCGCCGCCGCAGCTCGGGATGCACCACAAGCTCGGCGGTGGCGTTGTCGGTGTTGTCCAGGTGCGGCAGGTCCAGTTGGAGGTAGCCGGCCGGTACGCCGTCCAGCCGGGCCAGCGCCCAGAGCGATCGTGCGCCGGGTGCCGGCGTGTGGAACATCGCGTCGAAGCGCCGCCGGCAGAAGGGCGGGAAGTCCGGCAGGTCGACGTCGTTGGCGGCGGCCCCGATCCGGTACGCCTCGTCGACCGCGGCCCGGTCGGCTCCATCGAACGACACGATCGTGATGCTCATGCCGATGAGCCTGCACCCCGCAAAAGCGATCGGGCCAGCGAATTAATTCGCTGGCCCGATCGGACGTGGTCGGGAGGGACACTCGCACAACGCCTCCGGCGTTGGGTCGCAAGAACTTCAAAATTCTCCGGCGAAATGCCCTCCCGCACGGAGCATCTTGCGCCGTCCGGTTCCTGCCGTCAAGTCCATAGCGGTGGGTTTTCCACACTCACAGCGAAAAGCCAGTTACCCGGCGGATCGGCCCGATCCCCCGACCGGGCGATCCGCCATCCCCCGCCAGGCCACCCCGCCACGTCCCGTCCCGGCCGAGGGGTCAGCCGAGGAGGCCGGCGTCCCGGGCGGCGCGCAGGGAGGGCTTGATGTGGTGGGTCGGGCCGACCTGACCCGCCACCGCATCGATGGTCTTCAGGCCCTCGCCGGTGTTGAAGACGACGGTCTCGGCCGTCGGGTCGAGCCGACCGGACTCGACCAGCTTGCGCAGCACCGCCACGGTGACCCCACCGGCGGTCTCGGCGAAGACACCGGCGGTGCGGGCCAGATCGCGGATGCCGGCGCGGATCTCGTCGTCGTCGGCGTACTCCATCCAGCCGCCGGTGCGGCGGACCGCCTCCAGGGCGTAGAGGCCGGCGGCCGGGTCGCCGATGTTGAGCGACTTGGCGATGCCGGTGGGCTTGACCGGGGTGATCGTGTCGGTGTCGGCGTGCAGCGCGGTCGCGATCGGGTTGCAGCCGGCGGACTGGGCGCCGAAGACCTTCCAGCCGCCGGCCGGGGCCTCGACCAGGCCGATCTCGACCAGCTCGGAGAACGCCTTGTCAATCTTGGTGAGCAGTTCGCCGCTGGCCATCGGGATGACCACCTGGGCGGGGATCCGCCAGCCGAGCTGCTCGGCCACCTCGTAGCCGAGGGTCTTGGAGCCCTCCGCGTAGTACGGCCGGACGTTGACGTTGACGAACGCGGTGTCCTCGAATTCGTCGGTCTCCACCAGTTCGCCACAGAGCCGGTTGACATCGTCGTACGAGCCGTCGATGGCGACCAGCTCGCCGCCGTAGACGGCGGTGGTGATGACCTTGCCCTGTTCCAGGTCGCTGGGGATGAAGACCACCGAGGGCACCCCGGCGCGGGCGCCGTGCGCGGCCACCGAGTTCGCCAGGTTGCCGGTCGAGGCGCAGGCGAACCGGGTGAAGCCGAGCGCCTTCGCGGCGGTGAGCGCCACCGAGACGACCCGGTCCTTGAACGAGTGGGTCGGGTTGGCGCTGTCGTCCTTGACCCAGAGCGGTGCGGTGATGCCCAGTTCGGCGGCGAGGTGCGGGGCCGCCACCAGCGGGGTGAGCCCCGGGTCGAGGGTGACCCGGGTGGCCGGGTCCTGGCCGGCGGGCAGCAGCGCGGCGTACCGCCAGATGTTCTTCGGGCCGGCCTCGATCTGTTCGCGGGTGACGGTGGCCAGGGCGGCGGTGTCGTAGTCGACCTCGAGGGGGCCGAAACACTCGTAGCAGGCGTGCTGGGCGGCGAGCGGGTAGCGGGCCGAACAGGCGCGACAGACCAGGGCGCGGGCGGGGCTGGCGGAGGTGTCGATGCCGGGGGCGGCGAGGGTCGACGTCATGTCGAGGAGTCCTCTCATCTTTCCCCGCATCGCAATCTGCGGCGGGGACGGAATTGGCACCTGCCCCGCGGGTCGCTCAGCGGTGAGCGCGCGGGGTGGTTGCCGGGGCGTCGTCGGGCCGTATCCCTCAGCCCCTCTGGATGAGGTATGCAGTTGTGCGGTCGAGTCTAGGCAACGTTGCCCGCGGCCTCCACCGGGCATCCCAGGGAGTGGGTCAACAGGCGGCGACGGCCACCTGGTAGACCACCGCGATCGGGTCCGTGACGGCGGTCGATTGCGGTAGGGACGATGACCGGGGCCGTGCCCGGAGACCTGCCGGAGGGACGCTTTCGAGTTGATGCCGTCAACGACATCACCGACTCCCGGCAAACGGTGTGAGCGGGGACGCCCGCAGCCCTCATCGCCCATCGACCTGCCCTAGACGTAGGCCAGCTCGGCCCGCCCTGCGAAGATCTACCGTGCCCGCGAGAGATGGCGTGGCCCGCTACGCCACCTCGCTCGCCAAGACGGCGTTGTTCTTGATCGAGCGGAGGATCGATACCAAACGATCGGCGTCAGGGTTGGAGAAGAGCGCTTCCGGACCGCGCGGGGCGACACCGTTGAACGGGGACTCGTAGAGGCGTCCCGGCTCCATCACACCGTTCACGGTCAGGTCATTGACGATCAGGTTGATGAAGTCGAGCTGGGCGGCGTTGAGGGTCCGGTCGACAAGGAACTCGCTGAACGCGTCCCGGGCCGCCTCGCGGTCCAACCCGACCAGTGAACGGATGAACAGGCCGAGGCCCTCATCCGGCCACCCGTCCCCGCTCAAGGTACATCGGGATACGGTAGCGGAGATCGACGCAGATCGCAGTCTCGAACCGATGGCGCTATTCAGCCACGAAGACACCGAGCCCTTGGTGGCCATACAACTCGCCAGTCTCGATCAGGATCGTGATGGCCTGCCGGACCGTCGTCTGGCTACGCACGTCGTAGAGATCCGCCAACTCCTTGGTCGAGGGCAGCTTGTGACCTGGCGGCCACTCGCCGTCGGCGATGCGCTTCCTGATGTCAGCGATGATCCGCCGGTAGTGCGGCTCGAACTTTCGTGGTGAGGGCATGCGAGGTACTCCCAGCTAGGCACGCCCATCTGACCACAACCACACGAGACACCTCAAGCGCATCGTTGACTTTACCGACATTATCGGTAAAGCTGCAGGCGGAGCTTCCAGCTAGGCACTGGGTGTTCCCCGCCGGGGCGGCACCCCTGTGCTGCCCCGGCACCCCTGTAACCCCACGAGAGGAGTCCACCCGTGACCGTGTCGGAGACAGCGACGGAAGTGCCGGCGGCGAGCGCGAGCTGGTCTGTGGAGCAGGTGACGGCCGAGCTGCGCGAGACGTACCTCGCGGTCGCCGCCGCCGCCGTGCTGCTGGAACGGACCGGGGCGGGCTGCGCCCACCCGGCGATCCGGCTGGCGCGACGCAGCGGCGAGGATGCGCTCGACCTGGCCGGTGATGCGGAGCGGCAGCTCAGCGACGGCGTTCACCTGCTCCGCACTGACGCCGGCCACCAGGATCGGGCCACCATCGGCGCGCTGGTCGAGGTGCTGGACACCGTCCGCGACCAGTTGGCCGAAGCAGCCGCCCGGATCGGTGCGCTCCCGGCCCGGATCACCACCGCCGGGCAGCAACTCATCGGCACCGACCCGCACGACCGGCCCAGCGACCCGGCGACCGAGACGGCGGCCGGGCAGTGGCACCGGGCCGCCGACCAGCTCGGGCTGATGACCGAGAGCCTGTCCGCGGCGGTCGCCGCGCTCACGTCGTACACCGGCGGGTTGTCCGGCGCGGAACCCGCCACCACCTGAAACCTGCCCGCGGACCTCCGTGGAAAGGAAAGGGCCCGGGGTGGGTGCCGGGCTCCGGCCGGCACGTCACGCGCGGTCGTGCCGGCCGACCCCGCCCGCCCCGGTGCCGCCGGCGGAACCATCGAACGGAAGGCGGTCCACCGTGATCTACCAGACCATGCGGCGCCTGCTCCCCCAACACGTGCGCGCCGCCACCTTCGACGCCCGCCGGTGGCGCGGCCTCGACCCCACCCAGGTGTACGCCTACCTCGACCTGGTCGCCGACGAACTGGAACGACTCACCCGTGATCTCACCACCGCGAACACCGAGGGTGAACGCATCCGGCAGGCGCTGCGGCAGTGGCAGTCGCGGCACACCGACTGTCGGCACACCTCGCCCGCCCCGAACAGCCGGTGGTCCCGGTGACCGAACCGCACTGGATCATCCATCTGCCGACCACCCTGCGCCGGGTCGAGGACGCGGCGGCGCTGGCCATGGCGCTGCGCCACTCCCTCGGGCATGTGGTCGCCATCGACTTCGGCGAGACGACGTTGAGCGAGGAGGACCGCCAGTTCGTGCGTACCCGTGTCTGGTGCGACCGTCGCCTCCCCGGCGGCGCGCGCTGCGCCCTGCCGACCGACCACCCCGGCGGGTCGTGTCAGGCGACCCCGGCGGCCCGTGAAAACATGCTCGGATGAGTCCCGAGAGCCGCCGCCGTAAGCGCGCCAAGCCCAGTCGGTCCGGCCAGCAGGTCGTGCGTCGCACCCGCCCCGCCGAGGTGGAGCAGTGCGACTGCCCGGCGTGTTCGGATGCCGACTTCGACCCGCAGAACTTCATCGGCGGCCTGGTCGCCGAGGCTGCCGACCTGGTCAAGGCGGACGACCCCGTCGAGGCCGAGTTGTTTGCCGCGGCTTTCCTGTCCGCCGGCGACCTTGCCGGCGAAGGCTTCACCGAGGCGCTCAACGACGGCATGCTGCCGGCCGTCGCCGAGATCGGTACGCCAGAAGCGCTCGCGGTGCTCCTCGCGGTCGACGCCGTCCGGGAGGGCACCGTCGCCGCAGCCGCCGCCCAGCGTCTGGCGGACGAGGGCGTGGCAGCGCCCAGTTGGGCCAGCGAGTTGCGCCAGCCTGTACGGGTCGGCGCCTGTCGACGGTTCGCCGACCCGGCGGGCAGCGCGTCCATGCTCGTCTGCGCCTTCGAGCGGGCCGGGCGAGCGTATGGGTTCGTCGTCAACGTCGACCACCTCGACTGTGACGCGGCGGCAGACATCGTGTTCTTTCCCGCCCACGCCCTGGACGAGGTCGTCACCACCATTCGGCAAAACAGCCGTCGTGCCAGTGTGACAATCGCCGAGGAATCGTTGGACCCGGCCGAGTTTCGGTGGGAGGTCGAACGGGCCCTCGACGCTCGCGCGGACCACGACCAGGACCGTGACCCCTCGGAGTTTGACGACGATTTCGAGGACGAGGACGGGCCGGGCTACCACATGCTGGCGGTGCTGCTGCGAGCCCGGATCCGTACGCTGCCCGAGCCGACGCGCCCACCAGCCGAGCACGACGCCGACACCCGTCAGACCACCCTCGGACTGCTGGACATGATCAGCCAGATCGCCGGGCAGGCGCAGCAGATCCAGACCCGCGCAGGAAGGCGTACCGCCGGGCGGAAGCTGCCGGCGAAACGGAAGAAGTCTGGCCCGATCGCGCCCATCTACCAGCTCAAGGTGGGTCTGCGGGGGGCGAAGCCGCCGATCTGGCGGCGTCTGGAGGTGCCCTCCGACACCAGCCTGGCCGACCTGCACGACATCATCCAGGTGGCCTTCGGCTGGCACGACTCCCATCTGCACGTCTTCGAGACCGCGTACGGCGACTTCGGGGTCGCCGACCGGGAGTTGGGCTACCGCGCCGAGGCCCCGGTGACCCTGGAACAGGTCGCGTCCGGCGTCGGTGACAAGTTCAGGTACACGTACGACTTCGGCGACGACTGGGCACACGACATCGTCGTGGAGAAGGTGCTTGCGCGCCAGCCCATCGCGTACCCACGGTGCACGGGCGGTCGGCGGGCTGCCCCACCGGAGGACTGCGGCGGCATCTGGGGCTACGCCGAACTTGTCGAGGTGTTGAGCGATCCCGGCCACCCCGAACACGGCGACCGGCTGGAATGGCTCGGCCTGGCCTCAGCCGCCGATTTCCAGCCCGCCCGGTTCGACGCCACCGAGATCACCCAAGCCCTCACCAAACGGTCCGGCTGACTCAGGCTCAGCTGGCGGAACTGTACGGGACCTCGGCCCCCAACATCGTGCAGATCATGCGCCGAGTGCTGGCCGACGAGGAGGTGACCGAGGCAGCTGTTGACTCTGGATTAGTAGTTCGCGCCGGGGGTCGCCGGCAGGTGCGGCGCCAGCGGGGCTAGCGATGTCGTCAACGACATCAACTCCAAAGGCTCAGCACGAGGCAACCGCCCCGGCTGCCCGGCGGCAGGTCGCACCCGCCGCCGGGCAGCCGTCCGAGGACATCGACCCGGACGGCCCGCTCGACGTGGGCAACACCGGCCGGATCGGCGTCAGCGCCTGGAAGCCGGCTACGACGTGATGTCCTTGCGGGTGAAACGCCAGAACGCCAGCCCCCAGAACAGCGTCGAGTAGCTGATCGCGGAGATGCAGCCGCGCACCACGTCGTCGGTCTGCACCGGCGTGGACAGCAACCCCAGCCAGGCGGTGCTGAAGTGGGTGGGCAGGAAGTCCCGCAGCGCGCCCAGCGCGGTGATCTGGTCCAGGATGCTGGACAGGATCCACAGCAGGACCGCGCCGCCCACCGCGCCCAGGGCGGCGTCCGTGGTCACCGACAGCAGGAACGCCAGCCCGGCCACCACCAGGAGGACGACCGCCAGGTAGCCGAGCACGGCCAGCAGCCGGAGCAGCCCCTCGGTCGGTTCCAACTCGGCGGCGACCGTGCTGCGCAGCGGCGACCAGCCGTAGCGCAGGGTGCCGGCCAGCAGCGCCGTGCCGGCCAGCAGCAGCAGGGCCAGACCCGAGTACGCGAGCGCGACCACCAGCTTCACCGTCAACAACCGTGCCCGGGGCACCGGGATCGCCAGCAGGTAGCGCAGGCTGCCCCAGCTCGCCTCGCTGGCCACCGTGTCGCCGCAGAACAGCGCGACGACCACCACCAGCAGGAACGACGCCGACACGAAGATCGAGAACAGGGTGAAGTTGAGCCCGCCGGAGGTGGCCAGGTCGACCAGACTGGCGAACTCGTTGTTGCCGTTGTCGTCGTCCCCACCCGAGTTGAACTGGAACGCGATCAGGATGATCAGCGGCAGCAGCACCATGAACCCGAGCGCCAGCTGGGTCCGCCGCCGGGACGCCTGGCGGCGGAACTCCGCCCCGAACGGCATGGTCGCCGACGGCCGGTAGCCTCGCGCCTCACCCGCCTCAAGAACAGCCATCACCGGTCACCGCTTCCCCGAGAGTTGTCGCCCACCAGGGCGAGGAACGCGTCCTCCAGGCGCCGCCGAGGCACCACCCGGTCCACCCCGATGCCGGCGCGCACCAGCTCGGCCACCACCTCGCTGCGGGCCGTGCCGTTGGTGTCGACCACCAGCTGACCGTCGCTCTCCGGCAGTACGCGGACACCGTGCAGCCGATCCAGCACCGCCCGCGCCGCCACCTGGTCGCTCACGTCGAACAGCACGCTCGGCGACTCGCCCACGATCTCCTCCACCGGGCCGGACGCCACGATCCGGCCCTTGTTCACCACCACCGCGTGCGTACAGGTCTGCTCCACCTCGGCCAGCAGGTGGCTGGAGACCAGCACCGCCCGGCCGTCCGTGGCGTACCGCTGGAGCACCCGGCGCATCTCGGCGATCTGCGGCGGGTCGAGCCCGTCGGTCGGCTCGTCCAGCACCAGCAGCTCGGGAAGGCCCAGCATCGCCTGGGCGATGGCCAACCGTTGGCGCATGCCGTGGCTGTAGTTCTTGATCTTCCGGTGCACCGAGTCGCCCAGCCCGGCGATCTCCAGGGCCGCGTCGAACTGCGCGTCCTCCCACGGCCGCCCGGTCGCCCGCCAGTACGCCCTGAGGTTGTCCAGACCGGACAGATGCGGCAGGAAACCTGGCCCCTCCACCAGCGCCCCGATCCGAGACAGCACCGGTGAGCCGGGCACCAGCCGACGGCCGAACACGTAGATCTCGCCGGCGGTCGGCTGGGTCAGCCCCATCAGCACCCGCAGGGTCGTCGTCTTGCCGGCGCCGTTCGGCCCGAGCAGACCCACCACCTGGCCCGGGTGCACCTCGAAGTCCACGTTCGACACCGCGACGAAGCCATCCGCGTACTCCTTGCGCAGTGCGCGCACGGCCAGCGGCGTGTCCGCGTACTCCGGATGCACCGACCGGTCCTGGCGGCGGTGCCGCCGGCGGACCAGGGCAACGACCACGACGAGCCCGACCGCGATGGTGGCGAGCAGACCGGCGAGCACCCAACGCCACACCGTCGCCGCGGTGGGGATCGGCTCGCCGTCGACCGTGGGCAGGCTGACCACGCCGTCCGCCGCCACCGTGTAGACGGTGGGTTCGGCGGGAGTGGTGTACGCCTGGTCGGAGGTGGCCACCACCAGCCGCAGCCGGTGCCCGGCCTCCACCCGGCGGACGATCCCGGGCAGCGTCACGGTGACCGGGCGGGCGTCCTGCACCCGCTGCGGCAGGCCGGTGAGCCGGATCGGCGCGACCAGGCCGTTCGGCAGGGTGGCCGCGCCGTCGGGGTCGACGTCGTAGAGCTTGACGAAGAGCACCGCCTCGCCGGTCGGTGACGCGGCCCGCAGGGTGACGGTGGGCGCGCCCGCCACGTCCACCGCCTCGGTGAGCGGGGTCGACTCGAACCGGGCGTGCTGACCGGGTACGTCGCCGGCCACCCCGTCCAGCAGCGAGGTGAGCCCGCCCGCGAAGGGGATCGAGGAGATGGCAGCCGGGTTGCCGTTCGGCGGGTTGGCGATCGGCTGCGTCGGGCCGGCGACCGTGACGTCCCGGCGGGCGTTGCCGGCGAGGCCCGGGTAGTCGGCGCGGCGGAAACCGGTGGCGACCAGACCCCGGTCGAGCGCGTCGAAGCCGGCGATCCGCGACCAGGTGAAGTCGTCGCCGGGTGCGTCGCCCTCGCCCTTGACGTAGTGGTCGAGCCACTGCACGGTCAGGAACTTCACCCGGTCCTCGTCCGAGCGGGGACCACTGCCACCGTCGTGCCCGCCGGTGAACCAGGCGACCCGCACCGGGGTGCCGGTGGCGGCGATGCCGCGCGCGTTCGCGTCCGCCTCGCCGAGCGGAAAGAGCGTGTCCGCCTCGCCCTGCACCAGCAGAGTCGGCGCCTTGATCCGGTCCAGCACACCGGCCGGGCTGGAGCGGCGCAGCAGGTCCACGGCCGGCTGGTCGGCGCGTCCGGTGGTGGCGATTCGAAGGTACGCGGCGCACACGTCGGCGGCGAACCGCCCGCAGGACGGGTCGGCGGCACCGGTCGGGGCGCCACCGGGACCGGTGCCCGGCCCGGCGGTCGGGGCGGGGCTGGGTGGACCGGCCGACGCCGGTGCGCCCTGCGGCTGGGCGGCGGTCGCACCGGAGAGCCCGGCCGGGCCGGAGCCCACGTTGCCGCCCCCGCCGAAGAACAGGCCGGCCCAGCCCTTCTTGAACACGCCCTCGGTGGGCGCCGCGCCGGTGCTCTCCGGCAGGAACGCCCGGGACAGGTCATTCCAGGTGATCATCGGGACGATCGCGTCCACCCGACGGTCCTGGGCGGCCAGCAGCAGCGCCAGCCCGCCACCGTACGAGCCGCCGACCACGCCGACCTTCGGATCGCCGGCGCCGTCGGTGCGCACCTCCGGTCGGGCTGCCAGCCAGTCCAGCAGCCGCTCGGCGTCGCGCACCTCGTAATCCGGGCTGTCCAGGTGGATCTCGCCGCCGCTGCGGCCGAAGCCCCGCGCCGTCCAGGTCAGCACCGCGTAGCCGCGCCCGGCGAACTCCTCCGCGTCCGACCGCACCGACTCCTTCGTACCGCCGAAGCCGTGCGCCAGCAGCACCGCCGGCACCTTGCGCCCGGACGACGCGTCGGCCGGCAGGTAGAAGGTGGTGTCCAGGTTCACCGGCTGGTCGCCGGACGGTCCGGAGCGGACGGTGAGCATCGCGCTCTCGGTGCGGACACCCGGTCCCTGCGGCCACACCGCCCAGGTCACGGCGGCCGCCAGGAGCACGACGACCGCCGCCGCGGCGATCGCGCGGCGACGGGTGGGCAGGGCACGCCGGATCCACGCGGCCGGCGACGGCGATCTCATGCGGCACACGGTACGGGCCGCAGCCTGAGCGTTGGCTGAGATCCGCCGTACGTCTGTCCGGTTGGCCCGATCGGCGATCCGGCCCGGTGCGACCGCGCACCATCGGACGCGGCCCAGTGAGTTGAGTTCGGACTCCGTGAATTCCGATCTTCCGCGGATATCCCCCTCGATCCCTTCATGTCACACCCGCCGATGTGACGCAGCGTGGCGGCGACCAGGACGAACCGTGACATCGCTCGAACTGACGCAAAGCCGACTCGCTGACGACGGTCCGGGCCACGGCGGTTCGGTTAGTTTTCCGGTCCGGTGCACGGGACTCATCGGCGAAACCCCACACCGCGCCGCCCCCAGCCTGACGCCGGAGGAGACACACCATGGCAGTCCCCGCACCGCGGGTCCGTCGACGGCCCTCCACACTGGGCCGGCTGCTACCGCTGTTGCTCATCGCGGCACTGCTGGCACCGGTGGGTCTGCTCCTCACGCAGACCTGGCGGCACATCGCTGACGACCGGGACCTGGCCGCCCGGGAACGACTCGGCGTCCAGTACCTGCGCGCCCTCGCCCCGGTCACCGACGCGCTGGTGGACGCCCAGTCCGCCGCGGTCAACGGCCGTCCCGCCTCCGGCGAGACGCTCGCCCGCGCGGTCGAGGAGGCCGCCTCGGTGGACGCCCGGATCGGCGTCGAGCTGCGCAGCCAGGAACGCTGGGCCGGGCTGCGCGCCAAGCTGGAGGCGCTGCGTGACCGCAGTCCCGCCGACCCGGCCGCCGCGTTCACCGCGTACAGCGAGGTCACCGACCTGCTGCTGGCTCTGCACCGCAAGGTCCGGGAGAGTTCCGGCCTGGTACGCGACCCCGCCGCCGACTCGTACTTCCTCCAGGACAGCGTCGGCCAGGAACTGCCCGAGGCGGTCGTCGCCGCCGGCAGGCTCGCCGACCTGGGTGCCCTCGTCGCCCGCCGACCTGCCGCCGAGCAGCCCCGCGGCCTCCTCGAACTGACCGCGCTGCGGGTGGCCGCGCTGGCCCCCGCCGCCGACGTGGTCGACAACCTGAGATCTGCCGTGGACGGCTCGGAGAGCACCGACCTCGGCGCCAACGTGCTGACCCCGCTGGACAACTACCAGCGTTCGGTGGAGGCGCTGGCCGCCTACTCGATGCCGGCCGACGGAACCGCCACGGTGGACCCGGGCCGGCTCGGCGCCGCCGGGCTCAACGCGCACACCGCCGCCCGGCAGCTCCAGCCGGTCATCCTGGCCGAACTGGACGCCCTGCTGGTCGAACGGATCGACGGCCTGGACCGGGACCGCTGGTTGACCACCGGCGCGGCGGCGGCCTTCGTGCTGCTGTCGGGCTGGCTGGCCGGGCTACTGATCAGCGCCGACCGTCGCACGCGCCGCCGCGCCGCCATGCCCATCCCGGGCACCGATAGCCCCGACGAGCCGACGCCGGCCGACGCCTGGCAGCCACCGATCGGTGCGGGCCGGGCCGGCGACCACCGGGCGCTGCAACCGGTCGGTGCCGCCCGTGAGCCGGAAGCCACCCAGTGGGGGCCGTTCGATGCTGCTCGGTAGGCTCCGGATCCGCGGCAAACTCGCGCTGCTCGTGGTGATCCCGCTGCTCAGCATGGTCGGCCTCGCCGTGCCCGTGGTGCTCGAACGGGTGGCCGCCGCGCAGCGCGCCGGCGACATCACCGACCGGGTACGCCTCGCCAGCCGGGTCGGCAGCCTCGTCCAGGACCTCCAGCAGGAACGCATCCTCTCCGTCGGCTATCTGCTCGGCCGGGTCGAACGCGCCGAGGTCATCCGCAAGTCCGCCGACGTGGACGACCGGGTCGCCGACCTGCGGGCCGCCGGCGGGGACGCGCTGACCGGTCGGGTCGACCGCTCCCTGGACGGCGTGTCCAGCCTCGTCGACCTGCGCACCGCCGTGCTGGCCCGGGTCGCCAACCCGGGCCAGGTGATGGCGGCGTTCGGCCCGGTCAACATGGGGATGATCGAGTCGCTGCGGCTGGTGGTCGGCGTGGACACCGACACGTTGCCCGGCCGCCAGGTGCTCGCCCTCGACGGGCTGCTGCGCGCCGACGAGGGCCTGGGCGCGTGCGCCACGCTCAGCCTGCTGGTCAAGGCGATCGGCACCCCGGACACCACCGCCGGCTACGTGGCCTGCATCGCCGCCCTCCAGGTCGACAACGCGCGCTTCCGCAGCCTCATCACGCCCGAGCAGCTCAAGGTGGCCCAGCTCAACGACGCGGCGGTGGCCGCGCGTACCAGCCCCGACTTCCTGGTCACCAGCGCCCGGGATCCGGCCGCCGCGGTCCGCGACGTGCCGATGGACGCGCTCTTCCCGGCTGTCCGCACGATGATCCGACTCGGCCAGTTCGTCGAGAAGAAGCTCGTCGCCGACGTACTCGCCGAGGTCACCGCCGAGCAGCGGCGGGCGCTGACCGCCGCGTACCTGGTCGGTGCGGCGGCGGCGCTGATCCTGGCGCTGGTGGTGCTGCTCAGCGCCGCGGTCGCGCGAACGGTGGCCCGGCCGCTGACCCAGCTCACCCGCTCCGCCGACCGGGTCGCCCGGGTCGCCGAGGCGGAACTGGTGCGGGTCACCGACGACGAGACGGAGAGCGCGCAGTCGATCCGGTTGGAACCGGTGGACATTCGGGCCAACGACGAGATCGGCGACCTGGCCCGGGCCTTCGACCGGGTGCAGAGCACCGCCTCCCGGCTCGTCGAGCGGCAGGTCGCCGGCCGGCGCAACGTGGCGCAGATGTTCGGCCACGTCGGGCGGCGCACCCAGAACCTGGTGGGCCGGCAGATCGCACTGATCGACCGGCTGGAGGAGCAGGAGGCCGACCCGGGCCGACTGGAACACCTGTACCGGCTCGACCACATCTCCAGCCGCCTGCGACGCAACGCCGGCAGCCTGGTGGTGCTCTCCGGCTCGGCCGGTGCGGACGCGCACACCGCGCCGGTGCCGCTGGCCGACGTCGTCCGGTTGGCGCTCGGCGAGATCGAGGACTACACCCGCGTCGAGGTGCGGGTGCCGGCGGGCGTCTCGGCCGCACCGGCGGTGGTCGGTGACCTCATCCTCGCGCTGGCCGAGCTGATGGAGAACGCCACCGTCTTCTCCCCGCCGCACACCCGCGTGCTGGTGACCGGTGAGACGTCCGGGCTCGGCGCCCGCGTCACCGTCGTGGACCACGGCATCGGCATGTCCGAACAACGGCTGGCCGAGGAGAACGCCCGGCTCACCCGACGGGAACGGCTCGACCTGGCGCCGACCGAGGTGCTCGGCCTCTTCGTGGTGGGCCGGCTGGCCCGCCGCCACGGCTGGGAGGTGAGCCTGGCCGCCACCGCCGGTGGCGGGGTGACCGCCCAGGTGGAGATCCCGTCGGCGTCGCTGGTGCTGCGCCGCGCGGACCGCGCCGGCGCCGTCGTGGCCCGGGTCGCGGTGCCCGACCGGCGTACGACGACCGTGCTCGACCCGGACGGCGGTGCGCCGGCCTTCGCGGCGGCGACCACCACCCCCGCGCACTTCGACTCGGACCTGCTCAGCCGCGCGACCCGCAGCCTGGAGTCCGGCCCGTCCTGGAACGCGTTCGGCACCGCCACCAGCACCGAGCAGCCGACGCCCACCGAGCCAACGCCCACCGAGCCGGCGCCACCGCGCCCGGAGCCCTCGGGTACGCCGAACACCCCCCGGATCCGGCAGCGGGTCCCCGGGGCCAGCCTGCCGCCCACCGCCGCACCGGCGGGGCCGGTGGACGCGACCGCCGCCGACCCGGCCGCCGCCCGCGCACTCGTCGAGGCGTTCCAGTCCGGCGTACGCCGGGCCGAACTGAACACGCCGACGGCTCCCGGCCGCCCCCGGCTGAGTCGACGGGTACCCGGGGCGAACCTCACCGTCACCCCACCCTGCCCGCCGGCCAGCACACACCTCGGCGACCCGACCGAGGTCCGCCAACTCATCACCGACTTCGAGGCGGGCGTCGCCCGCGCTCTCCGCGAAGTCAGCCCAGACCGCCGGAACGAAGAAGGATCATCACGGTGACCAGCCCCTTCCTGCACGACAACGTCGACCACCAGAACCAGAGCGGCGCCGGCGATCTCAGCCCGGAGGCGCGCACCTTCAACTGGCTGCTGGACTCCTTCACCTCCAGCACGGCCGGGGTGCTGGAGGCGATCGCGGTCTCCTCCGACGGGCTGCTGATGGCCATGTCGGCGATCAAGGACCGCTCCAACGCGGAACGACTGGCCGCCGTGGTCTCCGGCATGACCAGCCTCGCCGGCGGCGCGGCCAGCTGGTACGCGCTCGGCGGCCTGAACCGGGTGATCGTCGACATGGCCGACGGCTACCTGTTGATCAGTGCGATCAGCAGCGGTTCCGTGCTCGGTGTCGTCGCCGACCGGTCGGCCAACCTGGGCACCGTCGCGTACGAGATGACGCTCTTCGCCGGGCGGGCCGGGAACGCCCTCACCCCACGGCTGATCGTCGAGCTGAAGAACGCCGTCCAACAATGATCCCCGACGTCGCTGGCGAGGAACCGGACCCGGAACCCGGGGCCCGGATCCGCCCCTACCTGCGTACGCCCCCGCCCGGGGATGGTGCGCCGGCGGCGACGGTGCAGCCCGAGCCCGGCGACGGCCGGCCGGCCGGCCCCCGACCGTTCGTGCTCACCTCCGGCCGGGTGACCGGCGCCGACCCGGCGATCGGGCTGGAGACGCAGGTGACCGTGCGCACCGAGAGCGGCTGGTGGACCGGCACGCAGGACGCCCTGCTGGCACCGGAACACCAGGCGATCATCGCGCTCTGCGCCGAGCCGATCTCGGTGGCCGAACTGTCGGCCCGGACCCGGCTGCACTTCGGGGTGGCCCGGGTCCTGGTCGGCGACCTGCGGGCCGCCGGGCACCTGAACGTGCACGTGACCGACGCCGACGACGCGTACGACCCCGACCTCATCCTGCGAGTGATTGATGGACTCCGTGCGATCTCCTGAATGGCCGGTCGCCCCGCTGGGGGGTCTCGCCGGCAACAGCGCCACCGCCCGGTACGGCACCTCGCCGGGCAGCGGCCCCGTGCTCGGACGCACCGGCCCGCCGGCGGCCGCACCACCGCCGTACCGCCCGCCGGCCGACAGCGGGTCGACGCCGCCGCCGGTCAACCGGCCGGCCGCACCACCGATCCCGGTCAAGATCCTGGTCGCCGGTGGCTTCGGGGTGGGCAAGACCACCACGGTCGGTGCGATCTCCGAGATCGCGCCGCTGACCACCGAGGCCGAGATGACCAGCGCCGGGATCGGCGTGGACGACCCGGGCGCCCGGTCCGCCAAGACCACCACCACGGTGGCGATGGACTTCGGCTGCGTGACCATCGACCGCAGCCTGAAGCTGTACCTGTTCGGCACACCGGGGCAGGCCAGATTCGGTTTCATGTGGGACGACCTGGCCCGTGGTGCGCTCGGCGCGCTGGTGGTCGTCGACAGCGCCCGGCTGGACGACTGCTTCCCGGCGGTCGACTTCTTCGAACGCGCGGGACTGCCGTTCGTGGTCGGGGTGAACGCCTTCGACGGGCGGCTGGCACTGCAACTCGACGAGATCCGGTGGGCGCTGGCCATCGGCGATCAGGTACCTCTGGTGCAGTTCGACGCCCGGGACCGGCTGTCAGTACGGGACGCCCTGCTGGTCGTCCTGGACCGGGCGCTGGACCGGGCCACCCGGGACAGGAGGGCCTGAGCCGACCGGCTCCGGCCGTGGCGGGAAGGGGTGATCTGGTGAGGGGCGACCTGGACGAGACGCTGGCCCGGCTGGCCCGGCGCGAGGAGGCGCTGCGCCGGCGGACCAACGACCGCGACGACAGCACACCACCGCCCGGTCCGGTCGGCGGCCCGGCCCACCACGCGAGCGGCCACACCGACCCGCGCGGCACCGGGCCGGGCCGGCACGCCGGGCGGGACACGCCCGACGATCCGCCCGGATGGGGGCCGGTCGAGGAGGTGGCCGAGGCGGTCCGTCAGGTCGTCGACGCCCACCCCGGTCTGGCGGTGACCGTCCGGGTCGAGCACGCCGGGCGGACGTACCCGCTGCGGGTGTCCTGGGACGGCCCGCGCGCCACGGTCGGCCCGGAGCATTCGGCGGCGGCCCCGGTGGAACAACCGCCGGCCTGGCCGATGTCGGGGCGGACGGTGCCGGCGTGGGCACCGGGCCCGGACGGGGCGACCCCGGACCCGGCGGCCCGCCTGGCCGAGCTGATCCGGCGGGACCCGTCGCTGCTCGACGAACTGGACCCCGGGCGCTAACCGGACGCGGGACTGGCCGCGGACCGGCTGCGGGCCGCCGACCGGGGGTGACCGGGCCGGCGTCTCAGAGAGCCGGAGGCGTCGAATCGAGGCATATTTCGGCGCGCACCTTGCCGCCGGCCTCGTGCAGTTTCGCACCACATTTTTCGAGTACGGTGACCGCACCGATGTTGTCCGGCGTCGTCTCCGCCACCACGGCCCGCATGCCGGCCCGTGCGGCGGCGTTCAGCAACTCCCGCAGGGCCACGACGCCGATTCCCTGACCACGCGCCGAGCGCCCGAGCCACATCCCGGTCTCCACCGTGCCCGGCTCGTCACAGCGCGTCATCCGGACCATGCCCACCACCTCGCCGCCGACGAGGATCGCGTACATCTGGGAGCGGGTCGGGCCGTCCAAGCCACCGAAACTCGCCCGGTGGAACTCCCGGAACGCCTCCCGGCGGGCGAGCGACCAACCGGCGGGCGCCTCCACCGGAGGCATCACATCATCCGGCTCGGCCTCGGCAGCCGCTACGGAGAGCAACGGCTCCAGGTTCTGCTCGTCCACCGGCTCCAGCCGGACCGCACCCGCCACGTGCCGCAGTCTGCCGGCCCCATCGGCCGAAGTCCACCCCATTGGACATCCACTGGCGGTCCGGTCACCGGTACCGGCCGGTCGGGCGGCGTGGGTGTTCTTCCTCACGCTCCGTCGTCACCCGTCGGGATGAAAAAGTTTCTCAGGCCGTCGGTCCGAACTCGCAGAACACCACCGAGGCGTCGTCGGTGGCCTTGTGCCGGCGCAGCCGGTCGGGATGATCGCGCTCGGCGTCGCGGACCCGGTCGAGCAACGCTCCCGGCCCGCCACCACTCAGCAGGTCGAGCAGACCCGCCCAGTCGGTCAACCCGAACTGCTCGACCGCGCTGGACGCGCCGTCGCTGAGCAGCGCCGCCCGGCGCACCGCTCCGGGACCGTGCCGGGGCACCGTGCCGGTCACCGCGTGGAACGCCGCGTCGGGGTCGGCCGCCGCCACCCAGTAGCCGTGCGTGCGGTTCATCCGTTCCCGCTGCACGCCCACCGCGTGCCGGAACCGGGTCACCGGGTCGGCGACGCCCGCGGGCACGGTGGCGACCGTCCGGCGCAGCTCGGCCATCGCCGTCTCCAGCCGGTCGTCGGTCACCACACTGACCTGCCCACCGGCGTCCAGCACCAGCGGACTGTCGCAGAGCACCAGGTAGTCAACCTGGTCGCCGCAGTCCCGCAGCAGGCACACCGTGCTCGACGGGGTGCCCGGATGGTCGAGGTCGCACTGCCCGCCGTGGTCGGCCCGCACCGCGAGAATGGCCGCGGCCAGGTTGCTGGCCAGCCGGGCCGCGGGCCGCACCGCCTCGGCGACGCCGAGCCGGGCCGCCAGGTGCCGGACGTACCACTCGGGTCCGTGCACGCAGCCCGTGTCGAAGCCCTCCGGCACCGTCGCGCCGTCCAGGACACCGACCAGCGGACCGAACCGGAAGACCAGGTCCTCGTTGACCCCTCGGCCCGGGGCCGGCACGGACGCGGAACTGACCTGCATCATCGGCGCGGCCGCCTCGGGTAGGCACCCGTCATTGCCCGCTCCCTCCGTCGGCCTCCGGCCGCCTCCCGGCGACTCGGAGCGCTCCCCCGCGTACCCCTTCGGCTGAGCGACATTCCCCCAGCTCCCGGTATCCCGGCAACCCGGGTCCCGGCCCGGCTACCAGCGGTAGCGTGACGGCGTCGGGCCTGCGGGCCGTCGATCCGCAGGTGGACGACGGTTCGGGGCCGTCCATCGCGACAGGGGGATCGCAGATGTTGCAGCGGTTGCACGAGTCAGGGCTCAAGGCGGATCACATGTACATGGCCGGCTTCGTCAGCATCGGCCTGTCGTTCACCAGTTGGTTTCTCTCGAAGCACCTGGAGCGGGCCGGCGTGGCGCGGGCCGACCGGTGGGGCATCTTCATCGGCGAGTGGGCGCCGACGTTCTTCGCCATCGGCAACGGCCTGCAGGGGTACGAGAAGAAGTAGCTGCCGTCAGCGGCGGCGGTTGCGGGCGCGCGACGAGCGCAGCCGGCGGAGCCGGCCGATCAGCACAGGGTCGGCGGCGAGGGCCGCCGGGTTGTCGAGCAGTCCGTTGAGCAGCTGGTAGTAGCGGGTCGCGGAAACCCCGAAGGTGTCCCGGACGGCCTGCTCCTTGGCACCCGCGTGTCGCCACCACTGCTGCTCGAAGGCGAGGATGGCGCGCTCCCGCTCGGTCAGCCCCGGCTCGACGGGCTCGGCGGGGGCCGGCTCGTCGGTGGCCGGCTCGTCGGTGGCGTCGACCGACCGCGCCGGTTCGTCGGCGGTCTCGATGGGCGGCGCCGGTCGGGGCGTCGGGACGGTCGGCCCGGTGCCGCCCGCGATGTCCGCCGGGCGAGCGTCGGTGGACGGCTCGGGGGCGGTGGCGTCGGCGGACATTCGCTCAGCCTAGCCAGCCAGGAGCCCGGTCGCAGCAGCCGGCGCGGCGTCCCACCGACGCACGAAGGCCCCCGGGGGGAGCCGGGGGCCTTCGTGGTCGATCCGTCAGGAGATGTCGCGCCGACGCATCGCCCAGAGTGCCGCGCCGAGGATCACCACCACACCGATCGAGAACAGGACGGACGACTGCTGCCAGGTGATGTCCATGGTCTCCGGTTCACACGACCCGAAGTAGGTGGCGTTGCAGGAGTCCCAGTTCTGCAGGGTGACCGTCTTCGTCATCCAGGCCAGCGCGTACGTGGGCAGCAGCCACGCCTCGGCGAACTTCACGTTCGCCATCTCCAGCAGGATGCCCAGGCCAAACTGGAAGACCACCATCACCGCGACCACGCCGCCGAGGGCCATCGCGGTGTGCCGGCCCAGGGAGGCCAGCGCGAACCCGATGGTGGTGAGCACCAGCACCAGTGCCACGCCGCGCAGCCCGGTCAGGGCGAACGACTGCCAGGCCCCCGAGGTCATCTTCTCGGTGCTACCCCGGAAGCTGGCGACCGCCCAGAATCCGGCGAACCAGAGCACCGCGGCGGGCAGTGTCACCGCCAGGATGCCGGTGAGCAGCGCGGCCAGCTTGGTGAGCAGCACGGTGAGCCGCTTGGGTCGCCAGAGCAGCAGGTTCATCATGCCGCCGGTGCTCCACTCGGCACCCACGAAGGACGCGCCGACGATGAACCCGACCAGGGCGAGGGTCGCCGCGAACGGGATGAGCGTCTCGTCGAACGTCTCCCGGAAGTTGAACGTCGACGGCAGGAACCAACGCGCCTCGAACGACTCCCGGGGTGGCGGCGTGATCATCGAGCAGTCGTCGGGGTAGCGGCCGTCGGTCGCCGTGCCGGCCTTCTTGGCCTGCTCGCAGGAGGCCCGCTCCTGATCGGTCCGGACGACCTGCTGCCGGTAATCCTGCTCGGCCTGACGCTCGGCCTTGGCGAGCTGGTCGGCGCCGATCTTCTGGTTGGTGAAGAAGACCCCGACCACCACCACGGCCAGCACCAGCAGGCCGAGCAGTGTCATGTATCGGGTGAAGCGCCGCTTGGTGAGCCGGCGCAGTTCGGTACGAAAGAGGCTCACGCGCCCCACCCTCCCCCGGTGGTGCCGGGCTGACCCGTCCCACCGACCTTCATGGACTCGTCGACCTGCCGGTGCTGGCCGGGTACCGGCGCGGTGGCGGTCAGTTCGAGGAAGACGCTCTCCAGGTCGACGGCGATCGGAGCCAGCTCGCTGACGTAGAGGTTGTGTTCGGCGAGCAGTCGCGTCACCGAGGCCGGCTTGTCGACGTCGGCCAGCATCAGGTGGTCCGGGTGCCCGGTGACCCGGATCCCGGCCCGGGTGAGCGCGTCGGTGGCCGCCGGCAGGTCACTGACCGCCTCCAGGCGGACCCGGACCGCGCCGGACGAGTGCTGGGCGAGCACCTCGTCGACCGGGCCGAAGGCGACCCGCCGACCCAGCGAGATGATGGTGACCGAATCGCAGATCAGCTGGATCTCGCCGAGGATGTGGCTGGACAGCAGCACCGTCATCCCGGATTCGGCGAGGGTCCGCATCAGCGTGCGCATCTCCCGGATGCCGCCCGGGTCGAGGCCGTTGGCCGGCTCGTCGAGGATGAGCAGCTTCGGGTTCTTCAGCAGGGCGGACGCGACGGCGAGCCGCTGCTTCATGCCCAGCGAGTACGTCTTGACCCGCTCGCCGGCCCGGTCGCGCAGCCCGACCAGTTCCAGCACCTCGTCCACCCGGGCCTGCGGCACCTCGCCCGCCCCGGCCAGCAGGGACAGCGTGTCCCGTGCGGAGAAGTGCGGGAAGAACTGCGGGCTCTCCACGATCGCGCCGACCTGGCCGGCGACCGTGGGTAGCGCGTCGGGTACCTCGTGCCCGAGCAGCGTCATCCGGCCACCGTCGGGCCGGATCAGGCCGAGCAGCGTACGCAGCGTGGTGGTCTTGCCGGACCCGTTGGGGCCCAGGAAGCCGTGCACCTGCCCCGCGTCGACCCGCATGTCGAAGCCGTCGAGCGCGTTGCGGGTGCCGCGTCGACGACTCTTGTACGTCTTTCGTAGACCTTCGATCTCCAGGACAGCTGGCAAGCTGCACCTCCCCCGATGGTGGGCGTGACAGCCGACACCATACGCGGTATGCAGACGGGTGCAATACCGGGTATGCATCGACGCGCCGAAAGAGCTAATTCATCGACCGAGCGTGACCGGTCAGGCGCAGATGACGTGCACACCGGCGGCGCGGAACGCGTCCACCACCTCCGGGGCGGCACCCGAGTCGGTCACCAGCGTCTCCACCCGCTCGACGGGGCAGATCCGGGCGAAGGCGTGACCCCCCAGTTTGGACGAGTCCGCGATGATCACCACCCGCTTGGCACGGGCCACCATCAGGTTGTTCATCGCCGCCTCCCCCTCGTGGTGAGCGGCGGCACCGAGCTGCGGGTCGATCGCGTCCACGCCGAGCAGCGCGATGTCCAGGGTCACCTCGCGCAGCAGCGCCCCACCCAGCGGGCCGACCAGCTCGAACGACTTCGGGCGTACCACCCCGCCGGCCACCACGACCTTCATCCGGGACCGCACCAGCAGCTCGTTGGCGATGTTCAGCGCGTTGGTCACCACGGTCAACTGGGCGCCCTCGGCGCTGGTGTTCAGATCCGGGCGGACGGCGAGCGCGCGGGCCACCTCCGTACTGGTGGTGCCGCCATTCAGGCCGACCACGGTGCCCGGGGTGACGAGCGCGGCGGCGGCCGCTCCGATCCGCTGCTTCTCGGCCGAGTGCTTGGCCGTCTTGTAGCGCAGTGGCAGGTCGTAGGAGACGCCGTTCGCGACCGCGCCGCCCCGGGTCCTCGTGATCATCTGCTGCTGGGCGAGCTGGTCGAAGTCGCGCCGGATGGTGGCCTGGGAGACGTCCAGCCGCTCGGCGGCCGTCTCGACGCTGACCCGGCCGTTGTCGGTCAGCATCTCGAGCAGGGCGTTCCATCTGGCGTACCGGTCCACCGCGGGGGTCCTCCAGAGACTGCACGGACGGTGATTGATTGCGTGCACACTAGTGCGCGAAACTGGGCGGGCGCAAAAGACTGGGCTGCGCGATCGGCCGGTCGGTTGCGACGGCCACCCGCGTTCGCGCAGAATAACGCGCGAAATACGGGTGTAACGAGCCGTATCGCGCACCGGTCGGCCTTGCGAGGAGTTTCCCATGGCGTACGTGGACGCGGAGATCGCGAGCCAGCCCGACTGCTGGCGGGAGGCCGCCGGACTGGCCGGGGTCGTACGCGATGACCTGCCGCGCCCCGGCGAGCGGGTCGCCGTCGTCGGTTGCGGCACGTCGTGGTTCATGGCGATGGCGTACGCGGCCCGCCGGGAACAGTCCGGCCAGGGCGAGACCGACGCGTTCCAGGCGTCCGAGTTCCCCGCCGGCCGCCGCTACGACCGACTCATCGCGATCACCCGCTCCGGCACCACCACCGAGGTGGTGGAGCTGCTCGCCGCGCTCCGCGGGCACACGCCCACCACCGTCCTCGTCGGCGACCCGACGTCCCCGGCGGTCGAGCTGGCGGCCGCCGCGGTGACCATGCCGTTCGCCGACGAGCGGTCGGTGGTGCAGACCCGTTTCGCCACCACCGCGCTGGCCCTGCTGCGGGCACACCTCGGTGACCCGGTGGCCGCGCTCGCCGCCGACGCCGAGGTGGCGGTGCGCTCCCCGCTGCCGATCGACCCGGCCACCATCGGGCAGGCCACCTTCCTCGGTCGGGGGTGGACGGTCGGGCTGGCCCACGAGGCAGCGCTGAAGTGCCGCGAGGCGGCCACGTTCTGGGCCGAGGCGTACCCGGCGATGGACTACCGGCACGGCCCCATCTCGGTCGCCGCGCCCGGCCGGCTGGTCTGGGCGTTCGGCGAGTTGCCGGAGGGGCTGCCCGAGGACGTGGCCGCCACCGGAGCGGCCTTCGTGCACAGCCGTACGCACGGCTGGCGCACGGTGCTGGGCAGCTGGTCCGCCGGTCGTACCCCGGTCGACCCGATGGCCGACCTGATCCTCGCCCAACGCTTCGCGGTCGCGCTCGCGACCAGTCGGGGCCTCGACCCGGACGCGCCCCGACACCTGTCCCGGTCGGTGGTGCTGGCGTGAGGGACGCCGACGCCATGGACGCCGACCGGGTGGTCGTCGCGCTGGACGTTGGCGGCACCGGCATGAAGTGCGCCCTGGTCCGCCCGGACGGCGTCGCGGTACGCACCGAACGGCACCCCACCGACGCGACGCGCGGCCCGGACGCCGTGGTCGACACCATCCTGGACGTCGCCGTCGGGCTCGCCGACAAGGCCCGCGCCGACGGGCTCACCCCGGTCGCGGTCGGCATCGCCGTACCGGGGATCGTGGACGAGGCGCGCGGGGTGGCGGTCTGGTCGGCGAACGTGGGCTTCCGGGACGTACCCCTGCGGGACCTGGCGGTGTCGCGGCTCGGCCTGCCCACGGCGCTCGGCCACGACGTGCGCGTCGGTGGTCTCGCCGAAGCACGGCTCGGTGCCGGGCGCGGCGCCGGGCACGTGCTGTTCGTGGCGATCGGCACCGGCATCGCCGCCGCACACGTGGTCGACGGCGCCGCCGCGGTGGGCGCGCACGGCGCGGCCGGCGAGATCGGCCACATCATGGTCCGGCCGGACGGCCCGCGCTGTGGCTGTGGTCGACCCGGCTGCCTGGAGGCGGTCGCCTCGGCCGCCGCGATCGGCCGCCGCTACGCCGAACTGGCCGGCGAGACCGTCGGGGTGGTGACCACGGCCGAGGTGGCTCAGCGGGCCGCCGCCGGCGAACCGCTCGCCGGTCGGGTCTGGCAGGAGGCCGTCGAGGCGCTCGCCGACGGCCTGGCCACCGGGCAGGCACTCTTCGACGTGGCGACGATCGTGCTCGGCGGCGGCCTGGCCCAGGCCGGGGACCGGCTGTTCGACCCCCTGCGGGCGGCGCTGCACGAGCGGATGACCTTCCACCGGGAGCCGCGGCTGGTCGCGGCGGCCCTCGGCGACGAGGCCGGTTGCCTCGGCGCCGCCCTGCTCGCCCTGGACACCCTGGGTGTCCGTGACCGTCAGGAGAAACGATGACCGTACGGGTGAACGGCCGAGTGGTGACCCCGACCGGTGTCATCCGGCAGGGCTGCGTCGAGTGGGACGGCGACCGGATCACGGCGGTGGCCGAGTATCCGTCGGTGCGGGACGGGCACTGGATCCTGCCCGGCTTCGTCGACATGCACACGCACGGCGGTGGCGGGCACACGTTCACCACCGGGGACGCCGCCGAGGCTCGGGCGGCGGCCGACTTCCACCTGACACACGGCACCACCACTCTGCTGGCCAGCCTGGTGAGCGCTCCCTTCCCGCTGATGCGCACCGCCACCGAGGCGTTCGCTCCGCTGGTCGACGAGGGTGTGCTCGCGGGTGTCCACTTCGAAGGGCCGTACCTGTCGGCCGCCCGCTGCGGGGCACAGAACCCGGAGTACCTGCGCGACCCGTCCACCGAGGAGCTGACCGAGCTGATCGAGTTGGGTCGCGGCGCGGTCCGGATGGTCACCCTCGCCCCCGAACGGGACGGCGCGCTGGAGGCCATCAAGCTGCTCACCGCGCAACGGGTCGTGGCCGCGGTGGGGCACACCGACGCCACGTACGAACAGACCCGCGCCGCCGTCGCCGCCGGCGCCAGCGTCGGCACCCACCTGTTCAACGGGATGCGGCCGCTGCACCACCGTGAGCCGGGACCGGTGGTGGCACTGCTCGACGCGCCCACCGTGATCTGCGAACTCGTCGCCGACGGGGTGCACCTGCACGACGGGATGTTGACGTTCGTCACCGCCACCGCCGGCCCGGACCGGGCCGCGCTGATCACCGACGCGATGGCCGCCGCCGGTATGCCCGACGGCGAGTACGAGCTGGGTGGCCAGGCCGTCACCGTGACCGACGGGGTGGCGCGGCTGGCCCGCGACGGTGCGATCGCCGGCAGCACCCTGACCATGGACGCCGCGCTGCGGCACGCCGTGTCCACCGGGATCCCGATCGCCGACGCCGCCCGGATGGTGGCCACCACCCCGGCGCGGGCCATCGGCCTGGGCGACCGGGTCGGCGCCCTCCAGGTCGGCCTCCGCGCCGACCTGGTGGTGCTGGACGACGACCTGAACGTGGTGCGGGTGCTGCGCAACGGCTCCTGGGTGGAGTGACACAGAGGCCGGTCGGTTGCGGTCGAGCCAGCCGGGCGCGGTCGAGCGAGCCGGGTCTGTTGCGCGGCCTGTAGAGCTGCCCCACATGTGGGGCGCAAGGCGGGCAGCGGACGAGCATCGGAGCGGAGAGCGAGCAAGGCAGCTGCGGAACGCAGCCGCCCCACATCTGGGGCAGCTCTACACGACTACCAGAGACCGTCTGGAGCTGAATCGTCTACGACATCAGCTCCAGAGTTGGCGCCCAGACATCTCGCCACGCCGCTCCGCGCATCGCCGCTCCGCGCAACGCCAGGCCACCGGCCGCCAAGTGAGCACGACGACCCGGCCGGGCCTCAGCCGATGGCGGGGACGTCGACGCCGAGGACGGCCTGCTCGTCGGGGCGGTGGACCAGGACGTCGGCCAGGTACGACTGGACCGCGTGGCGCATGCCGACGTCCCGGCCGGCCTGCTCGGAGAGCAGCCACTTGTGCTCGATGATCTGCGCGAACAGTTCCTGAGGCTCCAGCTTGCGGCGCAGGTGCGCGGGAACGGCCCGGACCACCGGCTCGAAGACCTCGGTGAGCCAGCGGTGCGCGGCCTGCTGCTCGTCGATCAGGTCGCTTTCCGCCCGGTAGGCGTCCAGGTCGTTGAGCAGCTTGCGGGCCTGGTTCTCCTCGGCGTCCAGGCCGGTCAGCCGCAACAGCCGTCGGGTGTGGTAGCCGGCGTCGACGACCTTCGGCCGGACCAGGAAACGCCCGTCCTCGGCGCTCGACATGGCGACCTCGGCCACGTCGAAGCCCAACTCGTTGAGGCGACGGATCCGGCCCTCGATGTCGTGCCGCGCCTCCCGCTCGACCGCCTGCTCGTAGGTGATCTCGTGCCAGAGCCGCTCGTAGCGCTGCACGACCTCCTCGCAGACCACCTCCGGGTCGATGGACTCGTGCAGCAGGCCAGCGGCCTGCAGATCCAGCGCCTCGCCGAAGATGTTGACCCGGGCGATCTCCAGGTCCTCGCTGCGCTGCCCGTTGGAGAGCGCGTTGTGCAGGGCACCCGTCTCCGCGTCGACCAGGTAGGCGGCGAAGGCGCCCGCGTCCCGGCGGAACAAGGTGTTGGACAGCGAGCAGTCGCCCCAGAAGAAGCCCGTCAGGTGCATCCGCACGATCAGGGCGGCGAGCGCGTCCAGCAGGCGGCTCATCGTCTCCGGTCGCAGGGTGTGCGAGAAGAGCGCCCGGTACGGCAGCGAGAACTGAAGGTGCCGGGTGATCAGCACCGATTCGAGCGGCTCCCCGTCCTCGGTCTGCCGGTCGGCGACCACCGCCACCGCCTCGACCGACGGGAAGTCGATCCGCTCCAGCGCCCGCAGCAGGTCGTACTCCCGCTCGGCGATCCGCTCGCGGGTCTCCTTGAACGCGTACACGTAATCGCCCAACCGGACGAACCGGACGATGTGTCGGGAGATGCCCTGCGGCAGCGCCACCAGGTGCTGGGCAGGCCACTCCTCCAGCGGTGTCGACCAGGGCAGGTCGAGCAGCGCCGGGTCGACGAGGGCAGACGTGATCCGCACGGGCACAAGCATGACGCCTCGCCCCCCGCATCCGCCTCACATCGTGGTTGGGCACACAGCGCCGAACACCCCGGGCTCCCGCCGGGCCGGTAGCGTGGTCCCGTGCTCAAACCCTCGGCGGTACGACGTGACCTGCGGCTACGGCCCGTCCGCCCGGCCGGCTGGTGGTTCGACGCGCTACTGCTTGCCGGGTTCGGCGCGTTGACCCTGACCCTCGCCGGAGGTGCGTTGCTCGGTGTGGACCTCGCCGTCCGGGAGTGGGCCTACGCCCATCACCCGGCGCCGATCTACTGGACGGCGCGGGCATTCAACTTCCTCGGGCAGGGTGGCTGGCTGCTGATGCCGATCGCCGGGGCGCTCGGCCTGGCGGTCGCGTGGCGGGCGCGCACAGTCCGGCCACTGCTGCTGCTGGCGGGGGCATTCGTGCTCCTGTACCTGACGGTCGGACCGCTCAAGGTCCTGACCAACCGGGCGGCACCCAGCTCCGACCTGCCGCCGAGCGAGTCGGTCCGGATCTTCAACGACCTGCCGCCCACCGAGTACGACCTCTCCTACCCGTCTGGGCACGTCGCCAACGCGATCGTCTGGTACGGCGTCATAGCCGTGCTGCTGACCGCTTTGACAGCCGGGCGACTGCACCCGACAGTGCACCGACTGATCCGATTCGCGCCGCCAGCGATCCTGCTGGCCACCACGACATACCTGAACTTCCACTGGCTCACCGACGGAGTGGCGGCCCTGCTGCTCGGCCTCTTCCTGGACCGGCTGCTGCACCGGGTGCCGTGGGACGACGTGCCGCTTCCGGGCCGGCTACGCGGATGGGACCGGCCGTTCACCTCGTACCCCTAGGGTCGGCTCGTGGATCAACTGGCGCGGCGGCTCGGCGTACCCGATGCAGTTGTCATCGGGTTGGGTTCGATGCTCGGCGCCGGCGTCTTCGTGGTCTTCGGCCCGGCCGCGGCGGCGGCCGGCGGCGCCGGCCTGCTGCCCGCGCTGGTGCTCGCCGGGTTCATCGCCTTCTGCAACGCGACCAGCTCGGCGCGGCTGGCGGCCCGCTATCCGGAGTCCGGCGGCACCTATGTCTACGGCCGGGAGCGCCTCGGGCCGTTCGCCGGTTTCGTGGCCGGTTGGGGGTTCGTGATCGGTAAGACGGCGAGCTGCGCGGCGATGGCGTTGACCATCGGGGCGTACCTGTGGCCGGGTCAGGCCCGGCTGGTCGCCGTCGGCGCGGTGCTCGCGGTGACCGCGGTGAACCTGCGCGGCATCGGCAAGACGGCCACCGCCACGAAGCTGCTGGTGGCGCTCGTGCTCGCGGTGCTCGCCCTGGTCGCGGCCGTCGGCGTGGTGGGCGGCCCGGTGCGCCTGGATCGGCTGACCGACCCCGGCGGCTCGGCCCGGGGTGTGCTCACCGCCGCCGGGCTGCTGTTCTTCGCGTTCGCCGGGTACGCGCGGATCGCCACGCTCGGCGAGGAGGTCCGCGACCCGCAACGGACCATCCCCCGCGCGGTGCCGCTGGCGCTCGGGGCGGTGCTCGCGATCTACCTGGTGCTGGCCGTGGTCACGCTCGGCGTGCTCGGCGCCGACCGGCTGGCCGAGTCCGCCGCGCCCCTGGTCGACGTGGTGACCACCGCCGGGTTGCCCGGCCTGGCCTGGGTGGTCCGCGCCGGTGCCACCATCGCCGTCGTCGGGGTGCTGCTCTCCCTCGTCGCCGGGGTCGGCCGGACCACCCTCGCGATGGCCCGCCGCCGCGACCTGCCCGGCGCGCTGGCCGCCGTGCACCCCTTGCACCAGGTGCCGCACCGCGCCGAACTGGCCGTGGCCGCCGTGGTGATCGTGGTGGTGCTGCTCGGCGACGTCCGCGACGCGATCGGCTTCTCCAGCTGCACGGTGCTCGTCTACTACGCGGTCACCAACGCGGCGGCGCTGACCCTGGGCTGCGACCCGGACCGGCGGTTACCGGTCCGG
>NZ_WBKR01000017.1 GCF_008868155.1 Micromonospora sp. ALFpr18c
GGCACCCCTCGCCCGCCCGCGATCTTGCACTTTCTGCCCCGGCAAAAGGGGTGAGTGAGCGCAGATCAACGACCGAAAGTGCAAGATCGCGGGCGGGCGAGGGGTGCCCGGGTACGGGGTGCCGGGTTAGTTCTTGACGACCAGGTTGGGGTGGGCGGCCAGGTAGGCGTCGGCGCGGCCGGCGCGCAGCTCCGTGATGAACTTCCGGCCCTCGCTGGTGAGCTGTTCGCCCTGGTAGGCGCTGCCCTTGCCGACGCCGGAGCCGGGCAGGCCGACCAGCACGAACTTGTCCTCCGGCACCCCGCTCAGCGCGTACGCCAGGTCGACGATGCGGTTGCCGCCCACGTACACCAGGGTGTCGCCCAGCGCGGCGACCACCTGGTCCACCCGCTCCGGTTGCCGGGCCAGGCCCTCGTCCAGGATCTTGCGGGTCAGCGCGCGGATCAACTGCTGCTGGTGGCGCTGCCGGGCGTAGTCGCCGCCGGTGATGTAGCGCTGCCGCGCGTAGTCCAGCGCCTGCCAGCCGTTGAGATGCTGGGTGCCCTTCTCGTAGACCTTCTGCGGCCCGGTGTACCCGCCGGGCGCGCTGTCCCGGTATTTGCCGTCCGGCTTGCGGTGCAGTGACGCGACCCGCTGGTCGACGTAGATGTCCACCCCGCCGAGGGCGTTCACCAGCCGGTCGAAGCCGTTGAACGTGAGCACCGCGCCCGCGTCGATGCGCAGCCCGGTGTAGCCGCTGACGGTGCTGCGCAGCAGCTCGTACCCCTGGGCCGTGCTCGGTTGCTTGGGTTTGCCCGGCACCCGGCTGCCGAAGCTCATCGAGTGGGTGAGCTTGGTCTTGCCGCCCTTGTAGCCGGCCTTCGGGAACGCCGGAATGTCCACCAGCAGGTCGCGGGGGAGCGAGAAGAGGTACGCCCGGCCCAGCCCTTTTGGCACGTGCAGCACCAGCACGGCGTCGGAGTGCGGCTCCCAGCCGGGCACGCTGACCCGGGTGTCCACCCCGACCAGCAGCAGCGTCAGCGGGCCGGTGATGTTGGCGCCCGGCGGTGGACCGCTCGGGCTGGGAGTGGGCGTACCGAGCGGTGACGGGGTGGGTGAGCCGGCCACCGGGGCGCCACCGGGCTTGCTGTCGCCGGTGAGCCGGGTGACCACCACCGCCCCGGCGGCGATCAGCGCGACGGCGGCGAGGGCCACCAGGCCCAGCAGCAGCCACCGTCGGCGCGGTGCCATCGACCCGAGGATCATCTTGGATTCCTTCCACCCGTCTGGTGAACAACGCTCCGACGGGTACTCCGGGTTGCGGCCCGGAAAGCGCCAGGTCGGTTGGCCGGTGCATGATCGCGCGAAAACTGCCGCTGGCGCGAGCGCTACTGGCGAGTAATGATGCGTCCATGCGGTATGGCGTGGTCGTCATCGGGTCCGGCTTCGGTGGCAGCGTCACCGCGCTCCGGCTGGCCGAGAAGGGCTGGTCGGTCGGCGTTCTGGAGGCCGGCCGGCGGTTCGCCGACGACGAGTTCCCGCAGACGTCCTGGCGGGCCCGCCGGTTCCTGTGGGCGCCGAGGCTGGGTTGCTACGGCATCCAGCGGCTCACCCTGCTCCGCCCCGCCGACCGGCGATCCGGCGGTGGCCTGCTGGTGCTCTCCGGCGCGGGCGTGGGCGGCGGCTCGCTGGTCTACGCGAACACCCTCTACGAGCCGCTGCCGGCCTTCTACGCCGATCCGCAGTGGCGCGACATCACCGACTGGCGTGACGAACTGGCCCGTCACTACGACCAGGCGAAGCGGATGCTCGGCGTCACCACGTACCCGATGGACACCGGCGCGGACCGCGCCATGCGGGCGGTGGCCGAGCGGATGGGGGTGGGCCACACCTTCCATGCCACTCCGGTGGGCGTGCACATCGGCCGACCCGGCCAGCGGGTCGCCGACCCGTACTTCGGCGGCGCCGGCCCGGAACGCACTGGCTGCCTGCACTGCGGCTCGTGCATGACCGGCTGCCGGCACGGGGCGAAGAACACACTGGTCAAGAACTACCTCTGGCTCGCCGAACGGCAGGGTGCCAGGGTGCACCCGTTGACCACGGTGACCGCCGTGCGACCGGCCTCCGGCGGCGGGTACGAGGTGCACACCGTCCGCACCGGGGCGTGGCTGCGGCGCGAGCGGCAGGTGATCCACGCCGACCAGGTGGTCTTCGCCGCCGGCGCGCTCGGCACCCAACGACTGCTGCACGCGATGCGGGCCGAGGGCGCGCTGCCGGCGCTGTCGCCCCGCCTCGGCGAGCTGACCCGGACCAACTCGGAGGCCATCCTGGGCGCCTCGGTGCCGCGCCAGCGGGCCCGGGCCGACCGACTCGACTTCAGCGAGGGGGTGGCGATCACCAGCTCGTTCCACCCCGACGCGCAGACCCACATCGAGCCGGTCCGCTACGGGCGCGGCTCCAACGCGATGGGACTGCTCCAGTCGCTGCTCGTCGACGGTGGCCCGCACCGGGTGCGGCGATGGTTGGGCAGCATCGTGCGGCAACCGGGGCTGGCCGCCCGGATGCTGTCCGTGCGCGGCTGGTCGGAGCGGACGGTGATCGCCCTGGTGATGCAGTCGGTGGACAACTCGCTGACGACCCGGTGGCGGCGCGGCGCGTTCGGTCGTCGGCTGGTGACCGGCCCGGGTCACGGCGCGCCGAGCCCGACCTGGATCCCGGCCGGCAACACCGCGACCCGACTGCTCGCCGAGGAGATCGGTGGCACCCCCGGTGGCTCGCTCACCGAGCCGTTCGACATCCCGATGACCGCGCACATCCTGGGTGGGGCGGTGATCGGCGCCACCCCGGCCGACGGGGTGATCGACCCCTGGCACCGGGTGTACGGCCATCCGGGGCTGCACGTGGTGGACGGGGCCGCGGTCTCGGCGAACCTCGGCGTGAACCCGTCGTTGACGATCACCGCGCAGGCGGAACGGGCGATGTCCTTCTGGCCCAACCGGGGCGAAGAGGACCCGAGGCCACCCGTCGGAGCCCCGTACCGCCGTCTGCCACCCGTACCGCCGCACACCCCGGCGGTCCCGGCGGACGCCCCGGGCGCGCTGCGCGCCTGACCGGCGATCGCGCGGTGTCGGTAGTCGCCGGGTGGTATTTGTGGCTTTTGGCGGGACCGGAAGTGCGCGATCGCGGCGAGCGGGGTGCGGGCGGCGAGCCGGTCGTCGGGGCGGGGGTGATACTCGCTAGGATTTGTGCACATGAGCCTGCCTCGCCCCGTCCTTGTGGTGGACTTCGGAGCCCAGTACGCCCAGCTCATCGCGCGCCGGGTCCGGGAGGCGAAGGTCTACTCCGAGATCGTGCCGCACTCGATGCCGGTCGCCGAGATGCTGGCGAAGAACCCGGCCGCGATCATCCTCTCCGGCGGCCCGGCCAGCGTGTACGCGCCGGACGCCCCGCAGATCGACGCCGGCGTGTTCACGGCCGACGTGCCGGTCTTCGGCATCTGCTACGGCTTCCAGGCGATGGCCCAGGCGCTCGGCGGCACCGTCGCGCGGACGGGTAACCGCGAGTACGGCGGCACGCCGCTGCGCCCCCGCCTGCTCGCCCCGGGTGTGCTGCTCCGCGACCTCCCGGCGGACCTGCCGGTCTGGATGAGTCACGGTGACGCGGTCACCGAGGCGCCCGAGGGTTTCACGGTGACCGCCGAGTCGGCGGGCGCGCCGGTGGCGGCGTTCGAGGACCTGGCCGGGCGTCGGGCCGGCGTGCAGTTCCACCCGGAGGTCGGGCACACCCAGCACGGCCAGGAGATGCTGCAGCGCTTCCTGTACGACATCGCCGGCATCGAGCCGACCTGGACGCCCGCGAACATCATCGACGAGCAGGTCGCCCGGATCCGCGCCCAGGTCGGCGACAAGGAGGTCATCTGCGGCCTGTCCGGCGGGGTGGACTCGGCGGTCGCCGCGGCGCTGGTGCACAGGGCGGTCGGTGACCAGCTCACCTGCGTCTTCGTCGACCACGGCCTGCTGCGCGCGGGCGAGGCCGAGCAGGTCGAGAAGGACTACGTCGCGGCCACGGGCATCAAGCTGAAGGTGGTCGACGCGGCGGACCGGTTCCTCGGCGCGCTGGCCGAGGTGACCGACCCGGAGCAGAAGCGCAAGATCATCGGTCGGGAGTTCATCCGGGTCTTCGAGGCCGCGGCCCGCGAGATCGCCTCGCACGGTGACGTGGAGTTCCTCGTCCAGGGCACCCTCTACCCGGACGTGGTCGAGTCCGGCGGCGGCACCGGCACCGCCAACATCAAGAGCCACCACAACGTCGGCGGCCTGCCGGAGGACCTGAAGTTCGCGCTGGTCGAGCCGCTGCGCACGCTGTTCAAGGACGAGGTCCGGGCGCTCGGCCTGGAGCTGGGCCTGCCCGAGGCCATGGTCTGGCGGCACCCGTTCCCCGGCCCCGGCCTGGCCATCCGGATCATCGGCGCGGTCGACCGGGAGCGGCTCGACCTGCTGCGCCAGGCCGACCTGATCGCCCGCGAGGAGTTGACCGCCGCCGGCCTGGACCGGGGCGTCTGGCAGTTCCCGGTGGTGCTGCTGGCCGACGTGCGCAGCGTCGGCGTGCAGGGCGACGGGCGCAGCTACGGGCATCCCGTGGTGCTGCGCCCGGTCTCCAGCGAGGACGCGATGACCGCCGACTGGTCCCGGCTGCCCTACGAGGTGGTGGCCCGGATCTCCACCCGGATCACCAACGAGGTCGCCGAGGTCAACCGGGTGGTGCTGGACGTGACCAGCAAGCCGCCGGGCACCATCGAGTGGGAGTGAGTGCGCCTCACCCGGCCGGCGGCGCGCTGGGCGGGGTCGTCGGCGGGTAGGGCGGCGTCGGGGCGTACCCCGGTGCCGGTCCGCCGGGCGCGGGCCCGGCGGTGGGCTGCGGCGCGGCGCCCGCCGGGTGCGGCCAGGCCGGCGCGCCGGTGGGCTCCTCGGGCATCAGGAACCACATGATCGGGTACGCGAACAGGGCGAGCCCGCCGGTGAGCAGGCCGCCGACCGCGAAGACCACCCGGACCAGGGTGGGGTCGACGTCGAAGTAGCGGCCGAGGCCGCTGGCGACCCCCGCCACCATGCGGTCGGTGGTGGGTCGCCGGAGCTGCTTGTACGGGGCGTGGGGAGCGGCGGTGGTTGTCATGCCTCCACGGTCCGCGCCGGGGCCCGGCCTGTCCTCGGTGACTGCCCGGATCCTTACCCTGACCGATCCCTGATTGGGGCCAGACAGTCAGGAATCCGACTCTTTTCCGTTCCGGTAACCCGGCCCGGGGAGAATTTGCTCCCGTGACCACCTTGCTGGAGCCGCTCCGCAGGATCGCGGCATACGCAGTTTGTGCTGATTCAGACGGCCGAGTGTTGCTGGTCCGCGCATCGGAGCGCTCCGGCACACCCGGCACATGGTCGCTGCCCGGCGGGGCGGTCGACCACGGTGAGGACCCGAACCACACGGTGGTCCGGGAAACCGCCGCCGAGACGGGCCTCTCGGTTGCCGTCTCGGGCCTGGCCGACGTGCTCGCCGACATGCGGGCGCTGCCCGAGCGTGGCATCACCATCCACACCGACCGGCTGATCTACCGGGTCGGGGTGCGCGGCGGCACCCTCGCCGACCGGGTCGGCGAACGCCCCACCGACCTGGCCCGGTGGTACACGCTCGACGAGGCGCGCGAGTTGCCGCTGCGTTCGTTCACCGCGCGTGCTCTCGGTCTGCCCGCTTCCTCGGCCGACGTGGTGCCCGACGAAGCCCCCGAGTTCCCCTCCTTCTACGCGGTGCCCGGCCCCGACGGGCTGCACCGGGCGCAGCGCTTCGCCGCGTACGCGGTGTGCACCGACCCGGCCGGTCGGGTGCTGCTCACCCGCATCTCCGACGGCTACCCGGGTGCCGGCTGCTGGCACCTGCCCGGAGGCGGCACCGACTACGGCGAGCAGCCCGGCGCGGCACTCATCCGTGAGCTGGTGGAGGAGACCGGCCAGGCTGGCCGTCTCGTCGAGCTACTCGGAGTGGCCAGCCACCGCGACGCCGCCTCGCTCGGCCCGGAGGGCTACCCGATCGACTGGCACGGCGTACGCGCCTTCTACCGGGTGGTCGTGGACGATCCCAACCCGCTGACGATCGCCGACGTGGGCGGCTCGACCTGCGAGGCCCGCTGGTTCGCCCGCGAGGAGTTGGGCGCCCTGCCCACGGACCGCCTGACCGAGGTGACCGCCGAGGCAGTCCAAGCAGCCCAGCTCACCTAACCCCACACCCACCCCACCCCGACGCTCGCGGTCGATCATGAGGTTGACCGGGCGGTATGTCCGTCCCGGTGCCGCTAACCTCATGATCGATGAAGTCGGCGGGTGGAGGTGGTGGCGTGCGGGAGCGGCGGCGCGTCGGGGCGTACGGGATGCTGCGCGACGGGCGCGGGCGGGTGCTCTTGGCGCGCGGGTCGGAGACCTGCCCGTACCCGGGGGTGTGGCAGCTTCCCGGCGGCGGGGTCGAGCACGCCGAACACCCGGTCCGGGCCGCCCAGCGTGAGTTCGCCCGGGAGACCGGGCTGGCCGTCACGGTGGGCGCGATCCGGGCGGCGGTCGCCGACGTCGCCACGTACCCCGACGACGATGTCGCGGTGCACACCGACCGGCTGATCTTCGACGTCGAGGCGACGGGCGGTGACCTCCGGCCGGAGCCCGCCGGCGGCATCGCCGAGCTGGGCTGGTTCGGCCCGGACGAGGCGGCGGCCGTGCCGCTGATGCCGTTCACTGCCGAGCTGCTCGGGCTGCCGGTGTCGCCCCTGCCGGCCGGCCTGCCCCGGGCACTGCCACCCGACCCGGCACCGCACCCCGACCGCCGGCTGCGCTTCGGGGCGTACGGGCTGGTCACCGATCCGGGCGGGCGGTTCCTGCTCACCCAGATCGCGGACGGCTACCCGGGCGCCGGCAGGTGGCACCTCCCCGGCGGTGGTACCGACCACGGCGAACAGCCGACCACCGGGCTGCTGCGGGAGCTGGTCGAGGAGGGCGGGCAGCTGGGCCGGGTGGTGGAACTGCTCGGCGTCGACAACCTGCACAACCCCGCCGCGCTCGGCCCGGAGGGTCGCCCGCTGGACTGGCACGGCGTACGGGTGATCTATCGGGTGCTGGTGGACGTACCCACCGACGCGGTGGTCACCGAGTCCGCCGGTGGTTCGACGGCTCGGGCCGGCTGGTTCACCCGGTCCGAGACCGCTGACCTGCCGTTGACCGGCATCGCTGCCTCGGCAATCGGACAAGCGGGCGGATAGCACCCCGCTCGCTGAGCCGGAATGGTGACCCTCCGGTACAGTCAGTGGAGGGAATGGTGGAGGAAACGGGCGTTGAGGCCCGGGATGGGAATAAGAGAGCGGTTCGCGCGGTTTAAGCCAGTTATAAGTACCGCCGGCAGCTATCGCCAAGTCCTGTTCCCCTATGCGATGGTGTACTCCGCAAAAGGCTGCCGGGCCATCGAAGGGTCCGGCACGAGACAGCCGGACACCCGCCCCCGCGGCGGCCAGCCGATCCGGTGATGGAGGAAACGTGCCGAGAGCCCCATGGCGCCGGCGTCGTACGACTGACAGTCCGCGCCCCGCAGGGCGTCGCTGGGCGGGCCCGTTGCGCCGCAGCAGCACGTTCGCCCGCCAGGTGCTGCTGGTCCGAGTGGGTCGCCGTGACGACGACCTGCGGACCACCGACCTCGCGTTGCCCGAGCACCGGTACGCCGACCGGCAGCGCCGCCGCTACGGTCTGGACCGGCTCAGCCGGCCGCCGATCGACGCCACCCGGGCGGAGATCGAGGCGGTCATGCCGATCAGCCCGGCGTTGCCCATGGTGCACACCGACGAGGCCACGGCCGGGTCGATCCCCCTGCTCCCCGGCGAGCGCACGATGGCCCGCCGGATGAAGTTCGGCGTGGTCAACGCCTGCACCCTGGCGAGCCTGATGCTCGGCATGCTGGCCATCTTCCTGGCCATGCAGGGTGAGGTGCGCCTCGCCGCGCTCTGCCTGATCGCCTGCGTCGTCTTCGACGGGTTGGACGGCGCCCTGGCCCGCCGGCTCGGTGTGGCCAGCCCGTTCGGCGCGCAGATGGACTCGCTGGCCGACATGTGCTCGTTCGGCCTCGCCGCGCCGGTCGTGGTGTACGCCTCGCTCGCCGGCTCCGTCTCGACGGCGGCCGCCGCGGTGGCCTGCGCCCTGGTCGCGGCCTGTGCCGCGATCCGACTGGCCCGCTTCAACGTCTCACCGAAGGACGGCCGGTTCTTCTGCGGCGTGCCCACCACCATGGCGGCCGCGGTGCTCGCGGTGACCGTGGCGATCGGCCTGCCGGTGCCCGGCCCGGTGCTGGTGGCCGGCGTGGCGCTGCTCGCCTTCGCGATGGTCTCCAGCTTCCCGTACGCCAAGCTCGCCCGCCTGGTCAAGATGCCGCCGTGGCTGTGGCTGGCCCCGGTGATCGGCGCGCTCGTCGACGTCCGGCTCACGTTCGCCCTGATCGTGGTCGGCTACCTGGTCAGTGGGCCGGTGCTCTGGTTGCGGCAGCGTCGTACCGCCTGATCGAGACATGCAGAACGGGGCGCCGCGAACAGCGGCGCCCCGTTCTCGCTCTGCTGGGTCAGCGCCAGCGGGCGATGACCGTCGCCCCGCCGACGACCTTGTCGCCCGGACCGACGAGCGGGTCGGCGGCGTCGGCCGGCAGGTACACGTCGGTGCGCGAGCCGAACCGGATCAGACCGAAGCGTTCGCCCTTCGCCAACAGCGCGCCGATCGGCGCGCGCTGCACGATGCGGCGGGCGATCAGCCCGGTCCGCTGCGCGACCACCACCGTGCCGCGTGACGTGTCCAGCACGGTGTACGCGGCGACGTTGTGTTCGGCGTCCGGCTTCATCGCGTTGACGAAGCCGCCGTCGGCGACGAAGTAGTCCACCACCTTGCCGGCGACCGGTGACCGGTTGACGTGCACGTCCAACACCGACAAGAAGACCGCGACCCGCAACCACTCGCCGTCGCCGAAGCGCTCGTCGTGCAGTCGCTGCACCGACAGGACCTGTCCGTCGGCGCTGGCGACGATGGCGGTCGGGTCCTCCGGCACGTCCCGTTCCGGATCGCGGAAGAACGCGGCGACCGGGCCGGCGGCCAGTGCCGGCAGCAGCCACAGCTTCGATGACGGACGTGCCACCCGGGCCAGCGCGGCCAGGCCCAACGTGATGCCCGCCGCCGCCACCCCGTTGGAGTCGATGTGCATGCCGCGGGTCAGCTTCACGCTCGACGGCCGGTACGCCGGGGTCAACCGGTCCGCCGCGGCCGGTGCGGCCGGGGTGAACCGCAGCCGGTAGATCCGCAGCGGCGGTGAGTTGCGCAGGACCAGGTCGGCGCCGACGCCGTGCAGGGCGTCCTGCCGGGCCAGCTCGGCGGCGGCACCGGCCGTCCGGCCGGGAGTCGCGGTCGTGGCCACGCTCAACACCGCACCGTCGGTGAGGTACTTGACCAGCCCTTCGATGGCGCCGCGGGTCTCCTCGACGGTGCCGGCGAAAACCTCTCCGGCGATGACCACGGTGGCGGCCTCCGCCTCGGCGAGCGTGTCGACCACGCGGACCCGCTCGGAGACCCACCGGCCCTGGGCGGTGACGTGCTCGCGGAGCACGGTGGCGTCGGACGACTCGGCGGGCACCACGGTGAGCCGGTCACCGGGGAGCAGCGCCTCGATCGCCGCGGCCAGCACCGCGGACTCCGGGCTCGCGCCGACCAGCAGGGCGGCCTTGGGATCGTTGATCCGGGCCAGCTCGGTGACGAGCGTTCGGGCGGCTCGCTCGCCGATGCGGACCGGACCGGACCGACCGGTGGTACGCACGGCGGGGGACTGGGTCATGTCGGACGGGCTCCTGACGGGGTAGCGACGGGAATCGCGGCGGGACCGCCATGGCGGGTCGGGCCGGCCGGCGGAGGCGAGATCTCCATCAGCCAGCATATGCGCCTGCCCGCGCCGGCCGCACCGCCGTGGCGGTGGAGCGGGCCGACGCGGGCACCCCCGCTCGGTCAGGGTTGCGTGCGCCGCCCCTCCCGCTCGTCCGCCGGCCGGTCGTCGACGACCTCGACCGGTTGCTCGGCCCAGGTCGGCTCGTCGGCCCCGGAACGAGCCGGACCGGGCACCGGCGTGGTCTCCGGCTCCGCCGGCGGATGGGCCAGCCACGCCGGGTGGATCACCTCCGCGGTCGGCGCCTCCGGTGCCGGCGCGGTGTCCCAGGTGGAGCGGTCGGCCTCCCAGGACGGCAGCGGGACACCGGAGGTCGGAACGGTGACGGCCGGAAGTGGCGCGGTGTCACCGGGCACGGGCGCGGCGGCACCGGAAACCGGCGCGCTGGCACCGGACACGGGTGCGGTGGCCTGCACGGCCGGCTCCGGTTGGCTCGGCCGGCCCGAGCGCAGCGCACCGACCAGCCCGAACACCCCGATCAGGATCAGTGCGCCGGCCAGGAACCAGCCGACCGGCGGCAGTGCGAGCCCGAGCAGTTGAGCGAGCAGCCACCAGGCGGACAGCGCCAGGAACACCAGCCCGAAGGCGAACGACACCAGGTCGGTACGGTGAGCCTTCATCGGGTCACCTCCAGGTTTCCGGCATTGACGTGGATGTACAGGCGTAGCTTCCCGCCGCCGGGCCCGTCCGCGCCGAGGTCGGTGGACTCCCGCAGGCTGCCGTCCAGCCCCCCGGACCGGTTGCCGAACACGGTGGCGTCGCCCGCGTTGACGTCCGCCACCGTGGTGACGTCCACATTCGGCGGGACGACCACGGTCGCCTTGCCGAAGTTGATCGCCACGGTCACCTGGGTGTCCCGGTTCGCGAAGTCGATCCCCCGCAGGTCGAGCACGGCGTCACCGAAGCTGTTCTCGTACCGGTCGGCGAGATCGCGATAGTCGGTGGGTGCCCAGGTGACCGCGCCGTCGACCCCGCGGATCCGGTCGTAGGACTCGGCGACCGTCGCCGTGCCCAGCGCGGCGGCGGTCACCAGGCCGAGCGCGATCAGCCAGCGGGCACGGCCGAACCAGGTGCCGACCAGCAGGCCGAGCCCGATGGTGGCCAGCGCTGCCGCGAAGTACGCCGACGCGCCGATGTTGAAGACGTCGAGCAGGTCGAGCAGGGCGACCAGACCGAGGGCCAGGAAGATCAGGGAGAACGTCACCGAGCCGAGGGGCGATCGCTCCTTCGGCCGCTTTGGCGGCTTCGGTGGCTTGGGCGGCGGGTACGCGGCCGGAGCCGGAGACGCGTACGGGCCGTGCGGGGCGAACGGAGGGCGGTAGCCGCCCGGAGCCGCCGGGGTCGGGTAGCCGGCGGGGGCGCCGGTGGCGGGCACGCCGGTCACCGGCGCCGCCGGCCAGCCTTCGCTGGGCGTGCCGGTGGTCGGCCAACCGGGCGCGGGCGCCGGCCAGCCCGGCTGCGGCGGGGAGGTCGTGCCGGCCGGCTGCCCGGAGGTCGACCCCACCCCGGAGACCGGTCGTGCGTCGGCCACCGGCTGGGCGCGGTACGCCGGGGCGGGGGGTGCCGCCGTCACGTACGCCGGGTCGCCGCCGACCGGCGGTGCCGTCGCCGGTGGGCCGGCGGGCGGTACGGTGCCGGGCGCCGGGGCCGGCCAGGTGACCGGCGGGACCGGGCCGGGTGGTGTACCGGCCGGTGCCGGACCGCCGGGTGTGCCGAGCTGCGGCCCTCGGCTGTCCCGGTTGAGCAGCAGCGCGCCACCGATCAGGATGGCCGCGCCGAGCAACACCGCGCGGAAGGCGTCGGTGACGATGTAACCGAAACTGGCCGCGACCAGGATGCCCAGGATGATCACGGTCACCGGCGACATGCTGGACCGACCGCGCCCGAGCATCGACTCCACCGGCGACGCCGTGTCGCCCTCGTTCGGGATGATCAGCCACGCGGCGACGTACACCAGGATGCCGATGCCGCCGAAGAACCCGAGCACCGCGAGCAGCACCCGCCACAGCACCGGATCGGTGTTGGTGGCCCGTCCGATCGCCGCGCAGACCCCGGCGAGGTAGCGCCCTTCACGCGGGCGGACCAACCCGTACCGCGAGGTGAAGCCGGCGCCGCCCAGCGGCGGTGGCGTGCCCGGACCGGGCGGTGTGCCAGCGGCCCCGGCCGCCCCGTGGCGGGCGTCCGGCCCGTAGCCGGTGCCGGGCGGGTAGCCCGCGCCGCCGCTGCCGGGATCGCCCGGTGTCGGGGCGGCGGTCGGACCGGCGCTGGGCGGGCCGAACGTGGTGGGCTCGGCCCAGCCGGACGGTGTCGCGGCTGGTGGGGGCGGTGATGAACCGCCCGGCTGTGCCGATCCCGGGCGGGGCGGCGGGGCAGCTTCCTCGGTCATACGTCGATACTGCTGCCCGGTCCGCCCGAGCGACCTCAGGACCCGACCCTGACCCCACCCTGAGATATCGGCGGCCGGAATGTCGGGGGCGTCCCCGTGGTCGTGGCCGCCGCGGCGTGTGACGATCGGACTCACCGAACCCGACCAGTCCACCACCGTGACCAGGGAGCCCGCGATCAGCACCGTCACACCGCCCCCGCGCCTGTACCGCGCCCCCGAGCATCGGATGGCCGCCGGCGTCGCCGCCGGCATCGCCGACCACCTCGGCATCTCGGTGCTGCGCGTCCGGGTCGCGTTCATGGTGCTGCTCGGCCTGAGCGGCTTGGGCCTGCTGCTCTACGCGGCCTTCTGGGCGGTGGTGCCGCTGCGACCCGGTGACACCGCCGTCCCGCCCCGGCGGGACGTGGCCCAGCTCCTGCCGTTCGTGGGGATCGGGCTGGGTGTCCTGCTGATCCAGGTGATGGTGTTCGACTCGGTCGGTGCGGCGGGCACCGCCGGCTGGCTGGTGGCCATCATCGCGGTCGGCGCCGGGGTCATCTGGCACCAGTCCGCTCCCGAGCGGCGTCGACGCTGGGGCGACGCACCGGTGCCCTGGCTCGGCGCGGTCGTCGAGGAGAGCGACCGGCGGGCCTTCGTCCTCCGGTTCATCGGCGGCGGGGTCCTGGTCGCGGTCGGCATCATCGGTGTGGCGGCCGTCTACTCGCCAGCCCAGAACTTCGACGCGGTGATCAACGGCGTGATCTTCGCGCTGGTGGGGCTGGCCGGTGTCGGCGTGGTCGCCGCACCGGTGCTGTGGCGGACGTACAGCCAGCTCCGCTCCGAGCGGGAGGGACGGATCCGCGAGCAGGAGCGGGCCGAGCTGGCCGCGATGGTGCACGACCAGGTGCTGCACACGTTGGCCCTGATCCAGCGCAACGCCACGGACGTCAAGACGGTCCAGCGGCTGGCGCGGGGGCAGGAACGGTCGCTGCGCAACTGGCTCTACAAGCCCACCGCGTCGCCGCACGAACGGTTCGCCGCGGCCCTGGAGCAGGCGGCCGCCGAGGTCGAGGACACGTTCGCGATCACCGTGGAGGCGGTGGTGGTGGGCGACCGGGAGACCGACGAGAAGGTCGGTGCGCTGGTCGCCGCCGCGCGGGAGGCGTTGGTGAACGCGGCCCGGCACGCCGAGGTGCAGACCGTGTCGCTCTACGCCGAGGTGGAGCCGGATCAGGTCAGTGTCTTCGTCCGGGACCGGGGGAAGGGCTTCGATCCGGATACCGTGGAGGACCACCGGCACGGCGTACGCGGCTCGATCATCGGGCGGATGAAGCGGCACGGCGGACGGGCCGAGATCCGGTCCGGACCGGGGGAGGGGACCGAGGTCCGGTTGATCCTGCCGATCTCCCGGGACTCGTCCGCAGCGGAGAGGAACAGATGAGCATGCCCGAGCAGTCGACGGAGCACCTCGACCCGGCGGACGCCCGCCCCGGGCGGCTGCGGGTGTTCCTGGTGGACGACCACGCGATGTTCCGAGCAGGCGTACGCGCGGAGTTGGGTGCCCACGTCGAGGTGGTGGGTGAGGCGAGCACCGTGGCTGAGGCGGTGACCCGGATCGCGGCTACCGGCCCGGACGTGGTGCTGCTCGACGTGCACATGCCCGACGGTGGCGGACGCGCGGTGCTGGAGGCGATGCGGCGCAGCCATCCGCAGGTCAAGTTCCTGGCGCTGAGCGTCTCCGACGCGGCCGAGGACGTGATCGGGCTGATCCGTGCCGGTGCCCGGGGGTACGTGACCAAGACGATCTCGCCGGACGAGCTGGCGGCGGCGATCCGCCGGGTCGCCGACGGTGACGCGGTGTTCAGTCCGCGGCTGGCCGGGTTCGTGCTGGACGCCTTCGCGGCCCGACCGGACGCGCCGGTGGCCGACCCGGAGCTGGACCAGCTCACCAACCGTGAGCGGGAGGTGCTGCGACTGCTTGCCCGGGGGTACGCGTACAAGGAGATCGCGAAGGAGCTGTTCATCTCCATCAAGACGGTGGAGACGCACGTGTCTAACGTGCTGCGCAAGCTCCAGATGTCCAACCGCTACGAGCTGTCCCGCTGGGCCGCGGACCGTCGGCTGGTGTGATCTATTCCTCCTCCCCGGCGATTGGGGCAGATGCGGCGGATGCCGCTGCCCGGTGATCCTGCTGCCGGACTCGGTCAGGCGGCGAGGGCCGGAGGTATCCGTCGATCATCCGGTTGTGGGAGCAGGCGCACGGCAGAGTTCGTGCCGTTCCTGGCTTTTGACGCCGAGATCCGTACCGTCATCTGCTCCACCAACGCCATCGAGTCCGTTATCGCCCGGATCCGCCGAGCTATCCGTGCCCGCGGCTACAACCGCAACCGAAGGTGCCGCCCTAAAGGGCGGCTACCGCCCGGTGAGGGGCCTCGACCTGACCAGGCAAGCCCGCCGGCCGGTGGACCATACGCTGAGTGCCTTCGAGATGTCCTTCGAAGGCCGCCTGACCGCAGGCCGCTGGTAACCCTCAACAACTAGAGTCGCACCGTTCTCGGTTCAGTTGACAGACCCTTGAACCAAAACCGATTCTAGGCCGTTGTGCGGACAAGGCGATCTTGCTCTGCGGGTGGAGGAGAGTACGGATGAGTCAAGCGGGCCTTGACGGTGGAGCAACTGCCTGGGTTTTGGTTTCGGCCGCCTTGGTGCTGCTGATGACGCCGGGAGTGGCCTTCTTCTACGGCGGCATGGTTCGCGCCTCGAACGTCGCCGGTACGGTGATGCAGAGCATGATGACGATCGGCGTTGTGACGGTCCTGTGGTTACTGCTCGGCTACTCCCTGGCGTTCGGGCCCGGCAACTCATTCGTCGGTGGGTGGTCGTTCGCCGGGCTGACCGATCTCGCGGCCGCAGTGCCGGGGATCGACCTCGCCGGGGTGCCGTCGATGGCCTTTGTGCTGTTCCAGATGATGTTCGCGGTGATCACACCGGCTCTGATCACCGGGGCTGGGGCGGAACGCTGGCGCTTCAGCGCCTCGATGCTCTTCATCGCGCTCTGGTCTCTGTTGGTCTACGCGCCCGTGGCGCACTGGCTGTTCTCGCCGCTTGGTTGGGCGCACCAGCTCGGCGCGCTTGACTTCGCCGGTGGAGCTGTGGTTCACGCGAACGCCGGAGCGGCGGCGCTTGTCGTCGCCGCTCGTCTGGGCCGTCGGGCCCGTGCGGAGCACCGTCCGCACAATTTGCCGTTGATGCTGCTCGGTACGGCGCTGCTCTGGGTCGGCTGGTTCGGATTCAACGGTGGTTCGGCGCTCAGCGCCAATGGCCTGGCTGTGCTTGCCGTCATCAACACGCAGGCAGCCGCAGCAGCGGCGATGATCGCTTGGGCGGCTGCGGAGCGACTTCGGTTCGGTAAGCCCACAACGCTGGGTGCCGCGTCTGGGGCGGTGGCCGGCCTGGTCGCGATCACCCCGGCGGCCGGGTACGTCACGCCGTCGAGTGCGCTGTTGATCGGTCTCGCCGCAGGCGTGTTGTGCCACTTCGCGGTCGGGCTCAAGGTGCTGCTCCGACTTGACGACGCGCTCGACGTTGCCGCCGTCCATCTCGGCGGTGGGTTGATCGGCGCGCTCTCGGTCGGCCTCTTCGCCACCGCCTCGGTCAATCCTGGAATCGCGAATGGCCTGTTCTATGGCGGAGGATACCGACTGCTCGGCGTTCAGGCGTTGAGCGTCTGCGCTGTGGTGGTGTACTCCGCATTGGTCTCCCTGATCATCATGAGCCTCGTGTCGCGGATTCGTGGCAATCGGGTCAGTGGCCGTGCCGAGAGTGTCGGAGCTGACCTGGCGGAGCATGGCGAGACCGCGTACGAGTTCCCGTCGACACCGCAGCCGGCGGCCCGGTCGTGACCAGTCCAACATCGGCCCTCCGCCGGCGCGGACCTTGGATCGCAGTCGCGTTGCTGTTGATCATCGCGCTCTCCGCGGTGCACGTGATGCTTGCCGTGCAGTCACGTAGCCGCATTGATTCCGACGTCGCTCAGGTCACCAGTGCACAGCAGGGGGTGCGCTACCTGCGGGCGACCATCGACCTGCTCAGCGAGTTGACCCGGCTCAGGGCGCAAGCGGTGCGCAACACTCCAGCCAACCCGGGCGCACTGCAACGGGTGGTCACCGAGCTCGATGCCCTCGACGGACGCGAGGGCGAGGAGCTTGGCCTCGGCCCGCGCTGGTCCGGCCTACGCCCGAAGGTCGGGCAGCTCATCGACGACATGCCGACCGGGCGTCAGGCGCTCGACCGGTACGGCGAGGTGCTCACTCTTGCGGTGGATATGGCCGCTAAGGTGGTGCGTCTCGCGCACCTGACCAGCAGTGCGGACAGCTACGTCAACTACCTCGCCGATGCGAGCTTCGTTCAGTTGCCCATCGTGCTGATCGGCGCGAATCTGGTTGCTGACCAGACGTACCTCGGCGGCGGGTCTGGGTCGGCCGCACTCGTCATCGCGGTGACCCGCGCGCAGGTGGCGGCTGCGGCGGCCGCGATCGACGCAGGCCTGCGTGACGCGACCGGAGCCGCCGGCCACGCCGCGCTGGTCGAGCCCCTCGACTCGTTCCGCGACACGGTCAGCCGGTTCGGCGACACTGCGCCGGCCGGCACTGCTGGTACGAGGGCAACCGCCGCCAACGCCGTCCTGGTGCAGGACGCGAGTCTGGCCGTGGCCGACGCGATGTCCAAGCAGTTGGACCGGCTACTCAAGGATCGCGTCCGGACCCTCGACAGGCTCCGGCAACAGCAGATCGCCTTGGTGATCGGCGGGGTATTGGTCGGTCTGCTGCTGCTCTGGTGGGCGATGCCGGGTCGTGAACGGGAGTCGGCCGACGACCGGGACGATGAGGTTGGGGCGGATCCGACTGCCGATATCGCGGCCGTGTCCGTCGCGATGCCCGAGGTTGATGCTCGGGACCTACTCGCGGCCGAAGAATTGCTTCGGGTCGGGCGCGGCGTACGGCCTCGATCGGGTGACGACGAGCTGACAGATGCTTAGCGGACTGCGCGTCGCGCAGCGACTCAGCCTGCTGTCGCTGCTGTCGGTGGCCGTGGCGCTGTGCGCCACGATACCGCTCGTCGCACGCGGGATCGACCAGGCGCGTTCGGCCACGGTCGTCGCGAACAGTGCAGAGGATGCGCGCTCGGTTAGCCGGGTGATCCGGGACCTACAGCGAGAGCGCCTACTCGTCGTGGGTCGGCTCGGCGGAGCGCCGGTCAGTCACGACGCGCTTCTTGTTCAAATGCAGCAGGTGGACGACAGTTGGGAGAGCGCGGCGCGCGCGCTGCCGTCGACCAGTGCCGCCGAGCTCCGCATGGCGCTGGGCCATCCAGAGCACTTGCGAGAGCTTCGTGCCCGGGTGTTGGGGGACGCCCGCACGGCGGCGCAGTTCGCCCACAGCTACGACGAGCTGATCCGGGAACTGCTCGATGGCTTACGTCTGGCCGGCTCAGCAGGTGTTGACGCGCCGGGACTGCGACAGATGGCGTCGGTGGACGCCCTGCTGCGACTGAACGAGGTAACCAGCCAGAGCCTCACTGCGGTGCTCCTCGAGCCGGTGGACCCAAACGCAGCCCAACAACTGGCGGTCACGGCGGAGTCTGCGGCCGTGATATACCGGGAGACTTTCAGACAAGAGGGTGACGCGCACCACGAGGCATTGATCGCGGCAGCGGATGCGGGGCCGACATCCGGGCGGGCAAGAGCGGCGGTGGCCGCCGTGACGAGCCGCCGCGGGCCAGCCCGGACCCTGCCGATTAGTCGACTGATGTCGATGATGGAGGGGGCGCTTGCAACGAGGCAGGAAGTCCAGGACGAGATCACGCGCGATATCACGCAGCGAGCGGTGAACGCCGCGGTCGCTGGCCGTCGCGCCGCCTCCCTGGAGACCGGAGTGTTGGTGGCGCTGCTGGCCGCGATCTGCCTCTTCGCCGCTGCGATTAACAGGTCCGTGGCACGGCCCCTGAAGCGAATGGCGCGCGCGGCCAACGCGGTAGCGGACCTCGCCACCCGCGAAATGAATCGGATCAACGAGCTTGAGTTCGACGACGAGGAATTTCAACCGAAGTTCGCGGCCGTCATGCTGCGGTCGGCTGACGAGATTGGCGAACTGGCATCGGCGATCAACCGTGTTCAGGCGACTGCGGCGCTGCTGCTGCAACAACAGGCACTCAACCGGCGCAACGTCTCCGTGATGTTCGGTAACATCGCGAACCGCACCCGTAGTCTGGTCGAGCGGCAGGTTGCTCGTATCGACCAGTTGGAGCGCGACGAGTCCAATGAAGAGCGGCTGGCCCAGCTGTACCAGTTGGATCATCTGACCAGCCGCCTCCGGCGGGGGACCGAGAGTCTGCTGGCGATTGCCGGTCGGCGGGACGAGGAGCAGTTGCGCGCGCATGCCCCCACACCGCTGATCGATGTGATCCGTTCCGCGATCGGCGAGATCGAGCGCTACCAGAACGTCCACGTGAATTCCGTGGCCAACACAACGGTGGCGGCGGGCGTCGTAGCCGACCTGACCCTGATCCTTGCCGAGGTGCTGGAGAACGCCACGTCGTTCTCGCCGCCGTCCGCGCCGGTCGACGTTTCGGCAAGTCTGGGTTCAGACTGCCTGATCCGCGTCGTCGACTCCGGCATCGGCATGAAGCCGGACCGAATCGTCGAGGAGAATCGCCGCCTTGTCTCTGCGGGACGCCCTGACGTCGCGCCGACCAACATGCTCGGACTGATCGTCGTGGGACGGCTGGCCCGCAGGCACGGAATGACGGTACGACTGCTGCCATCGCCGGTCGCCGGGGTGACCGTCGAGATCACGGTTCCGCGGCATTTGCTGCTGCTGATGGGTGTCGATCAACCGGCGGTCCGGCCGCAAGGATGGACTCAGCCCATGCCGGCGCGGCCGAAAGTCGGCCGGGCAGCGGCGAAGGCCGGCACCGGCAGCGCATCCGCCGTAGGTCTGGCACCGTCGTCCCCGCCGCTGACCGGGGCGCTCGGCAAGAATGTCTTCAACTGGTGGAGCGGGCGGTTGGACGGCGCTCAGGAGATACCCCACCATCACGATCCTCTGCCAACTGTCCCGAGGGGGAACCAGCCCGACGCGACGTCGCCCCGGACGGCAGCGGAATCGGTAGCCACGGAAACCCGCGCTGGGCTGCGGCGACGCCGTCCAGGACTGAGCCAGACGTCGCTGGGCTGGGATGACCCCGGACCTCTGCCGTATCCGCCGCGACGTCCCGACGTGGAGCGCGCCGAGCTGGACGAGATGGTCCGTGCGGAGGCCCAAGCTGAGGGCGCGGTCGGGTCTGCGGCTCGTCGGCCAGGCCGGGATGCGCAACCGTCAGCCGGGCCGGCTCCGGGCGTCGGGGCATTGCCGCCGCGCGTTGCTCCCTCGCCGACGGCTCGCGGGACCGCTCAGCTCAGCGCCAGCGGGCTGGAACGGCGCCGTCCGGGAGAGCATCTCGACGTGCAGTTGGCCGAGGAACTCGCCGCTCGCGCGCGGTACCGGGCGGCTCCGCCGCCCGCTGGAGGCGCAAGTACCCTGCGTGATCCCGAAGCCGAACGGGCAGCACTCGACGACTTTCACGAGGGGCTCGCTCGGGCGGCGGCCCTTCACAATGACCGGAGCCGATAATGACCGTACCCGCTTACCAGACAAGCAACGAGGCGCAGCAGTTCAACTGGCTGCTCGAAAGGTTCGCCAGCGAGACCGCAGGCGTCCTGGAGGCGATTGCTGTCTCCTCCGACGGACTGCTCGTGGCGCTCTCCTCCACCCTCTCCCGCACAGACGCTGATCGTCTCGCGGCCATCACCTCGGCTCTCGCGAGCCTGGCGAGCGGCGCTTCACGTGTGTACGACCTCGGTGCCACGAACAAGGTCATCATCGACCTGCAGCGGGGCTATCTGCTAGTCAGCGCCATCAGCCCGGGTTGTTCACTCGGAGTGCTCGCACAAAAGGACGCCAGCCTGGGCAACCTCGCCTATGAGATGGCGGTCTTTGCCAACCATGCCGGCCCAGTACTCACGCCGCAGCTTATTGACGAACTGAAGCTGACGGTCCGGGCCTGACCGGGATGGTCGCAGACGGGGTTAACGAAACAGTCGGCGGACATCATCGCCGAGTGTCCCGGGTACGGCCTTATCTGCTGACCGGTGGGCGGGTACGCCCCATCGGGATGAAGTTGAACATGGCGGCGCAAGTGGTGGCGACACGGGATGGCCTGGACTCGACGTCTCGCCTGCACTACGAGCATCGTGACATCGTCGAGTTCTGCAGGGAGTGGGTTGCGATCGCGGAGATATCGGCCCACGTCGGGCTGCATCTCGGAGTCACCCGAGTGCTGGTCGCCGATTTAATTGCGTTGAACTTTCTCACCACCCGCGGATTGCACCTGCCCGAGGACCGGCAGAGGCAGATCATCGAGAGGGTTATCCGTGGACTCACTGCCATTCGCTGACGCGGCTCCCGACCAGGGCCGGCCGCCTGTACCGGTGAAAATCGTCATCGCCGGTGGTTTCGGAGTAGGCAAGACCACTGCGGTCTCCCAGATCTCCGAAGTTCCCGTACTGACCACCGAGGCACCGATCACCGAGGTCGCGGCTGCATTCGACCGTGCCGAGGAGGTGCCGAGTAAGACGACCACGACGGTTGCACTCGACTTCGGTCGCATCACCATCGACGACGAGATCAAGCTCTATCTCTTCGGTACGCCGGGCCAGGACCGCTTCGGATTCATGTGGCGGGATCTGACGGAGGGGGCGCTCGGTGCGTTGGTGATTGTGGATGCGCGTCGCCTCGATGACTGTTATCCGGCGGTCGACTACTTCGAGCGGACCGGCATTCCTTTCGGGGTGGCGGTCAACCTGTTCGACGGCTTGCTGACCCATGATCTTGACGATGTCCGGTGGGCGTTGGCGATCTCCGACGACACACCACTGATCACCTTCGATGCCCGCGACCGGGGCTCGGTGCTGGATGCGTTGTTGGTGGTTCTGCGCCGCAGTCTGACGATGCCGCGACGGGCCGGCCCGCCAACCGATGTGACTGGTTCATGAGTCACGGCCGGGGCTCAGTACCCCAACGTCAGTTCGCCTGTCTGCACTGGTAGTGGCTCGTCGGGTTCGGGCTTGGGCTGTTCGTCGCCAGATCGACCGGTGCAGGGTTTGCGCGGGTGGGAGCGTCACGGCGAGGAAGACGGCGGTGAGGAGTCGGCCCCGGCCCCGCTTCGCGCGGTGTCGGGGCCGGCTGCGCTCCGCCAGCGCCGAGGGAGAGTGCGGACAAGCTCACGCAACGCAATTCCCCGCCGAGCGTCGCGGCCGGCTTGGCTACCTATTTCCTGCTCGGAGCTGCCCGTCCCGACCGCTTTATGATCATTTTTCAAGTATCGGCAACGTGGCGGGCAACTAACGGCTTGATAACGGCACCTTCACGGCAGCGGCCAGTGGGTGTCACAGTGGCAGCACTTCACCCTTGGTGTGTGGCACTCCGTACGGCCCACGACCACGACCCTCGCTGTTTTGACGGCGGTTCGTGGCCGTGTCGCCCGCGTAGGGTCACGCCCCGGCGGGTGGGGAGCCCGGCGGATCGGAACATCAGGGGTGTCTCCAACTTCCCTGTGATCCCGACGACCCGCGCCCCGGGGTGGTCGGGCGGTGTCACCCCCAAACGTGCGTGAAACCCACGACGGAACCTGGTTAGAAAGAGGAGGCCCCTCGGAATGAGAGTCTCGAAGCGGGCGACGAGCGCGATCGCGCTCAGCGCGGCTGCCGCGCTTGTCGCGAGCGGTTGCTCGAGCGGTGACGGTGACGGCAACGCCGCCGCCAGCAAGGACGGCGCGATCGTCATCCACGGTGTCCAGCCGGAGAACCCGCTGGTCCCGTCGAACACCACGGAGACCGGCGGCGGCAAGGTCATCGACTGGCTGTTCACCGGCCTGGTCGAGTACCCGAACGACGGTGGGGCCCCGCGCAACGCGCTGGCCGAGTCCATCGACTCCAAGGACTCCAAGGTCTTCACGATCAAGATCAAGAAGGGTACCAAGTTCCACGACGGTACCGAGGTGAAGGCGAAGAACTTCATCGACGCCTGGAACTGGGCCGCGTACTCGCCGAACGGCGCGCAGAACGGCACGTTCTTCTCGGACATCGCCGGCTTCGACAAGACCTACACCGAGGACCCGGACGGCGCGGACGGCCCGCAGAAGGCCCCGCCGCCCACGGCCAAGGAGCTGTCCGGCCTGAAGGTCATCGACGAGCAGACCTTCGAGGTCACTCTGGCGGCCCCCACGGCGGTCTTCCCGACCAAGCTCGGCTACAGCGCCTTCATGCCGCTGCCGGACGCCTTCTTCACCATGAAGCCCGAGGAGTTCGGCAAGAAGCCGATCGGCAACGGCCCGGTGAAGTTCGTGTCGTGGGAGGACAACGTCCTCATCAAGCTGACGCGCTTCGACGACTACAACCTGCGCGACAAGATGAAGATCAAGGACGTCGACGTCAAGCTGTACCAGGACGAGACGGCGGCCTACAACGACCTGCTGGCCAACAACCTCGACTTCATGGAGACGGTCCCCACCTCGGCCCTCGCCGGTGACAAGTGGAAGACCGACCTCGGTGACCGTGGGCTGTCGACCACCACGCCGTCGACCGCGCTGATCGCCTTCCCGATCTACGACAAGCGCTTCCAGAACCCGAAGCTGCGTCGGGCCGTGTCGCTGTCGATCAACCGGCAGGAGATCTCGGACAAGATCTTCTTCGGTACCCGCAAGCCGGCCGACAGCTGGGCGAACCCGCTGACCCCGGGCGCCAAGCCGGGCAACTGCACCGCCTGCAAGTTCGACCCGACCACGGCCAAGCAGCTGCTGACCGAGGCCGGCGGCTTCACCGGCGAGATGGTCTTCTACTACAACGCCGACTCCAGCCACAAGGACTGGATGGACGCCGTTGCGCAGCAGGTCAAGACCAACCTCGGCATCGAGGCTCGCGCCGAGGGCGTCCCGACCTTCGCGGTCTTCCGCCAGAACATCAACGCGCACAAGATGACCGGCCCGTACCGTGCCGCCTGGCAGCAGGACTACCCGGACGTGGAGAACTGGGTCAACCCGCTCTACGTCAAGGGTGGCTCCTCCAACGACGGCCTGTACAGCAACCCGCAGGTCGACGCCCTGGCCAAGCAGGCCAGCGCCGCGCCGAGCCTGGAAGCCTCGCACGAGGCGTTCTCCAAGGCCGTCGAGCTGGTCGACCAGGACGTCCCGAGCATCCCGATCTACTTCTACGGCCAGCAGTCCGGCCACTCGGAGAAGATCAAGAAGCTCGAGCTGAACAACGTCGGCGAACTCGACATCACCTCGGTCGAGCTCTGATCCGAACGGTCTGACCCCGGGTCGGGCTCGCCACATCCGGTGAGCCCGGCCCGGGGCCGTTCCGCGAGTGGGTGTTACAACACCCCGCTCGCCACGTTGTCACCACCGTGTCGGCCGTCCGACGCGCCCCCTGTCTGGAGGACCACCCCATGGGCCGTTATCTGTTGAGACGGCTGCTCCAACTCGTGCCGGTCTTCATCGGTACGACGTTCCTGATCTACGCCCTCGTCTGGGCCGTTCCGGGCGATCCGTTCGCCGGCAAGTGCGGCGAGCGCCGCTGCCCGGACCAGTACATCGCGTTCATGACCGAGAAGTACCACCTCGACCAGAACGTCTTCGTGCAGTACGCCAACTATATGAAGAACCTGCTCCAGGGGGACTTCGGCACCACGTTCTCGCAGCGTGAGATCAGCGACATCATCCTGACGTCGTACCCGAACACGCTGAAGCTGGCCCTGGTGGCGCTCGCCATCGAGGCCGTGATCGGCCTCGGCGCCGGCGTGCTGACCGGTCTGCGGCGCAACGGCTTCCTGGACAACCTGGTCCTGGTCTCCACGCTCTTCCTCATCGCGCTGCCGGTCTTCGTGGTCGGCTTCGTCCTCCAGTGGCTGCTGGGCGTGCAGTGGGGCATCATCAAGCCGACCGTCTCCTCGGAGATGCGGCTCTCTGAACTGATCGTGCCGGGCTTCGTGCTCGGTAGCGCATCGGTGGCGTACATAGCCCGGGTGGCCCGCACGAGCATCGCGGAGAACCGCCGTGCCGACTACGTGCGTACGGCCATCGCCAAGGGCCTCCCGATGCGCCGGGTGGTGGGTGTGCACCTGCTGCGCAACTCGCTCATCCCGGTGGTCACCCTGCTCGGCACCGACCTCGGTGCTCTGATGGGCGGCGCGATCGTCACCGAGGGCATCTTCGGCATCAACGGAATCGGCCGCCAGGTCTTCCGCGCGATCGTCACCAAAGAGAGCGCTACCGTGGTAGGGATCGTGGTCGTCCTGGTGCTGGTCTATCTCGTGATGAACCTGCTGGTTGACCTGCTCTACGCCGCCCTGGACCCGAGGATCCGCTATGAGTGACCCGAGTACCGCATCGATCGTCAGCACCCCTGCCGCGCACCCGACCGACGCTGCCACCCCCGCAGCCCCGGGCGCACCGCAGAGCAACGAGAAGCCCCGTGGCCTGCTCGGCGACGCATGGCGGGATCTGCGCCGTAAGCCGCTGTTTTGGATCTCGGCCACGCTGATCGTGATCTTCCTGCTGATGGCCGCCTTCCCGGCGCTGTTCGCCCCGGGTGACGCGGTCAACGGTTCGCTGTCGCGCAGCCTCAACAAGCCGGGCGCCGAAGGCTGGTTCGGTTACGACGTGCAGGGCCGCGACGTCTACGCCCGGGTCATCTACGGCGCGCGGGCGTCCATCGTGGTCGCCGTCCTCTCCGTGATGGGCACCCTGCTGGTCGGCGGCACCATGGGCATCATCGCGGGCTACCGCGGTGGCTGGGTGGACGGTCTGCTCAGCCGGATCGCCGACGTCTTCTTCGGTCTGCCGTTCGTGCTGGGCGCGATCGTCATCCTGACCACGTTCAACGGCTCGGGCTCCGGCAACAGCAAGGCCCAGATCATGGGCCTCGTCATCGTCTCCCTGACCGTCCTGAGCTGGCCGGTGGTCATGCGGCTGATGCGGTCCTCGGTGCTCGCCACCAAGGAGGCCGACTACATCGTCGCGGCCCGCGCGCTGGGTGCCGGCACCGGTCGGATCATCCTCAAGCACCTGCTGCCGAACTGCCTGGCCCCGCTGCTGGTCTACGGCACGATCATGGTCGGCTCGTTCATCGGCGCCGAGGCGACGCTGTCGTTCCTCGGTGTCGGCCTGAAGTCGCCGGTGGTGTCCTGGGGCATCATGATCAGTGACGGGCAGCAGTTCATCCGGGTCGCGCCGGGGCTGGTGTTCTTCCCCGCCGCGTTCCTCGTCACCGCAGTGCTGAGCTTCGTGATGCTCGGTGAGGCGGTCCGCGAGGCCCTCGATCCGAAACTCCGCTAGGGGAGATCCAGTTGTCCGACATTCTCGTGTCCGAGCAGTCCGCGCCGGGATCCGGCGGGTCCGGACGTCCCTCCGGCCGGCTGCTCGAGGTCGACGACCTGCGGGTGGAGTTCCGCACCCGGGACGGCGTCGCAAAGGTCATCAACGGGGTCACGTACCACGTCGACGCGGGGGAGACCCTCGCCGTGCTCGGCGAGTCCGGCTCCGGCAAGAGCGTCACGGCGCAGACCATCATGGGCATCCTCGACACCCCGCCCGGGTTCGTCACCGGCGGGCAGGTTCGCTTCCACGGCAAGGACATGCTGCGCATGTCCGGCGAGGAGCGCCGCCGGATCCGCGGTGAGGGCATCGCGATGATCTTCCAGGACGCGCTCTCGGCACTGAACCCGGTCTTCACCGTCGGGTTCCAGATCGCCGAGCAGTTCCGCGTCCGGCGGGGCCTGGGCCGCGCGGAGGCCAAGAAGCGCGCGATCGAGATGCTCGACCAGGTCAAGATCCCGAACGCCAAGAGTCGGTTCAACAACTATCCGCACCAGTTCTCCGGCGGTATGCGGCAGCGCGCGATGATCGCGATGTCGCTGGCGCTCGACCCGGAGGTGCTGATCGCGGACGAGCCGACCACCGCGCTCGACGTGACCGTGCAGGCCCAGATCATGGACCTGCTGGCCGAGCTTCAGCGTGAGCGGCAGATGGGCATGATCCTGATCACCCACGACCTCGGCGTGGTCGCCGACGTCGCGGACCGGATCGCGGTCATGTACGCGGGCCGGATCGTCGAGGAAGCCGACGTGTACGACCTGTACGCCAAGCCGGCGCACCCGTACACGATGGGTCTGATCGACTCGATCCCGCGCCTGGACGAGAAGGGGCAGCAGCTCCGGACGATCAAGGGCCTCCCGCCGAACCTGATGAACATCCCGCCGGGCTGCCCGTTCAACCCGCGTTGCCCCATGGTTCAGCCGGTGTGCCGGGAGAAGGTCCCGCCGCTGCTGCAGGTGGGCACCGCCCGGGCCAGCGCCTGCCACTTCGCCGAGGAGCTGGTGAACCGTGACTGAGAACATCCTCGAGGTCCGTGACCTGGTCAAGCACTACCCCGTCACCCAGGGTGTGGTGTTCAAGAAGACCGTCGGCCAGGTCAAGGCGGTCGACGGGGTCTCGTTCGGTCTGCGCGCCGGTGAGACGCTCGGCGTCGTCGGCGAGTCCGGCTGCGGCAAGTCGACCCTCGCCCGGGTGCTGATGAACCTGGAGAAGCCGACCGCCGGCAACGTGGTCTACAAGGGCCAGGACATCTCCAAGCTCTCCGGTGGGGCGCTGCGGCGTCTGCGTCGGCAGATCCAGCTGGTCATGCAGGACCCGTACACCTCGCTGAACCCGCGGATGACGGTCGGTGACCTGATCGGTGAGCCGTTCGAGATCCACCCGGAGGTGGCGCCGAAGGGCAGCCGTCGGGCCAAGGTCCGGGAGCTGCTCGACCTGGTCGGGCTCAATCCGGAGCACATCAACCGGTACCCGCACCAGTTCTCCGGCGGTCAGCGCCAGCGCATCGGCATCGCCCGTGCGCTCGCGCTGCGGCCGGAGGTGATCGTCTGCGACGAGCCGGTGTCGGCTCTGGACGTGTCCATCCAGGCTCAGGTGATGAACCTGCTGGAGCAGTTGCAGGCCGAGTTCGGGTTGTCGTACATCTTCATCGCCCACGACCTGTCCGTGGTCCGGCACCTCTCGGACCGGGTCGCGGTCATGTACCTCGGCAAGATCGTCGAGATCGGCACCGAGGACGAGATCTACGAGCGGCCGACGCACCCGTACACGCAGGCGCTGCTCTCCGCGGTGCCGGTGCCCGACCCGACGCAGCGGCACCACAAGACGATCATCCGGCTCTCGGGTGACGTGCCGTCGCCGATCAGCCCGCCCTCGGGCTGCCGGTTCCGGACCCGCTGCTGGAAGGCGCAGGACGTGTGCGCCGAGAAGGTCCCGCTGCTGGAGGTCCGGCAGGGCTCGGACCACCCGAGCGCCTGCCACTTCGCCGAGAAGCGCGAGATCGTCGCCACCCACGAGGTGTGAGTTCCCCGGGACCGCCTGCCGACGTCGTCACGACGTCGGCAGGCGGTTTCGTCTGTCCGGAACCCCGCACGGCCGAGTCGTCGGGGTGAGAGCGGAGTCGCCCGGACCGCCGGGATGGCTCACAGCGGGCCGCGGCCCGCCGGGATGGCTCACAGCGGGCCGCGGCCCGCCCGCAGCAGCAGCAGCGCCAGTTGGGTGCCGTCGGCACCGAGCGCCGTCCGGAAGCGCTCCAGGATCTCCCGCTCCCGGGAGAGCACGAGCCGCGTCCCCCCGGAAGCCATCCGGGTCGCCCCGACCTCCTGGGACAGCGTCGCCCGTTCCTGCCAGAGCGAGATGAGTGCGTGGTCGATCTCGTCGATCCGTTCCCTGATCTCCACGATCCGGGCGGCGGCCATCGGCTCCGCGGTGCCGGTACGTGCCTCGACCGGGCCGCCGTCCCCGCTCGGAGGCGCGACCGCCGTCGCCGGCTCGCTCCCGGTTGTCGGGGACTGCTCCGTCGGTCGGATCGCGCCGCCGCTCTGCTCCACCACGTCTGTCATCATCGGGTACCTCTCGCACTGTGGTGCCCGGTGCCCGGAACCTGGGACGGAAAAGCCCCGGACTCCAGGAGCCCGGGGCTTTCGTAGGTCTGATTCGATCAGGCGCGACCTACGGCAGCCGGACTCCCGGTGCCGTAGTAAAAGTAGTAACGCGCTGCGAACACGTCGTCGAGTATGCCCATGCCTCCGCCCCGTACGCAAGCGGTTCGCCCGGGACGACCGTGGGAGGTCGGGAAGTGTCCGCCCGGCGGCATAGACTTGTCCGGCGATGCATCCTCTCTTCGACATCCCCGCGTCCTCGCCTGCGCCGGAGTCCGCGCCGGCCCGTCCGGAGCGGCCCCGGCCGGCCGCCGTCCGCCTCGACCCGCAGCAGCTGCTCGCCGGGCTGAACGGCCCGCAACGCGACGCGGTCAGCCACGCCGGTTCGCCGCTGCTGATCGTGGCCGGCGCGGGATCCGGCAAGACCCGGGTGCTCACCCACCGGATCGCCTACCTGCTCGCCGCCCGGGACGTCCACCCCGGTGAGATCATCGCGATCACCTTCACCAACAAGGCGGCCGGCGAGATGAAGGAGCGCGTCGCCGCGCTCGTCGGGCCGCGCGCCCGCCTGATGTGGGTGTCGACGTTCCACTCCGCGTGTGTCCGGATCCTGCGCGCCGAGCACGAGCACGCCGGCCTGAAGTCGACCTTCTCGATCTACGACGCGGACGACTCCCGGCGACTGATGCAGCTGGTCACCCGCGAACTCGATCTCGACCCCAAGCGCTACCCGGCGCGCGGGCTGGCCGCCCAGGTCTCCAACCTGAAGAACGAGCTGGTCGACCCGGAGCAGTTCGCCGCGCGGGCGTCGGGGCCCAACGAGCGGGCCCTCGCCGAGGCGTACACGCTGTACCAGCGCCGGTTGCGGGAGGCGCACGCACTCGACTTCGACGACCTGATCATGACGACGGTGCACCTGCTCCAGTCCCACCCGCACGTCGCGGAGAGCTACCGCCGGCGGTTCCGGCACGTGCTCGTGGACGAGTACCAGGACACCAACCACGCCCAGTACGTCCTGATCAAGGAGTTGGTCTCCGGCACCGAGGGGCTGGAGCCGGCCGAGCTGTGCGTGGTCGGTGACGCCGACCAGTCGATCTACGCCTTCCGGGGCGCGACGATCCGCAACATCCTCGAGTTCGAGCGGGACTTCACCGACGCGCGGACGATCCTGCTGGAGCAGAACTACCGCTCCACCCAGACCATCCTCAACGCGGCCAACGCGGTGATCGACCGGAACACCTCCCGCAAGCCGAAGCGGCTGTGGAGCGAGGCCGGCGCCGGCGAGCGGATCGTCGGGTACGTCGCCGACACCGAGCACGCCGAGGCGGACTGGGTGGCCCGGGAGATCGACCGGCTGGTCGACGCCGACGAGACCCGTCCCGGTGACGTCGCGGTCTTCTACCGCACCAACGCCCAGTCGCGCGTCTTCGAGGAGGTGTTCATCCGGGTCGGCCTGCCCTACAAGGTGGTCGGCGGGGTGCGCTTCTACGAGCGCAAGGAGGTCCGCGACGCCCTGGCGTACCTGCGGTCGGTGGTCAACGACGACGACACGGTGAGCCTGCGGCGGGTGCTCAACACCCCCCGCCGGGGGATCGGCGACCGCGCGGAGGCATGCGTCGAGGCGCTTTCCAGCCGCGACCGCATCTCGTTCGGCGCGGCCCTGCGCCGGGCCCGGGAGGCACCGGGCATCTCCACCCGGGCGGCCAACGGCATCGGCGACTTCGTCGCGCTGCTCGACGGTGCCCGGGAGCTGGCCGAGACCGGCACCCCGGAGGAGGTGCTGGAGGCGCTGCTGACCCGCTCGGGCTACCTGACCGAGCTGGAGGAGAGCCTGGACCCGCAGGACGCCGGCCGGGTGGACAACCTCCAGGAGCTGGTCAGCGTCGCCCGGGAGTACACCGAGCGCATCGAGGCGCTGGGCGAGGAGGGGGAGCGGGCCACCCTGGCCGGCTTCCTCGAGCAGGTCGCGCTCGTCGCCGACGCCGACCAGATCCCCTCGGACGACCCCGACCACCAGGGCGTGGTCACCCTGATGACGTTGCACACCGCCAAGGGCCTGGAGTTCCCGGTGGTGTTCCTGACCGGGCTGGAGGATGGGGTCTTCCCGCACCTGCGTTCGCTGGGCGACACCCGCGAGCTGGAGGAGGAGCGCCGTCTGGCCTACGTCGGCATCACCCGTGCCCGGCAGCGGCTTTACCTCTCCCGGGCGGTGACCCGCTCGGCGTGGGGGCAGCCGGCCTACAACCCGCCGTCGCGGTTCCTGGAGGAGCTGCCGACGGAACTGGTGCACTGGGAGCGCACCGAGGGGTCGTACACCTCGTGGGCCGGCGGGGGCGGCGGCGTGGGCGGCCGCGCGGACCGCGCGCCCGGCGTGCGTGGCACCTTCACCGGGGGTACGCCGAAGGCGGCGCAGCTGGCCCAGCGGCTCGGTGTGGACGCCAGCCGGCTGACCACGGCCAGCGAGCTGCCGCAGGGGCCGAAGGTGGCCGCGGGCGACCGGGTCAACCACCAGCGGTACGGCCTGGGGCGGGTGCTCGCCGTCGAGGGGCACGGTCCGGGTGCCCGTGCGCAGATCGACTTCGGCGACCAGACGATGTGGCTGGTGCTCCGGCACGCCCCGGTCGACAAGCTCTGACCCGTCACGCGGGGTGACGCGCGCCCAGCTCGCTGCCCGCCACGATTTCGCTTGATCATGCAAAGAGTGGCCTTCAGGAGTGCTCACCGCGCCGCTGCTCGCGGCCGCGTCTACGGTGTGTAGCTCGCCGCCAGCGCGGCGTGGATGGCCCGGTTCCGGTACGGGCCGATGGAGTGGTTGTTGCGGGCCTGGACCGAGCAGCGGTGGCCACGGCTGCGCGCCGCGAGCCCGGCGTAGGTCTCCTGGTTGCTCCTGGGCCTGGCACCGGCGCTCGGCCCAGGAGCAAGTGAACCTACGGCGGTCTCAGCAGCCCAGGTCCACGCCGTGGGCCCGCATGTACGGGGCCGGGTCGATCTGGTTCCACATGCCCTGGTGCACCTCGAAGTGCAGGTGCGGGCCGGTGGCGTCGCCGGTGGCGCCCTCGTACCCGATGATCTGGCCGGCCTTGACCTTCTGGCCGACCGTCACCGCGATCCGGCTCTGGTGGGCGTAGTGGGTCAGGTACCCGTTGCCGTGGTCGATGAAGACGGAGTTGCCGTAGCCGTCGGCGGCGTCGCCGGCCTGGGTGACCGTGCCCGCCGCGGCGGCGTGGATCGGGGTGCCGGAGGGCAGGGCGAGGTCGATACCGGCGTGCAGGGTGCCCCAGCGCTGGCCGTAGCAGGAGGTGACCGCCGCGCCCGGCATCGGGTCGACCCAGGCGGGGGTGGGCTTGGTGGTCTTCTTCGGCTTCGGCTTCGGCTTCGGCTTGGCGGTGGCCGTCTTCGCCGGTGTGGGGCTGGCGCTGGTCGTCGACGGGCTCACGCTCGGGGTGGCCGAGGGGGAGGCCGGCGCGGTCGACTCACGGGCGGAGCGGTCGGCCCGGCTGGCGGCCTCGGCCCGGGACTGCGCGTCGAGCGAGACGGCGGTGGGCGACGGGCGGTCCGGGCCGGTGGTGGCGACGGCGACTCCGCCCAGGCCGAGCGCCACCAGGGCAGCCGCGCCGAGCACGATGAGGCGGTTCCGCCGACGGGCGCGCTGCGGCTGCTCGACGGTGGTGTCGGGGGTGTTCTCGTTCTGGACGGGGCTGTCTTCCTGCACGGCGGACCTTCACAGTCGAGGGGCACTTGACCTCGAAATACTGGTGTCGGGTCGAGTCCGGCCGGGTACCGGGACCGCATCCGGACCGGGCAGGTTGGCAGCGCTCTGCCCGGATACCTCCCGACCTGCGGTGATCCGTCCGTAAATATGATCATGGCGACTCGTGTCGTCGGTCACAGTCGGCGGTGTGGCCCAGGTGACATCCGGCACGAAAAACCGCCCGGATCGACAGATCCGGGCGGTCAACGGTCGTTACGCACCGTCAGGAGGCGGCTACCTCGCTGTAAATTGCCTCGACTTGCAGCTTGATGTCCACTCCGTGGTCCTGAAGGAACGTCACCGGGTCGACCGGCTGGCCCTTGACATGGATCTCGAGGTGCAGGTGGACGCCGTAGGCGTGGCCGGTCTGGCCCACGAGGCCGAGCTGGTCACCCGCCTTGATCTGCTGCCCCTCCTTGACGCTGACCGCGGCGGAGTGGCCGTAGATCGCCTCGCTGCCGTCGGCGTGCTGGACGATCACCGCGTTGCCGTACCCGCCGAACCAACCGGCCTTGGTGACCACGCCGTCGTGGACCGCCACGTACGGCGTGCCCTCGGGGACGACCAAGTCGACGCCGGTGTGCATCTTGCCCCAGCGGACCCCGTAGGGAGAGTTGAAGTCGTAGCCCTGCAGCGGCAGCAGCCAGACCTCGGGCTCGGCGGCGTCCTTGCCACGGCCGTCCCGGGAGGCGCGGTCGGCGTTGTCCGCACGGGCCGCGGCGTCCTGGCTGGTGACCGACGCCTGCTTGAGCTCGTCGAGAACCGACGGGCTGACGTCCTTGGCGTCCGGCAGGGCGCTCGCGCCGAGCGCGACGATGCCGGCTCCGACGAACGCCGTGGTGACGACCGCGGCGTAGCGGCTGCGGGGTGGGGTGGGTACGCGGCGGCGACCGCGATATCGATCGGGCTCAGACGACAGGCGCTGGCGCACGCACACCCTCCGTTGTCGGGGTTCCGAGGCGGCCGGTGGACGTTCGTGAAGCTCCGGTGAACGTCCGCTGACCGCGTCATCACCCGTCCATGGACCTGATGACAACCGAGGACACGTTAGCCAACCACCAGGCGAGTCACAAGCCAGAGCGCCGAATTGGCGTGTCGATCTGTCCGTTTGCGTCCATGATTGTCATGCATCGCGACGTCGAACGGTGCCCTCGTTGCTGCCCGTTCGTCGCCGAGCGTGACCGGTCCGGCGGAGTCGTCCGGCTTGACGGCGCGGTCTGTCGGGCCCCGCTCGGAGTCGACCGGGTCGAGCGGGTTGCCGGCCCGGATTTCCCGGGCCCGGTCGGCCGGGTTACCGTTCGTTCAGGTGAAGGCCGTGGAGCCGGTGAAAGGTGTGCGCTGATGAGCTCTCGTATTCGGGTCGTCGTCGCCAAGCCAGGCCTGGACGGCCACGACCGGGGCGCCAAGGTTGTCGCGCGTGCCCTTCGTGACGCCGGCATGGAGGTCGTCTACACCGGCCTGCACCAGACCCCCGAGCAGATCGTGGAGACCGCGATCCAGGAGGACGCCGACGCGGTCGGCCTCTCCGTGCTGTCCGGTGCGCACATGACGCTCTTCCGCCGGGTCCTGGAACTGCTCGGCGAGCGGGACGCCCGCGACATCGTCGTGTTCGGCGGCGGCATCATCCCGAACGACGACATCCCCGAGCTGGAGAAGCTGGGCGTCGCCAAGATCTTCACGCCGGGGGCCACCACGCAGGCGATCGTCGAGTGGGTCCGGCAGAACGTGGCGCAGCCGGTCGCCTGAGGCGTACCGGCTCGGGTCGTCGGGCGGACCCGGGCACGGGGGAGGGGCCGGACGCACCCCTCACACGTCCGGCCCCTCTATGCACGATGCCCCGCCGCCACCCCTCGACCGACAGGGCATCGGCCGTCTCCCGTCATCACGCTGAATCAGCGCTCCGACACCTGACTCAACGACGCCCCGACGGGCGGGTTACGCACCCCCGGCAACATCGCCCGGACGGTTGACGCGGCACGTGCCGCGCCCGAAACCGGCCCCGCGGGCTGCCGGGTTGTGCATTACCGCACACCGCGCACCCGCTCGGTTGCCGGCGGTGCCCACCTCGCTAGGCTGCGGCCAATGGCCTGTGTCAAGTGATGACAGGCGTCAAACTGTTTTTCTGAACGCTGGTGGCGGCGCGACGGCGCGCCGCGGAGACGGGACGGGACGCGCAATCGTGGACCTGTACGAGTACCAGGGGCGGGACCTGTTCGAGCGGCACGGCTTGCCCGTGCTTGCCGGCGGCGTCGCCACTACCCCCCAGGAGGCCCGCTCGATCGCCGAACGCCTCGGCGGTCGAGTGGTCGTCAAGGCGCAGGTGAAGGTCGGCGGCCGAGGTAAAGCCGGCGGCGTCAAGCTGGCCGAAGGCCCGGATGAGGCGGTGGCCAGGGCCACCGACATCCTCGGCATGGACATCAAGGGTCACACCGTCCACAAGGTCATGATCACGGTGACGGCGGACGTGGCCGAGGAGTACTACTTCTCGTACCTGCTCGACCGGGCGAACCGCACCTTCCTCTGCATCGCCAGCGTGGCCGGCGGTATGGACATCGAGCAGGTCGCCGCCGAGACCCCGGACCGTGTGGTCAAGGCTCCGATCGACGCGAACACCGGTGTCGACGAGGCCAAGGCGCGGGAGATCGTCGCCGCCGCCGGGTTCCCGGCCGAGGTCGCCGACCAGGTGGTCGAGATCGCCGTGGGCCTGTGGCAGGCGTTCGTCGCCGAGGATGCCACCCTGGTCGAGGTCAACCCGCTCGCCAAGAACGGCGACGGGCGGATGCTGCTGCTCGACGCCAAGATCAGCCTGGACGAGAACGCCGCGTTCCGGCACCCGGACCACGAGGCCCTGGTCGACCAGGCCGCCGTGGACCCGCTGGAGCAGGCCGCCAAGGCCAAGGACCTCAACTACGTCAAGCTCGACGGCGAGGTCGGCATCATCGGCAACGGCGCGGGTCTGGTCATGTCGACCCTCGACGTGGTCGCGTACGCCGGTGAGCGGCACGGCAACGTCAAGCCGGCCAACTTCCTCGACATCGGCGGCGGCGCGAGCGCCGCGGTCATGGCGAACGGGCTGGAGATCGTGCTCTCCGACCCGGCCGTGAAGAGCGTCTTCGTCAACGTCTTCGGCGGCATCACCGCCTGCGACGAGGTCGCCAACGGCATCATCCAGGCGCTGGCCCTGCTGGAGCAGCGCGGCGAGCAGGTCACCAAGCCGCTCGTCGTCCGGCTCGACGGCAACAACGCCGAAGCCGGCCGGGCGATCCTGGACGGCGCGAACAACCCGCTCGTGCAGCGGGTGGACACCATGGACGGCGCGGCCGAGCGGGCCGCCGAGCTGGCAGCTGCGGGGGTCTGATCATGGCTATCTGGCTGACCAAGGACTCGAAGGTCATCGTCCAGGGGATGACCGGTTCCGAGGGTTCCAAGCACACCCGGCGGATGCTCGCCGCCGGCACCAACGTGGTGGGCGGCGTCAACCCGCGCAAGGCGGGCCAGAAGGTCGACTTCGACGGCACCGAGCTGCCGGTCTTCGCGTCCGTGGCGGACGCCATGGCCGAGACCGGGGCCGACGTCACGGTCATCTTCGTGCCGCCGCAGTTCACCAGGGCCGCCGTGGTCGAGGCGATCGACGCCGCGATCGGCCTGGCCGTGGTGATCACCGAGGGCGTGCCGGTGCACGACACCGCCGCGTTCTGGGCGTACAACCTGGCGCAGGGCGAGCGGACCCGGATCATCGGGCCGAACTGCCCGGGCATCGCCTCGCCGGGCGCGTCCAACGCCGGCATCATCCCGGCCGACATCACCGGCTCCGGCCGGATCGGCCTGGTCAGCAAGAGTGGCACGCTGACCTACCAGATGATGTACGAGCTGCGGGACATCGGCTTCTCCACCTGCGTCGGCATCGGCGGTGACCCGATCATCGGGACCACCCACATCGACGCCCTGGCGGCGTTCGAGGCCGACCCGGAGACCGACGCGATCGTGATGATCGGCGAGATCGGCGGCGACGCCGAGGAGCGGGCCGCCGAGTTCATCAAGGCGAACGTCACCAAGCCGGTCGTCGGCTACATCGCCGGCTTCACCGCGCCCCCCGGCAAGACCATGGGCCACGCCGGTGCGATCATCTCCGGCTCGGCCGGCACCGCGGAGGCGAAGCAGGCGGCCCTCGAAGCCGTCGGCGTCAAGGTCGGCAAGACGCCGACCGAGACCGCGAAGCTGATGCGGGAGATCATGTCCGGCAACTGAGCCGGCCAGGCGGCATCGAAGAGGGGGTCGACCGGAGACGGTCGGCCCCCTCTCGTCGTGCCGCACCCGCTCAGTCGTTGTTCCAGAACGGGTAGTTGCCGGTGAGACGCAGGATCGAGCCGCCGATGATATTGATCACGCCGAACACGATGGCGAGGTATCCGAGCACCGGCGACTGGCCGTAACGGCGGGCGTCGCGGATGGACAGGTAGCCGAAGACGATGCCGAGGATGCCGCAGCAGATCAGGCCCAGCACGATGCCCAGCACGCCCCAGAGCGTCGTCCGGTCCCGTCCCTGGGCCGGTGGCGGCGGGGGCGGCGGGTATGCGGTCGTCACAGCTACCTCCGGACGGTCGTGAGCGGCGGGCTGACCCGGGCCGACCCGGATGGCGGCGACGGCCACCCCCTCTGGGCCGACGCTAGACCGGAGCAGGCGTCCCGGACCGAGGTTCGTTCAACTCGCCGCCTTTCGGGGCGGGTTAACGGACTGCTCCCGCCCGCGCGACGTGCCAGAGTAGAGCGGATGTCCCCCGTCACCCCTGACCGTCCCAGCCGTCCCGGCGGTGTGCGCGCCGACGACCGGCCGGTCGACCGCGCCACACCGGGCCGACGGGTGCCCGCGCAGCGCCCCGGCGGGCCGCCGCGTGGGCGGGCGCCGCTGCCGGTCGCCGCGGGGGTGGCCGCCGGCTGGGCCGCCCTCACGTCGTACCTGCCGGTCGCCATCGTGCTCGCCCTGGTCCAGTTCGGCGCGGACGGCGCCACCCTCGGCGGTGCCCTGCGCACCGCGCTGGCCGGCTGGCTGGTCGGGCACGGCGTGCCGCTGCGCACCGAGGCCGGCCCGTTCGGGCTCGCCCCGCTGGCGCTCACCGTCCTCGCGATCTGGCGGCTCACCCGGGCCGGCGTGCACGTGAGCCGCGCGATCGGCGCCCGGGACACCCGCTCACCGCGCCGGGCGCTGCTCGCCGCGGGCGCGGTCGGCATCGCGTACGCGCTGCTCGGCACACTCGCGGCCGTGCTGGTCGGCGCGGGCGGCCCGGACGCGTCCCTGGTCCGTGCGGCGGCCACCTTCGCGGCGGTCGGCACGCTCGCCGCGCTGGTCGGCGCGACCCGGATCACCGCCGTCACCGGTGTGCTCGCCGCCCGGATGCCGACCCGGCTGCGCGACGGCGTACGCACCGGGCTGGTGGCCGGGCTCCTGCTGCTCGGCGCGGGCGCCGGTGCGGCCGGGCTGGCCGTGGCCACCGGCGGCGGGGACGCGGCCGACATGATCGGGGCGTACCGCACCGGGGTGGCCGGGCAGGCCGGGATCACCCTGGTCAGTGTGGCGTACGCGCCGAACGCGGCGATCTGGTCGAGCAGTTACCTGCTCGGGCCGGGCTTCGCGGTCGGCACCGACACCGCGATCCGGACGAGTGAGGTGTCGGTCGGCGCGCTGCCGGCCGTACCGCTGCTCGCCGGCCTGCCGCGCGGCCCGGTGGACGGCCTCGGTGCCCTGCTGCTCGCGGTGCCGGTGCTGGCCGGGATGGTGGCCGGCTGGCTGCTGGCCCGTCGGACGGCCCGGCACGTCGGGCCGGAGCGGGTCCGCGGTCGGGTCGACGCCGAGCACGGCCGCGAGCGCGCCCCGAGGCGTTGGGCCGACCTGCTGGTGCCGGCGGCGCTGGCCGGGCCGGTGGCCGGCGTGCTGCTCGGCGTGGCCGCCGAGGTCTCCGGCGGCCCGCTCGGTGCCGGCCGACTCGCGCAGCTCGGGCCGGTGGCCTGGCAGGTCGCCGCCGTGGCCACCGGTGTCATCGCGGTCGGTGCGCTGCTCGGCGCCGCCGCGACCCGGGCGCTCACCCGGTCTCCCGCTTGGTAGACGAGCGCGGGGCGCCCCGAGACGATCCGGAGCGCCCCGTCGGTACCGAGCCCGTCAGGGCTGGGTCGGCAGCGCGACGTTCGCCACGATGCTCAGGATGATCAGCAGGATGCCCAGTCCGACGCCGACCGCACCGCAGATCAGGCCGGCCTTGGCCTGCCCGGCGTTGCTGGCCTGACCCTGGGCGACCTTCTGCCGGGCGAGGTAGCCGGTCACCACGCCCGCGATGCCGACCGGGATGCCCAGGTAGAGGCAGCAGACCAGCGGGATCGACGCGATGCCGAGGATCATCGACACCAGGCCGAGGGTGTTGTTCTGGCCCTGGGCCTGCGGGTAGCCGGCGTTCGGGTACGTCGGAGCGCCGTACGGGGGCTGCTGCTGGCCGTACGGGTCCTGGTACGGCTGCTGCTGACCGTACGGCTGACCCGAGGTGGGCTGCTGGCCGTACGGCGCCTGCGGTGCCGCGTACGGGTCCTGCGGCTGCTGACCGTAGGGCTGCCCAGAGGTCGGCTGCTGGCCGTACGGGGCGGCCGGCGGCGGGGCGTACGGGTCGTGCGGCGGCTGGGGCGCGGTCGGGTCCTGGTTGGGCTGCTGGCCGTACGGGTCCTGACCGGGGTTACCGGGCTGCATTCGAGAAGCTCCTTGGACTGGTTCCGTCAGTTACTGCTGCTGTTCCCACCCATGATCGCGCCCAGACCACCCAACGCACAGCACAGCAACACGACGACATACCACCCGATGCCCACGATAAGGGCCCACTTCGACCATTTCCTCGACTCCGCGGCGGCGGCCTGGGCACCGGCGTAGTCACCCTGCTGAAGCAGCGGGTTGACCTTCGACGCGCTGATGATGGCCGGGAGGGCCAGCGGCCAGAAGAGGAAGATGGCGACGATCGACATCGTCATGTTGTTGTTGATCGGCGGCTGCTGCTGGGGGTGGGTACCGGGCTGCATGGGGGTGCTCCTCATTCCGACGGCACGGCTGCCGTGCCGGATCAGTGACAGGGGTGCGGGCCGGCACGGTGTCCAGCCCGAGCGAGCGGCAGCGTATCGGGTCGATGCCCGCCGGCACTGTCAAAGATCGGCACCGCCCAGCCGGAGGGCGTCCTGACCTGCCCGATAGGGTGGCCCGGTGACCGAGCCCGCGTCCGCCGCCCGCATCGTCGTCCTCATCTCCGGCTCCGGGAGCAACCTCCAGGCGTTGCTGGACGCCGCCGCCGACCCCGCGTACGGCGCGCAGGTGGTCGCGGTCGGCGCGGACCGCGACGGCATCGCGGGCCTGGACCGGGCCGAGGCCGCCGGCGTGCCGACGTTCGTCGAGCGGGTCCGCGACCACGACACCCGGGACGACTGGGATGTGGCGCTCACCGCGCACGTCGCGAAGCACCAACCCGACCTGGTCATCTCCGCCGGGTTCCTCAAGCTGGTCGGCCCGCACTTCCTCACCGCGTTCGGCGACCGCTACCTGAATACCCACAACACGTTGCTGCCGGCGTTTCCCGGCATCCACGGCCCACGGGACGCCCTCGCCTACGGCGTGAAGCTCACCGGGGCCACCCTCTTCTTCGTCGACGCGGGCATGGACACCGGGCCGATCGTCGCGCAGGTCGCGGTGCCGGTGCTCGACGACGACGACGTGGACGCGCTCACCGAGCGCATCAAGGAAGCCGAGCGCCGCCAGCTCGTCGAGCAGGTCGGTCGCCTGGTCCGCGAAGGCTGGACCATCACCGGAAGGAAGGTCACGGTTCCGTGAGTCCCACTCAGGACGGGCGCCGCCCGATCAGGCGGGCGCTGGTCAGCGTCTACGACAAGACCGGGCTGGTCGAGCTGGCCCAGGCCCTGCACGCGGCCGGCGTGGAGATCGTGTCCACCGGCAGCACGGCGGGCACCATCGCCGCCGCCGGTGTGCCGGTGACGCCGGTGGAGACGGTGACCGGCTTTCCCGAGGTGCTCGACGGCCGGGTGAAGACGCTGCACCCGAAGGTGCACGCGGGCCTGCTCGCCGACCTGCGCAAGGACACCCACGTGGCGCAGCTCGACGAGCTGGGTGTGGCGGCGTTCGACCTGCTGGTCTCCAACCTCTACCCGTTCCAGGCGACCGTGGCCTCCGGCGCCGGCGTCGAGGAGTGCGTGGAGCAGATCGACATCGGCGGGCCGGCCATGGTGCGGGCCGCCGCCAAGAACCACGCCTCGGTCGCCGTGCTCACCGACCCGGCCGGTTACCCGGCGCTGCTCGCCGCGCTCGGCGAGGGTGGCTTCACCCTGGCCCAGCGTCGCGCGCTGGCCGCCCGGGCGTTCGCCGACATCGCCGAGTACGACGTGGCGGTCGCCCGGTGGTGCGCCCAGGAACTGGCCCCCGCCGACGACTCGTGGCCGCAGTTCGCGGGGCTGGCGCTGCGCAAGTCGACCGGGCTGCGCTACGGCGAGAACCCGCACCAGCCGGCTGCGCTCTACACCGACCCGGACGCCCCGGCGGGGCTGGCCCAGGCCGAACAGCTGCACGGCAAGGAGATGTCGTACAACAACTACGTCGACGCGGACGCCGCCTGGCGGGCCGCGAACGACTTCGCCGACCAGCCGGCAGTGGCGATCATCAAGCACGCCAACCCGTGCGGCATCGCGGTCGGCGCGGACGTGGCCGAGGCACACCGCAGGGCGCACGCCTGCGACCCGGTGTCGGCATTCGGCGGCGTGATCGCGGTCAACCGGCCGGTGTCGGTCGAGATGGCCCGGCAGGTGGCCGACATCTTCACCGAGGTGGTGGTCGCCCCCGGCTTCGACGAGGGCGCGGTCGAGGTGCTGCAGGGCAAGAAGAACATCCGGCTGCTGCGCGCGCCCGCGTGGACCCCGGCGCTGGTGGAGCTGCGGCAGGTGACCGGGGGTGTGCTGGCCCAGGTCGCCGACCGGGTGAACGCCCCCGGCGACGACCCGGCGAACTGGCGGCTGGCGACCGGCGAGGCCGCGGACGAGGAGCTGCTGCGCGACCTCGCGTTCGCCTGGCGGGCGGTCCGCGCGGTGAAGAGCAACGCGATCCTGCTGGCCCGCGACGGTGCCACCGTCGGCGTCGGCATGGGTCAGGTCAACCGGGTCGACTCGGCGCGGCTCGCGGTCAGCCGCGCTGGCGCCGACCGGGCGAGGGGTTCGGTCGCGGCGTCGGACGCGTTCTTCCCGTTCGCCGACGGCCCGCAGATCCTCATCGACGCCGGCGTCCGCGCCATCGTGCAACCCGGCGGCTCGATCCGCGACGAAGAGGTCATCGCAGCGGCCAAAAAAGCCAACGTGACGATGTACCTAACGGAAACCCGCCACTTCTTCCACTAACGAAGTCCCCCGTCGATCATGGAGTTGTGGTGCCTCACAAAAGGGGCTCCAGCGGCTGAACCGCCCACCACAACTCCATGATCGACGCGAACGTGCGGGCCTACGCCGCGGGGGTAGCCGGGCGGAGTTCGGCGAAGTGGCAGGCGGACGGGTGGGGGTCCGCGGCGCGGGGCACCGCCTGCGGGTCTTCCTTGGCGCAGATGCCCTGGGCCTTCCAGCAGCGGGTGCGGAAGTGGCAGCCGGACGGCGGGTCGGCCGGGCTGGGCACGTCCCCGACCAAACGGATCATGTTGCGCTGGTCGCGGACCTCCGGGTCCGGCACCGGCACGGCCGAGAGCAAGGCCTGGGTGTACGGGTGGGTGGCCCGCTCGTAGATCTCGTCCTCGGTGCCGATCTCGACGATCCGGCCCAGGTACATGACCGCGACGCGGTCGGCGATGTGGCGCACCACGGACAGGTCGTGGGCGATGAAGATGTACGACAGCCCGAACTCGTCCTGCAACTGCTCCAGCAGGTTGATCACCTGGGCCTGGATGGAGACGTCGAGGGCGGACACCGGCTCGTCGCAGACGATCACCTCCGGGCGTAGCGCGAGGGCGCGGGCGATGCCGATGCGCTGGCGCTGACCGCCGGAGAACTGGTGCGGGTACCGGTTGATGTGCTCCGGGTTGAGCCCGACGACGTCCAGCAGCTCCTGGACCCGCTTCTGCTTGCTGCCCTTCGGCGCCGCGTCGGGGTGGATCTCGAACGGCTCGCCGATGATGTCGCCGACGGTCATCCGCGGGTTCAGCGAGGTGTACGGGTCCTGCATGACCATCTGCATGTTGCGGCGCAGCCGGCGCAGCTCGGACCCGGAGGCCTTGAACAGGTCCTTGCCCTCCAGGGTGGCCCGCCCGGAGGTGGGCGTCTCCAGGCGCATCAGCAGCCGGGCGAGGGTGGACTTCCCGCAGCCGGACTCGCCGACCACGCCGAGCGTCTCGCCCCGGCGCAGCTCGAAGCTCACCCCGTCGACGGCCTTGACCGCGCCGATCTGCCGCTGGAACAGCACGCCCTGACTGATCGGGAAGTGCTTCACCAGGTTGTCGACGGAGAGGATGGTCTCGCCCCGGACCTTGGTGGAGCTAGCGGGCGCTGTCATCACGGACCTCCTGCGCGAAGTGGCAAGCGCTGGTCCGGCCATCGCCGAGGACCAGGTCGTGCGGTACCACGTCCACGCAGACCTGCTGGACGTACGGGCACCGGGGGTGGAACGGGCAGCCGGACGGGATGCGCATCAGGTTCGGCGGCAACCCCTTGATCGTGGACAGCTCCTGGCCGCGCACGTCCATCCGCGGGATCGACTCCAGCAACCCCTTGGTGTACGGGTGGGCGGGCGCCTTGTACAGCGAGCGGACGTCGGCGTGCTCGACGATCCGGCCGGCGTACATGACGGCGATCCGGTCCGCGACGCCGGCGACGACTCCGAGGTCGTGGGTGATCAGGATCATCGCCATGTTGAGGTCCCGGCGCAGGTCGGCCAGCAGGTCCATGATCTGGGCCTGCACGGTGACGTCGAGCGCGGTGGTGGGCTCGTCGGCGATCAGCACCTTCGGGTCCAGGGCCAACGCCATGGCGATCATGACGCGTTGCCGCATGCCGCCGGAGAACTGGTGCGGGTAGTCGCCGATCCGCTTCGCGGCGCCCGGGATCTTGACCAGGTCCATCAGCTCGATCGCACGACGGCGGGCGTCACCACGGGACATGCCGGCGCGTTGGCGTAGCGTCTCGCCGATCTGCCAGCCGACCGGGAACACCGGGTTCAGTGCGGAGAGCGCGTCCTGGAAGATCATCGCGATCTCCTTGCCGCGGACCTGCCGGCGCTGCTCCTCGGAGCCGGTGAGCAGGTCCTGACCCCGGTAGAGGATCTGGCCGGAGCGGACGAACGCGGGCGGCGTGTCCAGGATGCCCATGATCGCCTGGGCGGTGACGGACTTGCCGGAGCCGGACTCACCGAGCACCGCCAGGGTCTCCCCGGCATCCAGGTGGTACGACACGCCGTTGATCACCCGGGCGACACCCTCGTTGGTCCGGAACTCGACGTGCAGGTCCCGCAGCTCCAGCAGGTGGCCGTCCGCCGGGGTGGAGGCGGGCGTGGGTTCGACGGTCATGGCTGTGCCTGCCTTTCGCTCACGACTGCGGGGCTCGCTTCGCTCACTCCTCGCGCTCGCATGGAGTTGATCACCGCAGCTTCGGGTCGAAGGCGTCACGGATCGCGTCGCCGAGCATGATGAACGCCAGCACGGTCAGCGCGAGGAAGGCCGACGGGACGATCAGCGGTGTCGCCGCCTCCCGCATGTGGATGCGACCGGTGTCGATGTCCTGGCCCCACGAGATCGTCGGGGACTTCAGGCCGATGCCCAGGAAGGACAGCGTCGCCTCGGCGGCGATGAACGAGCCGAGCGCGATGGTCAGCACGACGATGGCCGGGGCCAGCGAGTTCGGCAGGATGTGCCGCCACATGATCCGGCCGTTGCCGGCGCCGAGCATCCGGGCCGCCGCCACGTAGTCCTGCTCCTTGGCGGTGATCACCGAGGACCGCACCACCCGGGCGGCGGTGGTCCAGCCCAGGATGGCCAGAACGAAGATCACCGCGGCGATCCGGGCGCTCGTGCTGTCGCTGGACACCCGCTTGAGCAGCACGATCGCGGCCAGCAGCAGCGGGATGCCGAGCACCACGTCGATCACCCGGGAGAGCACGGCATCGACCCAGCGGCCGAAGTACCCGGCCAGCATGCCGACCACCAGCGCGATGATGCCGGTGCCCAGCGCGGCGAGCGCGCCGACCAGCAGCGAGGCCCGCGTGCCGTAGACCGCCCGGGAGTACGTGTCGCAGCCCTGGAAGTCGTACCCGAAGATGGCCCCGCCGGACGGCCCGGCGTGCTGCCGGGAGAGCAGGCAGTCGTTCGGGTTGTTGGCGGTGAACACGCCCGGGGCCAGTGCCATCAGCGTGAAGATGACGACCAGCGTCAGCGAGATCCAGAAGATCGGGTTGCGGCGCAGGTCGCGCCAGGCGTCGCCGGCCAAGCTGCGCGGCTTGTGCGGTGCGCCGACCTGGTTGGGTGTCCCCGGCTCGCCCGAGGGGCCCCGCCGTGCGGCCTGGTTCTCGCTGGCCGCCACAGTCTCGAAATCACTCATGCCGGCACCTCGCTGCGCGCGATGCCGGCCTGCGAGCCCAAGCACGCTGCGCTGATGATTCGTTCGCTGCGCTCACTCATAGCGGATCCTCGGGTCGAGTACGGCGTACAGGACGTCCACCACCAGGTTCGAGACCAGGTAGACCACGACCAGCACGCTGACGATGCCCACCACCAGGGGGCCGTCCTCGGTGCGGATGCCGCGGAAGAGGTTGAAGCCCACGCCGGGGATGTTGAAGACGCCCTCGGTGATGATCGCGCCGCTCATCAGGTTGCCCAGTTCCACACCGAGGAAGGTGACCACCGGGATGAGCGAGTTGCGCAGCACGTGGACGGTGACGATGCGGCGCTTGACCAGGCCCTTGGACCGGGCGGTCCGGACGTAGTCGGCGCGCAGGTTCTCCGCCACCGAGGTACGGGTCAGCCGCAGCGCGGTGGCCAGCGACAGTGAGCCGAGGACGATGCCCGGCAGCAGCAGCGCGTAGAACGTCGGCTGGGAGCCGGCGGTGGGCGGGAAGAGTTGCCATTTGACGCCCAGCAGGTACTGAGCCAGCGGCGCCAGCACGATGGTCGGGATGCCCAGCACCAGCAGGGTGAGCACCAGGGTCGAGTTGTCGAAGATGCTGGCCCGCCGGATGCCGGCGACCACGCCGGCGGTGACCCCGAAGATGATCGCCACGGCGAGCGCGATGAGCGCGAGCTTGACGGTGACCGGCCAGGCCGCCTGCAGGATGTCGCCGATCTGGCGGCCGGTCAGTGACTGGCCGAGGTCGCCCTGGAGCAGGCTCTTGACGTAGTCGAAGTAGCGGTAGAAGAACCCGCCGACGCCGGTCGCGTCGAGGTGGTACTTCTCCGTCAGGTAGGCCCGTTGGGCCGCCGTCACCGGGCGTTCGCCCGCGAGGGCCTGGATGGGGTCGCCCTGGCCGGCGAACATCAGCGCGTAGACGATCAGGGTGGTCCCGAAGAACGCCAGGACCATCTGGAGTAGGCGCCGCAGGATGTAGCGGAACATGCTTAGCAGTCTCTCCGGAAATATGCGAAAGGGTCGCAAGACGGCATCTCTGGTCGTACCCGAAATGTCTGGCACGTGCCGTCCGGCCCGGGGGAGGCCGGCACCACCCGTTCCGGGCCCCGCCTGCGCGGGGCCCGGCCGGGACAGCGCGGTCCGGGCCACCCGGGCGTCGTCGCCCGGGTGGCCCGAAATCCGTAGGTCAGCTCAGCTGGCCGCTTCGATCTTGATGAGGTTGACCCGCTGGAACAGGTCCATCTCCACGTTCTTGACCTTGGTCGAGTGGCCGAACACGTTCTGGCCGAAGCGCAGCGGGATCGTCGGCATGTCCTTGGCCAGGATGTCCTCCGCCTGCTGGTACTTGGCGATCGCCTCGGCCTGCGTCTTGGCGGCGGAACCCTCCTTGACGAGCTTGTCGAACTCCGGGTTGCTGTAGCCGTAGTAGTTCGACGAGCCGTTGGTGCTGTACAGCGGGCCGAGGTAGTCCTCCATGCTCGGGTAGTCCATCACCCAACCCAGTCGGAAGGCTCCCACCGGCTGCTTCGCCTTGACCTTGGTCAGCAGGTCGGCGAACTTCGGCTCGGCGACACCGACGGCGTCGACGCCCAGGTTGGCCTTGAGCTGGTTGACCGTGGCGTCGACCCAGTCCTTGTGTCCGCCGTCGCCGTTGTAGGAGATGAGAATCTTCGATGGGCCGCCGGCGGCCTGGTAGAGCTTCTTGGCCTCGGTCGGGTTGAACTCGCCCGCCTTGCCCGTGGTGTTCTCCCGGTAGCCCGGCAGGACCGGCGAGACGAAGGAACGCGCCGGCGTCTGCGAGCCCTTGAAGACCGACTTGGTGATCTCGTCACGGTCGATCGCCATCGAGATGGCCTTGCGCACGTCCGGGTTCGCGAAGTTCTTGTCGAACGTCGGGAACGCCAGGAACTGGAACGACGACATCGGGCTGGTCTTGTACCGGTCGCCCAGGTCGGTCGGCGCGCTGCTCAGGCTCTCCGTCGGCAGGATCGGCAGCACGTCCAGGTTGTCCGCCAGGACGTCCGCGTACGCCGCGGTGAGCTGCTGGTAGATCCGGAACTCGATCTCCTTCACCTTGGGCTTCTCGCCCGGGTACGCGTCGTAGCGCTCGACGTTGATCTTGCTGTCGTGCTGCCAGGTGCCCTTCATCTTGAACGGGCCCTGCCCGATCGGCGCCTGCTCGTAGGAGTCCTTGAGCACGCCCGGCGCGGAGAACGCGGCGTCCGGCATCGGCAGGTACGCGTTGTAACCGAGCATCGTCCGGAAGTCGATGTACGGGTCGGAGAGCGTCACGGTGAAGGTGAGGTCGTCGACCTTCTTCAGGCCGGACATCTCCTTGGCCTTCGGCTTCTCGCCCTGCAGGTCGGCGTAGCCAGCGATCTTCTCGAAGAAGAAGCTGCTGTCCTGGCCGTTGGGGGCGTACGCGCCGTAGTTCCACGCGTTGATGTAGTCCTCGGCCGTGACCTTCTCGCCGTTGTGGAAGGTGTAGCCGTCCTTGAGCTTGATCGTCCAGACCTTGTTGTCGGACGAGGTGACCGACTGTGCGGCGACCTCGAACGGCTTGTTCTGGGCGTCGTAGTCGACGAGCGGGGTGAACAGGCCAGCGAGCACCTGCGCACCGTTCGTCTCGGCGGTGTTGGTGGGAACCAGGTGCTTCGGCTCGCCGATCTGGATGCTGACCGCCGAACTGGTGCTGCCGCCGGATCCACCGTCTCCGCCGCTGCCGCAGGCCGCGAGGCCCAGCGTCACCGCGAGCGGGAGGGCGGTCCAGGCGGCGAGTCTACGAACTCGCATTGGAACCTCCTCATCTCCTCACGCTGCGCAGTCAGGCCCGACGCTGGGTTTACGCTGCGCAACAAGGCGCAAGGGTATGTTGACGTCCCGGCCGTCGACAACGGCCGGGTTGCGGATGCGTTGGGTCGGCAGGCGCCGTGCTTGCGCGGTGCCGCAGTGCCGTGCTACCGCAAGCCGCATTGCGTTCTCTGAGCTGCCAGATTGGTGGCAAGTTGAGGGCTCTTTGTGCTCTGCCGGGCCGGACTCAGCGCCCACTGCCGCGTCGTCCGATCTCAGCCTCTCGCGCACCGTCTGACCGTTTCGACGATGTCCGGTCACACAGATATCTCACTCATAGTGATGAAGCGCACTTCACTCTGAGTTACCGATTGACGTGTGGCTGGGGTCTCGCAAGGCATCCAGAGTGAGGTCGTCGGAACGGCAGGCGTTGGACATGAGACGATCGGGTCGTGACGGCGACGCTTCTGGACGGCAAGGCAACCGCGGCGGAGATCAAGGACGAGCTGCGGATACGCGTGAAGGCACTCGCGGAACGCGGCATCGTCCCCGGGCTGGGCACGGTCCTGGTCGGTGCCGACCCGGGCAGCCAGGCGTACGTCAACGGCAAGCACCGCGACTGCGCCGAGGTGGGCATCGCCTCGATCCGCCGGGAGCTGCCCGCCGACGCCACCCAGCAGCAGGTCGACGACGTGATCGCCGAGCTGAACGCCGACCCGGCCTGCCACGGGTACATCGTCCAGCTGCCGCTCCCCGCCCACCTGGACACCCAGCGCGTGCTGGAGCTGATCGACCCGGACAAGGACGCCGACGGCCTGCACCCGGTCAACCTGGGTCGCCTCGTCCTCGGCTACGACGGCCCGCTGCCCTGCACCCCGCGCGGCATCGTCGAGCTGCTCCGCCGCCACGACGTCGCCCTGCGCGGCGCCACCGTCGCCGTGGTCGGCCGGGGCAACACCGTCGGCCGCCCGCTCGGCCTGCTGCTCACCCGGCGCAGCGAGAACGCCACGGTCACCCTGTGCCACACCGGCACCCTTGACCTCGCCTCGCACACCCGTGCCGCCGACATCGTCATCGTCGCGGCCGGCGTACCGGGCCTGCTCACCGCCGACATGATCAACCCGGGCGCGGTGGTGGTGGACGTCGGCATCACCCGGGTGATCGGCCCGGACGGCAAGGGCCGCTACACCGGCGACGTCGACCCGGAGGTGGCCGAGACGGCCGGCGCGCTGGTGCCGATGCCCGGCGGTGTCGGTCCGATGACCCGCGCCATGCTCCTCACCAACGTCGTGGAGCGTGCCGAGCGCGGTTGAGGTGTAGGGCCGTAACCGTCCGCCCCTGGCCCGATCGGTGCCAGGATGACTGATACGGTCCGGAAAACCGACTGGTATCAGGGAGTGGGACGACCATGGGTAAGAAGGTCACTGTCGTCGGGGCTGGCTTCTACGGCTCCACCACCGCACAGCGCCTGGCCGAGTACGACGTCTTCGACACCGTTGTGATCACCGACATCGTGGAGGGCAAGCCCGCGGGCCTCGCGCTCGACCTCAACCAGTCGCGGGCCATCGAGGGCTTCGAGACCAAGGTCGTCGGCGTGACCACCGGCCCGAACGGCGAGGGCTACGAGGCCATCGAGGGCTCCGACGTCGTCGTGATCACCGCTGGCCTGCCGCGCAAGCCGGGCATGAGCCGGATGGACCTGCTCGAGACCAACGCCAAGATCGTGCGGCAGGTCGCCGAGAACGTCGCCAAGTACGCCCCGAGCGCCGTCGTCATCGTGGTCTCCAACCCGCTGGACGAGATGACCGCGCTCGCGCAACTCGCCACCCAGTTCCCGAAGAACCGGGTGCTCGGCCAGGCCGGCATGCTCGACACCGCCCGGTTCAGCAACTTCGTCGCCGAGGCGCTGAACGTGCCGGTGGCGTCGGTCCGCACGCTGACCCTGGGCTCGCACGGCGACACCATGGTCCCGGTGCCGTCGAAGAGCACGGTCAACGGCAAGCCGCTGCGCGACGCGATGCCGGCCGAGCAGATCGAGGAGCTGGTCGTCAAGACCCGCAACGGTGGCGCCGAGGTCGTCGCGCTGCTCAAGACCGGTTCGGCGTACTACGCGCCGTCCGCGGCCGCGGCCCGGATGGCCAAGGCTGTCGCCGAGGACTCCGGCGAGGTCATGCCGGTCTGCGCGTGGGTCGACGGTGAGTACGGCATCTCCGGCGTCTACCTGGGTGTCGAGGCCGAGATCGGTGCCGAGGGCGTCAAGCGCGTCGTCGAGACCGACCTGGACGCCGACGAGCGCGCCAGCCTCCTGGAGGCCGCCGAAGCCGTCCGCGCCAAGCAGGGCGACATCTCCAGCATGTAATTCCCGAACCACCGCATCGCGGAGGGGCGCGCCGGCAAGCCGGCGCGCCCCTCCGAGTCCCACCT
>NZ_WBKR01000018.1 GCF_008868155.1 Micromonospora sp. ALFpr18c
GGTTGCCGGTGTCCAGCGCGGTGGCGAGGTCGACCAGTCGGCGGGCGGCCGCGATGGTGAGGTGCAGTCGTTCCCGCAGCCACACCGTGGTGGAGGAGGCGCCCTGCGCGCGGGCGGTGCCCCGACCGTCGACCTCACGGATCAGGGCCAGCTTCACGGCGGCGAGGCGCTGCTCCAGGCGGTGCGCGGCGTCCAGCGCGGCGATCAGCTCCTGCTCGGGCAGCGCCCTGGCGGCCGTGTCGGCGCAGGCCGCGATAGCGTCCTCTGCCTGCGTCAACTCCCCGACCATGACCCGACACTAGAACAGGTGTACGACAAATTTCAGCGACCATGATCGATCTGAAGGCATCGGAGGTGCGAGCGCACCCGACCTCGGCGTGCGGCGGGGCGACCGAATTCGCCCCGCCGCACCATCGAAGCCCTAACCGATGCGGTCCTGGTCGCCGTAGACGGCGAACACCAGGGGCGTGGTCAGGTTGAAGTTTCCGTTGGTGAGGAACACCCGCTGGGCCGTGTCGACGCGGGACGTGTCCGAGTGGGCCTCCTCCTTCTTCATCTCGACGACCCGCTCGTCGAGGAACGCGTTGAGCCAGGTCCGCTCGTCGCCGCCCTGGGCCGGGGGCTTCGCGCGGGCGAGGGCGCGGCTGCGGATCTGGCGCATGCCCTCGTACCCGTGCATCACCGCCGCGTCGTAGTAGGCGAACTGGCCGAGTGCCCGGACCCGGTCGTTCTTGCCGTCGCGTACCGACGGGTTGAAGTACACCCGGTCACGTTCGGCCTCCTGCGCGGCCCGGAACACCGAGTCGTTGGCGGCGGTCCGCCAGTCGCGGGGGAAGTTGGGGTCGAGGCCGGCGTGCGAGGCGGTGCCGTTGACGGCGCGCAGCGCCGGCAGGTAGCCGGCCAGCACGTTGCCCGGCTTGGTCCGGGTGTACGCCTCGACCAGTTCCAGCATGTCGCCGGTGCCGGAGCAGAAGCCGATGATGCCGGCGGTGTAGCCGCGCCCGTCGCCGATGTCCTCGATGTAGGAGAACTGCGCGCGCCAGTCGAGCGACGAGTTCTCCGCCGCCGAGACGAGCTGCATGGCGACGTCCTTCTTCGCCGGGTCATCGAGGTTGGTGCCCGCCGGGTAGGGTCCACTGCTGGTTGGAGGTGCCGCCGCAGGTCCAGATCTGCAGCCGGGCGCCGTTGGCCGTGCTCCGGTCGGTGACGTCGAGGCACTTGCCGGAGCCGGTGTTGACGAGCGCGCCGCTGCTGGCGGTCCACTTCTGCGCGCCGGTGCCGTTGCAGTCGTACAGCTGCACCTTCGCGCCGTTGGCGGTGGACGCGGCGGTGACGTCGAGGCATTTGCCGAGTGCCCGGACGGAGTTGTCGGTGTTGCCGACCGTCCACGTCTGGGCGGCGCTGCCGTTGCAGTCGTAGAGCTGCACCGCTGTGCCGTTGGCCGGGTTCGCCCCGGCGACGTCGACGCACTTGCCGGCGAGGCCGGTGATCGGGCCGGCGGTCGCGGCGCTGGCCGACGGGAGACCGTAGCCGAGCGCCGCGACGGCGGCCAGCAGGGCGCCCACGGCGGAGGCGGCTGTTCTCTTGCGCACCATGGTGTTCCTCGGGGAAGGGGCGGCGTGCCGCCGGCCGGTCGGTGGCCCGGCGCGGCGATCGGCCCCGGCGGGCACCGCGAGCATCAGGAAACTGTATTAACAGATAGCAGTGCGTCGATCAACTGTCAAACGGTGACGGTGCGGGATCAACCGAGGAAGTCGTTGGTGGCATCGGCTGTTCACCTCTGTTGCAACGGCCTGTGCGCCGCTGGCTATCCTCGGCCGGCACACGGATCAGCGGAACCCAGCGCCGCCCGACGGACAGAGAATGGTCATGGAGTCGAGTCTGCGTGCCCGGGTGCGAGCCGGTGATCCCGGCGCGTTCGCCGAGCTCTTCGACCAGCACGCGCGCTCGGTGTACAACCACGCGTTCCGGCTCACCGCCGACTGGGCCACGGCGGAGGACGTCATGGCCGCCACCTACCTGCAGGCGTGGCGTTCCCGCGACCGGGTCACCGAGGACGGCGGCTCGCTGCGGCCGTGGCTGCTGGGCATCGCCACGAACGAGGCCCGCAACCACATTCGCAGCAACCGCCGCTACCGCCGGGTGGCTGCCGCGCTGCTCGCCGGCGACCGCACCCAGCCCGACCACGCCGACGAGGTCGCCGGCCGGCTCGACGACACCCGGCGGATCGCCGCCGCGATCGAGGCGCTCACCCGGCTGCGTCGACCCGAGCGCGAGGTGCTGACGTTGTGCCTGTGGGAGGGCCTGGACTACGAGGCCGCAGCCCAGGCGCTGGGGGTGCCGGTCGGCACCGTCCGGTCCCGGTTGTCGCGGGCTCGCGCCCGGCTGCGTACCCTCGTCGACGCCCCGCCACGCGCCTCCCGGCAGCCGGTCCTGGACGACCCGGTCTCGCTCGTGCGGGAGGTAAGCCAGTGAGCGCGCCCGACCCGTCCGAGTGGACCGGAATCGCCCCGCACCCCGGTGCGCGTGACCTGCCACCGGGTCGCCACGAGCTGCACCGCGACCGCCTGCTGGCGGCGATCGCGCAGGAGACGCGTACCCCCGGGGTCGCCCGCACGTGGCGGCGGCCCGCCCTGGCGGCGGCCGCGCTGGTCCTGGTCGCGGGCGTCGGCGCCGGGCTCGCCGCCACCGCCGGTGACGACCCGCCGGCGGCCCTCCCGGCGCCGGTCGCGAGCCGCCCGGCCGCCCGGCCCGCGCCACCGGGCGGGACCGCGAAGATCCAGGGGTACGGCACGGTGCGGCACCTCACCGCCACCGCCGATTTGGTGGTCCGTGGCGAGGCGCAGTCGGCGGCGGACGGTCGGGTCGTCTACCGGGTGGCCGAGGTGCTCTACCGCGCGTCGCACGCCCCGGTGTCCGCAAAGATCACGGTGCTGGCACCGGAGGCGACCGGCCGGGCGACCGTGCTCTACCTGGCGCTCAGCGACCCACTGACACCCGCCTACACGCCGCTCGGCGGTGACGTCGGGATCTTCGACGTCACCGGGGACACGGTCACCAGCCGCTCGGCGACCAGATCGGTGACCGGGCTGCGCGCCGAGCACGCCACCACGGCGGGACGCGCGTTCGTCACGACGCTGCCCGAGCTGCGCCAGGTCGCGGCCGAGCGAGGCTGAGGCCCAGGTCGCGACCGAGCGGAGCCGGCGCGCCGAAGAATCGTGGAACTCGGTGCCCGGGCCGCACAGATAGAGGGCGTAAGCAGTGCCGCGACCCGGGCGAGACGACCCGGGACGGCACCGAGACGCGAGGAGCGTTCCCATGGCAGTCGACCTCCGCCGTACCCGGCCCCTGTGGGTCGCGGCCGCCGCCGTGCTCGCCGCGGCGGCGCTGTCCGCCTGCGGCAGCGCCGACGACGCCGCCCCGGCCGCCGCGCCGACGGCGCCGAGCACGGCCAGTGCGGCCACGCCAACGGACGCGCCGCCCCCGCCGGTCAAGGGCAAGCTGCGCGGGTACGGCACCGTTCGGCAGCTCAGTGAGACCGCCGATCTCGTCGTACGCGGCGAGGTCGAGGCGGCCGGGTTCCGGGTCGACGAGGTGCTGCGCGCCGGCGGCGGATCCGACGTGCGGCCCGGTGCCCGGATCACCCTCGCCAGCCTCGACTCCGGTGTGGCCGACATGGCCCACATGTCGAAGCTCGACGCGGGCCAGGTCGTGGTGCTGTACCTGGCGAAGGACCCGGCTGCCCCGACGTACCGGACGCTCAGCGGCGACTTCGGCGTGTTCGACGTGACCGGCGGTGGTGACGACGCCGTCGCGTCGACCCGCTCGCAGGCCATGGCGGTCACCGGCCTGCTCGCCGAGGACCCGGCCGCGTCCGGCCGAGGCTTCCGCACCACCCTCGGCCAGTTGCGTACCGCCGCCGCCCAGGTCGGCCGGTAGGGCCGGGACGTGGACGGCACCCGAACCGCCGGGTGCCGTCCACGAACTCAGTGTTCCCGGTAGGTGGCCAGGTCGAAGTCGGCGTACACGCCGTCGCCGCCGAGGTCCTGCACCCAGAGGCCGAGGAACGCCCCCGTGAAGCCCCACGCCGCCGGCTCGCCGTCGATGATCAGCGCGGCGTGCTCGTCGGACAGGATCGTCGCGTCCAGGTCGACGGGCAGCCGCTGCCAGCCGGCGCCGAGGTCGTAGTCGAACCGCACCACCGGCCCGTCGAACACCGCCCGCAGACCGACCCGGGTGACGCCGCTCGCGTCGACGGTCAGATCGGGGTACGGGGTGCGCCGCCCGTTGTCGGAGCTGAGCAGCTCCAGCACCGTCCGCCCGTCGTCGGCCCTGGTCAGGTAGAGGTGGTGCCAGTTGAGGGTGTTGTAGTAGGCGGTGATCCCGGCGAGCTGGCGGTGGTCGACCGGGTCGAACTCGACAACGGTCTCCAACGAACAGCGCGTCGCTCCGACGCGCCGGGCGACCAGGCTGGGCGACTGCCGGCCGACCGGCGACTGCCCACCGTGGACCCGCAGGTGAGACGGGCGCGCCCGCAGGTCGACCCAGTCCGTGGTGGCCGGGCGGCGCAGCGTCGACCAGGAGGCGCCCAGCTCGGCGTCGTCGAAGTGGTCGGTGGCCGGTTCCGCCGGCCACGGGTGCTCGGGCAGGTCGGGCGCGACGACCTCGTCGGCCGGCACCCCGCCGGGGATCCGGGGCCAGCCGCCGGACGGCCACTCCACCCGCTGGATCGCGGTCTCCCTGCCCAGCACACAGCTGCCCAGCGGGGAGTAGGGGCGGCCGACCAGGTGGGCCAGATACCACTCGTCGTCCTGGGTGCGGACGAGGCTGCCGTGCCCGGCCTTCTGCAATCGCAGGTCCGGTCGGCCGACCGAGGTCAGCAGCGGCCCGTCCGGGTCCACCTCGTACGGCCCGAACAGCTCCCGCGACCGTGCCACGGTGACCTGGTGCTCCCAGCTGGTGCCACCCTCGGCGGTGATCAGCCAGTACCAGCCGTCGTGGCGGTACAGGTGCGGCCCCTCGGTCACCCCGACCGGGGTGCCGGTGAACAGGATGCGGGGCCGTCCGACGAGTCGGCGCGTGGCCCGGTCGTACTGCTGGATCTCGATGCCGCCGAAGCGGTCCCGGCCGGGACGCCAGTCCGCGCTCATGCTCAACAGCCAGCTGGTGCCGTCGTCGTCGTGAAACAGCGCGGCGTCGAACCCCCGCCCGTGCAGCTTCACCGGGTCCGACCAGGGGCCGGCGATGTCGGGGGCGGTGACCAGGAAGTTCTGTGGATCCCAGTAACCGCTGGCGAAGCTGGCCACGTCGCTGTAGACGAGATGGAACTCGCCGTCGTGGTAGGTCAGGTCCGGTGCCCACACCCCGTTCGAGTCGCCGCAGCCGCGCAGGTCGAGCAGGCGGCGATCGGTGATGACGCCACCGAGGGTGCGCCAGTTCACGAGGTCACGGGAGTGGTGTATCCGTACCCCCGGATACCACTCGAAGGTCGAGGTGGCCAGGTAGTAGTCGTCGCCGACGCGCAGGATCGACGGATCCGGGTGGAACCCGGCAAGGACGGGATTGCGGATCGACCGGGCAGCGGTCGCCACGTCAGCGGTGTCGGTCGACACGGGGGCTCCTCTGGGTGGCTCTCTGGAACTTCCGGAAACTTGCGGTCCAGGGTCGCTGGAAGTCCTGCCTACGCTAGCCGGTCTTATCGCAATAGGACAGGGGTCTTGACCGGTGTGGAAACAGCTCGTAGCGTGCCCGCCATCGACCGGTAATACCGGCGAAGCAATGAAAGTTCCGGAGATCCATGTTCGCGCACCCTGCCGGCTCGACCGGCGACCGAGCACCCCGTGAATCCCCGAAGGGATGGATCATGACCACGCACCTTTCCCGCCGAACGCTGCTCGGCCTCGCCGGCGCCGGTGCCGGCGCCTACCTGCTCAGCGCCTGCAGCGACGGCGAGTCGGCCGACCCGAACGCCCCGCAGACCATCAACTGGTGGCACATCCAGAACACCGAACCGATGCTGCCGGTCTGGGCGGCGATGGCCAACGAGTACAAGACCGCGCACAGCAACGTCACCATCACCATCCAGCCGCTGGAGAACGAGGCGTTCAAGGCCAAGCTCACCACCGCCACGCAGGCCGGCGACCCGCCGGACCTCTTCCAGTCGTGGGGTGGCGGCGTACTCAAGCAGCAGGTGGACGCCGGCCTGGTCAAGGACCTCACCGACGACCTGAAGTCGCTGGCCGACGGCATCCTGCCGGCCGCCATGCAGCCGTACACGATCGACGGCAAGATCTACGGCATCCCGTTCGACATCGGCATGGTCGGTTTCTGGTACAACAAGGACCTCTTCGCCCGCGCCGGCATCACCGAGACCCCCACCACCTGGACCGGCGTGCTCGACGCCGTCCGCAAGCTCAAGACCGCCGGCACCACCCCGATCGCCCTGGCCGGCAAGGACAAGTGGCCCGCCCACTTCTACTGGTCCTACCTGGCGATGCGCATCGGTGGGGTGGGCGCGCTGCAGAAGGCCGTCGACGACAAGAACTTCGACACCCCCGACCTCGCGGCCGCCGGCGAGCGACTCAAGGAACTCGTCGACCTGCAGCCGTTCCAGAAGGGCTTCCTCGGCGCGGAGTACGGGTCGCCCGACGGGCAGGCCGCCACGATGGGCAACGGCGGCGCGGCCATGGAGCTGATGGGCCAGTGGGCGCCGGCGGTGCAGGCGTCCAGCTCCACCAGCAAGAAGGGCATCGGCGACAAGCTCGGCTTCTTCCCGTTCCCCGCCGTGGACGGCGGCAAGGGCTCCGCCACCGAGGTCTTCGGCGGTGGCAACGGCTTCGCCGTCGGCAAGGACGCTCCGGCTGCCACCATCGATTTCCTGAAGTTCCTGCTCAGCGCCGACAACCAGCGTCGGTCCGCGAAGACCGGCGCGGTGCTGCCCACGGTGAAGGACGCCACCGACGCCATCACCGACCCCAACAACAAGGTCGTCGCGGAGACCCTGGCCAAGAACACGGGCTTCCAGCTGTACCTCGACCAGGCGTACGCGCCGGCACTCGGGCAGCAGATCAACGACAGCGTCGCCGAGATCATCGCCGGCAAGAAGCAGCCCGCGGCGATCCTCAAGGACATCACGCAGGTGGCGAAGACCGTCTGACCGTGGCCCTTCCCTCATCCGTAGCCGGCCGTAGAACCCGAGTGGAGCAGGCATGACCAGGCCATCGACCGTGTCCGACACGAGGCGCGGCGACACGGCGACCGATCCGCCGGCACCGGGGCCGGGCACCGCGCGACAGCGCGGCCGCCAGCCCCGGCCGGGCCGGGGCGGCGTCCTCGCCGTGTTCCTGGCGCCTGCCCTGGCGCTGTTCCTGCTGCTGGTCGTCGCCCCCATCGTGGTGGCCAGCTACGCCAGTCTCTACAAGTGGAACGGCTTCGGACTGCCGGAGAACTTCGTCGGGCTGGACAACTACACCCGCGCGTTCGGCGACCCGACCTTCCGCGGCGACCTGTGGCGTGGCCTCGTGCTCGTGCTGCTGTCCCTGGCCGTGCAGCTGCCCGCCGCACTGGCCCTGGCCATGCTCCTCAACCAGCCGCTGCGCGGCCGGGCCGCCTACCGGCTGATCTTCTTCGCGCCGTACGTGCTCTCCGAGGTCACCACGGCCGTCCTGTTCACGCTGGTGTTCTCACCGAACCGAGGGTTGGGCGAGTCGGTCTCCCAGTGGTTGGGCGCCGACGCCGGAGCGGTCTTCGCCGACCCGGACACCGTGCTGTTCGCCGTCTTCCTGGTGGTGTCCTGGAAGTACTTCGGCCTCTACATGATGCTGTTCCTGGCGGCGCGGCAGGGCATCCCCAAGGAGCTGTCCGAGGCCGCGGTCACCGACGGCGCCAGCGCCTGGCAGGCGTTCCGGCACGTCACCCTGCCCCTGCTCGGCCCGACGATCCGGATCAGCGTGTTCCTGTCGGTCATCGGCACCATCCAACTGTTCGACATGGTCTGGGTGCTCACCGGCGGCGGCCCGATCCACTCCTCGGAGACCATGGCCGTCACGATGTACCAGTACGGCTTCCGCCGCTTCGAGGTGGGCTACGCCAGCGCGATCAGCATCATCATGTTCCTGCTGAGCCTCGTCTTCGCCCTGTTCTACCAGCGCATCGTCCTGCGTCGGGACACCGCGGGCGCGATCACCAACCAGGGAGGCCAGCGATGACCCGCACGGTGAATCGCGCCCAGCGGACCCGCAGCCTCGTGCTGCACCTCGTCTGCATCGCCGTCGGCGCGCTCATCGTCGTGCCGGTGTGGTTCGGCGTGATCGGCGGATTCAAGGACAACGGCCAGTTGTCGACCAACCCGCTGGGCCTGCCCGACCCGTGGGTGCCGCAGAACTACACCGACCTCTTCGCCTCCGGGGTGTTCTGGCGTCAGCTCGGCAACAGCCTGCTCATCGCCGTCAGCAGCACGTTCGTCGTCGTCGCCGCGGCGGCGATGGCCGCGTTCGTCTTCGCGCGCTACGCCTTCCGGGGCCGCGAGTTCCTGGTCACCCTGTTCGCGATCGGCCTGATGTTCCCGTTCGCGGTGGCCATCCTGCCGCTGTTCGTTCTGCTGCGCGGCATGGGCCTGCTGGACAACCCGCTCGGCGTGATCCTGCCCCAGGCCGCCTTCGGGCTGCCGATCACCATCATCATCCTGCGGCAGTTCTTCCGTACCATTCCCGCCGAGGTAGAGGAGGCCGCCGTCCTCGACGGCTGCAGCTCGTTCGGCTTCTTCTGGCGGATCCTGCTGCCGATGGCGCGTCCCGCGCTCGCCACCGTCTCGGTGCTCGCCGTCGTGACCAGTTGGAACAATTTCATGCTCCCGCTGGTCGTCTTCAGCGACCAGAGCTGGTGGACCCTGCCCGTCGGAGTCCAGGCGTTCCAGGGCCAGTACGCCGACGACACCGCGCGGGTGCTCGCCTACGTCGTGCTGTCCATGCTCCCGGCACTCGGCTTCTATGCCGTCGCCGAACGGCAGCTCATCGGCGGCCTGACCGGCAGCGTCAAGGGCTGAGAACGAAGGGCGGACCGTGGGCTCCGACAACGGCCGAAACGTCACCATCGCCATGATCGCACGGCTGGCCGGTGTCTCCGTGCCCACGGTCTCCCGGGTCGTCAACGGCCGCTCCGACGTCGCCCCCGACACCCGGGAACGCGTCGAGGCCCTGCTCAACCACCACGGCTACCGCCGCCGGCCACCGGCACGAAGGGACGACGCCGCACTGATCGACCTGGTCTTCAACGACCTCGACAGCCCGTGGGCCGTGGAGATCATCCGTGGGGTGGAGGACGTCGCGCGGAGCAGCGGTGTCGGCACCGTCGTCTCGGCCATCCACTGGCGCATCTCCTCGGCCAACCAATGGCTCGACAACCTGCGTACCCGATCCACCGAGGGCGTCATCTTCGTGACCTCGATGGTGAACCCACCGTTGCAGGCCGAACTGCGCCGGCTGCACCTCCCGGTGGTCATCATCGACCCCGCCGGCGTCGACCCGCAGGAGTCACCCACCATCGGCGCCACCAACTGGGCGGGCAGCCTCAGCGCCAACCAGTACCTGATCGGCCTCGGTCACCGTCGCATCGGCTTCATCGCCGGGCCACCGCACCTGATGTGCAGCAGGGCCCGACTCGACGGCTACCGGGCCGCCCTCGGCGCCGCCGGCATCGCCGTCGACGACGCCCTCATCCGGCCCGGCAACTTCTACCACGAGGCCGGCTACACCGCCGGTACGCAGTTGCTGGCCCTGCCCGACCCGCCCACCGCCATCTTCGCCGCCAGCGACCAGATGGCACTCGGCGTCTACGAGGCGGTCCGCAAACGTGGCCTGCGGGTGCCCGACGACATCAGCGTGGTCGGCTTCGACGACCTGCCCGAGGTCCGCTGGTGCTCGCCGCCGCTGACCACGGTCCGTCAGCCCCTGGCCGAGATGGGCATGATGGCCGCGCGGACCATCCTGCGGCTCGCCGGGGGAGAGAAGGTCGAGAGCCCACGGGTCGAACTCGCCACCGAACTCGTCGAACGCGACAGCGCCGCACCGCCCCGAGCCTGACCCCGTCAGACGTCGCGCAACGCGTCGTCGACGCCGGTCTCCCGGCGACCGAGGTGAGCCGGCTCGCGGCCGGACAGCAGATCCAGCGCCGCCTTCACGCAGGCGCCCTTCTCGCGGGTCGAACTGAACCACCACGTCTGGGCGTACCGCTCGGCGCTGTCGTCACCCACACCGTTGGCGTCGATACCGAGGCGCCGGCACAGCGCCACGGCACGCGGAAGGTGAAAGGACTGGGTCACGACCGTCGCCCGTCGTACCCCGAAGATCTGCTCCGCCCGCGCACACGAGTCGTACGTGTCGAAACCGGCGTGGTCCAGCACCACCTTGTGCGCCGGCACGCCCCTCTCGACCAGCCAACTCCGCATCGCGGCGGGCTCGTTGTAGTCGGCGTTCATGTTGTCGCCGGACACCAGGATCGCCCGCACCTTGCCCGCGTCGAACAACCGCCGCGCGATCTCCAACCGAGCCGCGAGAACGGGTGACGGCGTGCCGTCCGCCTCCACCTTGGTGCCCAGGACCAGGGCGACCGGCGCGCCCGGCACGTCGGCCTCGCTGTAGAGGTGACCGTCCGCGGTGTCGCGGATCCACTTGACGCTGGCGACCGTGCCACCGGTCAGGACCACCGCACCCACCACGAACGCGAGGAGCGTACGACGGGCCAACCGCCGGTGCTCCCCGTACCACCGCCTGGCCGCACCGAATCGTCCCCGCATGCCCGCGAGACTAATCCGGCCGGGCCTGGGTCGGGTCAACCGCCTCAGCCGAGGTCGTGCTCCTCGAGACCGGTGTTGAGGAGCCAGGCGAGCGGCATGGTCGCGCGGACAACGTAGCGGCTGCCTTCCAGGCGGTACATGGCGACAGTTTGCGCCGTGTCCTGGTCGACTACCCAGTATTGGGGGATGCCAGCGGCAGCGTATTCGCTGCGCTTGGTCACCGTGTCGACGCCCTCGGAGCCAGGCGAGACAATCTCGACCACGAGGAGCACGTCGGCAACCGGCAGCCAGACTCCGTCAGCCTGGGCCTTGCTCCACACGACCAGGTCGGGGATACGTCCGCCTACACCACCGTCACGACCTGGGATGCGTAATCCCACAGCCTGGGCGACACGGTCCGCCGGCACACCACCCTGGGCGATCCACATCATGAGCCGGGTCGCGATGATGGCGTGGACGTACCCCGGCGGCGGCATGATCGAGACGACTCCCTCGGGGCTGATCTCATACCGATGGTTCTGGTCCGCAGCCATCATCGCGGTGAGGTCATCGAGCGTCACGACAGGGGGCATGTACCTGCCAACCGCCTCGGAGCTCATTGGCGCATCGTAGCGGCTCGTCGTCGGGCTCCGACGGAGGTGGGAGCCTGACCGCCGAGAGATTCCGCCACTACCCAGGATCACTCGTTCCCAGGATCCCCGCCGAGTAGGTCGCGTCCACCAGATCCTGAAGGTGGCGGACGACGTCGGCCTTGTGCTCGGTCTCCGGGAGGTGTTCCTCGCCGGCCGCTACCAAGCCGTCCCGCCACAGGCTGACGATCTCCCGCTGTGCGGCGGCCGGTAGATCATCGACCCAGAGTGAACCGAGATTGTTGTCGACGATCTCCTGCAGGTGGTTGGCGGCCTGTCTGTCGGAGAGGCGAGAAATCAGGAACTCCAGCGTCCAGTCGAACAATCCTCCTGTCGCGGTCCAGTCGACACCGGGTTTCAGGACGATGAGGCCAGCCATCATTTCCCCACGACGAACACTCGAGGACCGAGGCCTCGGTCCGTGATGAACTGTTCGAGCCGGGCGACCTGTTCCGAGGTGAACTTCGAGACGTCCACCGGCACCAGGTCCGCCTTATCCAAGTGCCGCACGATCTGATACTGCAGTTGGGGCCATTGGCGGTCAAAGAACTGCGCCGGGAAGTTGCCCACTGCATCGTAGGTCCGCTCCGCCTCGTCGACCCAGTCGGCGCTGGACTCCACCGGAGCGCGAGTCAGCGTCACGCCCAGTTCCTGCTCCAGGCGGACCGCTGTCTCGGCTTCGCCGGGCCGGAACGTCCCGGTCGCCGGATCCATGCCGAGGTCGTGAATCCGTTGCTGTTCCGTCCGCGGAGAGGTAGGAGTTCCGCGAGGCGACTCAGGCTCCGGGGTGTTTCGGGTCGGTGGGGACTCGCCCTTCTGGAGCCGTCGGAGAATCTGCTGGAGCTTGTCGATGAGGCCGCCGAGTCGGCGGATCACGGGGACAAGTCGTCGGAGGCTGGCCAGTAGTCCGCGGAGCAGTCGCGCGATCCGCGCGCCCCAGGAGGCCACCAGTGTCGTGACCTGCTCCACGACCAGTGGAGCGGCGAGCCCGCCGGTGGCGACGAGTTCGCCGGCGTACACGATGAGGCGGGAGACGCAGGTGGCGATGGCGTCGCGGACCAGGAGTCGGACGGCGGCGACGAGGCCGGCGGCACCTTCGGTGATCGCGGCGAGGGTGTCGGCGCCCTGGGCGAGCCCGGCGATGGCCTGTTGCTGCTCGTCGGCCCAGCCGCGGTAGGCGGGGCCGGCGGTGCCGCCCCAGGTTCCCACGTCGGCGCGGACGGCGGCGGCCAGCCCGGTGGCCTCCTCGCGTAGTGAGGTGGCGACGTTCCGCCAGGTCTGGGCGTGGGCGGTGATCTCGGCGGGGTTGCCGGCGAGCCAGTCGAGGGCTTCGCTGAGCGGTTTGACGTGTTCGATGAGCCAGGCGATGCCGTACTGGAGGAGTGCGCCGACCGGGTCGGACACGAGGGCGAGGGCGTCGAGGCCGGCACTGACCACGCCGAGGCTGCCGTCGATCCAGCTGCCGTTTCGGATGCCCTGGGTGATGAGTTCGATGTCCTCGCAGATCCAGATGCCGGCCCAGGCGCTGGGCGACGGGCCGGAGGCCGTGGCGATGAGCGGGTTGGCCGGCACCGGTCAGTTCCGTGTCTGGCGCAGCAGCCGTTCGGCGCGGGCGTCGGAGGCGCGGTAGCGGTCCGCACTGACGCGCAGTCTGTCGGAGGTGTCGTGCACCGATGCGGCGGCGGCGCCGATGCCGTTGATCAGGGTGCGCCCGAGGCCGTCCAGCAGGGTGGGCATGATCGCGCAGAGCTGCCCGTACGCGTCGGCGCCCACCTGGACGTGCTGACCGGCCTGTCGGGCGGTGTCGAGGCGGTCGGCGATGCGGTCGAGGCGACCGGCGTGGGAGGTGAGGCCGTCCGGGTCGACCTGGATGCCGTCACCGCTGGGCATCGTGCGCACCTGGGCCGGGGTGCAGGCGGCTCCGGTAGGAGTCGACGATCGCCCGGGCGCTCACGTCGTCGCCGAGAGTCTCGACGGTGGCGGTGGTGAGCTGGCTCAGCAGGTCGGCGTGGGCGGCCCGGGTGGTCTCCACGATCTGTCGGGCGATGCGGGTCGCGGACCGCTCGCGGATCCGTTCGAGGCGCAGGTCGGTCAGTAGGCCGTTCGAGTCGACGGTCACCACGATCGACCGGTCGGGACTGGTGGCGGTGCCGGTGAGCGCCCGCACCCGCGTGGACAGCGCCGTCGCGCGGGCCGCCCGGTCGGCCAGGGACGCTTCCCACTCGTCGAGGCGGCGCCCCGCCGCGTCCAACGCGGCATCATCCGCCCACACGCCGACCCCCGGGAAACATTGGCCATCATCACCGCCGAGACCGCCGCCACGTTACCAACCGGTGGCGCTGCGTGGTGCCCCGCGATCGGGTCGGTGCGCCGTCGCCGACGCACGTGTGTGGCCGGGCTCGGCGTCGGCGGGCGCCCCGGGACCACCACCGGGCGACCCGCGCGCCGCGCGGGCACGGCATGGCCGGCCACAGACACCGCGCCGCGTAGCCACGGCACGGCCGGCCACCGACACCCAGGGCGATGCGGGAGCCGGAACCCGTCGTGCGTCGCCACCCGGTCCGCCGAGCCGGGCGGCGCGAGCGGGTCAGGACTCCGGGTGGCGGCGGACGAAGTCCTGGTAGGTCTCGTTGTCCAGCTCGATCTTGCGGACCTCGGCCTGGCGCAGCTCGGCCGCGGACCGCGCACGGGCGAGCCGCACCTGGTGCCGTCGGTCGCGTGTGCGCGCCCAGCCACGAGACAGACCCCAGACGATCCAGCCACTGGACGCGACGAGCCCGGTCAGTGCGAAGGCGAGGAGGAAGTCCATCTCGACATCCTTTCCGGTCAGCCGACGTCCCGGCGGACGGCGAGCCAGGTGCCCAGCCCGAACATGAGCACGACGTATCCGAGCAGGACGGTGACGGGCAATCCGGCGCCGGCCGATTCGATCACCCCGGGGGTGCCGCCCTCGAACTGGGACCGCGCGCCGAGCGCGCCGGCGAGGGCACCGGAGCTGGGGGCGAGCAGGAGCTTCTGGACGACCTCGAGCGGGCTGAGCACGAGGGCGAGACCGCTTATCGCGTTCTCCAGCACGAGCGTCCACACCAGGCCCACGGCGATGGCGGTGGCGGTGCTGCGGAACGCGATGGCGAGGAAGTAGCCGAGGCTGGCGTGCGCGCTGCAGATCAGCCAGGCCGCCGCCACGGCTCCGGCCAGGTCGCCGGCCGGCGGCCAGTCCAGGACGCGACCTTCGAGCACTGCGAGCAGCGCGGTGACGGCGGCCATCGCGGCGAAGGTGAGCGCGACGAGCACCAGGGTCAGCGCGCAGAGCGCGACGGCGTGCCCGGCGAGCACCTGCGCCCGTCGGGGGCGCTGCGTGAAGATCAGGTTGAGCGTCCCCCAGCGGTACTCGTTGCCGACGACGACGGCGCCGAGGATCACCACGATCGCCCCGCCGAACAGGGGGAACAGCGCGATCCCGGTGGGCACGAGTTGGCCGGGCAGCACGGCGTCGAGCAGCGACGCCGCGTCGTCGGCCTGTTTCGGGTCGCCGGCGAGGGCCAGGTGCACGAGGTACGGGACGCCGACGCCGAAGGCGAGCGCCAACGCGATCCAGGTGAGGGTGACCGTCCACACCGCCGGCCGTTTGCGGTCCGCGAACCAGGCCGCGCGTACCGAGGCGATCATCGGCTGCTCCCTGTCGTGCTCGTCAGTTCCAGAAACGCCTCCTCCAGCGAGTGGCGTAGCGTGCGCAGTTCGCGTACCTCGACGCCGGCCTCGACAAGCGTCCGGTTGAGTTCCGCGGCGAGCGCCGGGTCGGCGTTGACCCGCACCGTACCGTCGACGGCCTCGGCGGCGCGGACGCCCCGGTGGTCGCGCAGGCAGGCGAGGGCCTTGTCGACGGGGTCGGCGGCGATGAGCAGTTCCCCGCCGCCGAGCGCCGCGCGCAGCTCGTCGGACGTGCCGTCGGCGACCAGCCGGCCCCGGTTGATGACGGCGATCCGGTCGCAGACCTGCTCGACCTCGCCGAGGACGTGGCTGGAGAGCAGCACGGTGCGTCCCTGCTGGCCGAGCGAGCGGAGCAGCTCCCGGATCTCCGACACTCCGGCCGGGTCGAGGCCGTTGGTGGGCTCGTCGAGGATCAGCAGGCTGGGCTCCTTGAGGAGCGCCGCGGCGACACCGAGTCGCTGTTTCATGCCCAGGGAGTACGTCCGGAACGCGGAGCGCGCGCGGCCGCTGAGGCCCACCTCGGCCAGCACCCGGTCGGCGGCGCTGTCGGGCACTCCCGAGTAACGGGCGGCCAGCCGAAGGTTGTCCACACCGGACAGATGGGGGTAGAAGGCCGGCGACTCGATGAGCGCGCCCACCCGGCCCAGCTCGTTCGGGGTGCCCGGTGGTTGGCCCAGCACCCGGATCCGGCCGGACGTGGGTCGGACGAGCCCGACCAGCATCCGCATGGTCGTGGTCTTGCCGGCGCCGTTGGGCCCCAGGAAGCCGAAGACCGTCCCCTCGGGCACCCGCAGGGTCAGCCCGTCGACCGCGGTGACACCGCCGGGATAACGCTTGGTCACCTCGTGGACTTCAATGGCGAATCGGTCATTCCCCAACGGACTGGCGCAATCGTCCGATGACGTGGCGGGTTTCACCGCCGGGTTTTTGCGTCGCCTTCATATGAGCGGTCCTTACTCATTCCCGACCGCAACGCCTGGTTGATTGCGCGCAGTCAATTAACTGATCGTTAAGGCGGTCGGGGTGGCGGTCCGACCGTCCACCATGCAGGATCGCGCCGTTCGGCCACCTCACGTCTGGAACGATGGAAAAGCTCCTGACCTGCGCAATGGCTTGACAGCGCCCACAGACTAGCGGAGGTTGATCGGGACCGGTAGGTCCGCGACCGAGGGGCCCGAGAAAATTTCTCCCCGTCGCAGCTCAGTGGCCTTCAATTCACGCCAGCCGCTACCCGACACGAAACATTCTGTTGACGAACGTATTGCCCTTGGGCAGCATGTAGACACTTTCGAGTCGATGGTGATCGTTGGCATAGGAGCCCGGATGAGTCTGCCGCTGGACAGTGCCCAGACCCTCGAAGTCCGACCTAAGCTGCGACACGACGTGGTCTTTCTGGATGCGCCGGCCGGTGCGTACCTGCGCGGCCCGGACACCGCCTTCCTGATCAAGGGCAGGTCCGCGTTCCGCTGGCTGACCTCGTTGAGCCCCTACCTCACCGGGGAGCACACCCTCGCTCAGCTCACCGCCGCACTCGACGAGGCGCAGCGGCAGACCGTGCTCACCCTGGTGCGTGCGTTGCTGGCCCGCGGCTTCGCCAAGGACGCCGGCGACCGCACCGAGCTGGCCGAGCCGGTGGCCCGACGGTTCGCCCCGCAGATCGAGTTCGTCGACCACTTCGCCGACGACCCCACCGGGCGTTTCCTGCGTTTCCACACCGCCCGGGTGGTGCTCGCCGGTGGGGGAGCGACAGTGTTGGCCGCGGCGAGCAGCCTGCTGCGCAACGGGTGCCTCCGGCTCGACCTGTATCCGGACGACGACCCGTCGCGCTACGCGGAGGCGTTGCGGCCGGAGGTGGCGACGCTGCGCGCGGACGGGCTGGCGGCCGAGGTCCGGGTGCACGACGGGCCGGTCGAGCTCACGGGCGCCGACGCGGTGGTCCACTGCACCGACCGGACGGGCCTGCCCCGCCTGGCCGAGCTGGCCCGCGCCTGCCACCGCGGCGGCCCGCTGCTGGTCCCGGTGCTCACCGACGACGAGCGGGCGGTGGTCGGCCCGACCGTCGAGGCCGGGCGTGCGCCCTGCTGGCTCTGCGCGCAACTGCGGCTCACCGCCGGCGCCGACGCCACCGACGCCGCCGACTTCTGGCGGCACCTCGCCCTCGGCGCCGGCCCCGACGTGCCCGCGCCGCTGCCGGAGGTGACCGCGCGCATGCTCGGCAACGCCGCCGCGTTCGAGGTGTTCCGCGTGCTCACCGGCGCGCTGGCGCCGGACACCGCCGACGGGGTGCTGCTGCTGGACCGGTCCACCCTGGAGTCCATCCGGGAGAAGGTGCTGCCACACCCGGCCTGCCCGGTGTGCCGTGACGTGGACGTACCCGGGCCGGCGCAGCCCGGCGGCTCCGACGACGAGACCTACCAGCGGGCCCAGGCGTTGGTGTCGCCGAACGCCGGGGTGTTCACCCGGTTCGTGGACGACCCGCTGGAGCAGGCGCCGCTGAAGACCGCCCGGCTGCGACTGCCCGGCCGACGCGGCCCGCGCGAGGTGACCGCGTTCGACGTGCACACGGTGATGAGCGCCCGGCTGGCCGCGTACCGGGTGGCGGTGCGCGACCACGCCGCCCGCTACGCCGACCCGCACGCCGGTGTGCTCGCCACGGCCGAACAGCTCCGCGACCGGGGCGAGCACCCCGTGCCGTGGACCGAACTGGGCACCACAAGCGGGGCCGTCCCCGAGGACCCGCGCCGGTCGGTCCGCTGGCTGCCGGCGACCGTGCTGGACGGCACCGACACCGTGTGGGTGCCCGCCGCGCTGGCGCTGCCCACGTCGGCCGCGAACGGCGAGGGCTTCGGGGAGCGGACGGTCGCCGGAGCGGCGGCCGCCGACAGCATCGACCGTGTCGTCGACCAGGGGCTCGCCGACGCGCTGGCGTACCACGCGCTGACCGCGGCCATGCGCGGCGCCGGCGGCCTCACCGTGGTCGGCGAGGAGGAGCTGGTGGCCGACGACGACACCGCGTTCGTGGTCAAGGCGGCCCACCGCTTCGGCCGCCAACTCGCGGTCTTCGCCCTTCCCGGCGCGGCGCCGGCGCACGCCGTGCTCGCGGTCACCGAGACGTCGGGCGGCCGCGACTGGCGGCTCGCCGGCGGCTTCGACCCGGTCGCCACGCGGCTCGCCGCGGTACGCGACCTGGTGGGCCGGATCCAGGTGCGGCACTTCGAGGGGACCGACGCCGACCTCGGCGACCCGGTGCTCGCCGACTTCGACCCGGCCACCATCACCGCGAGCGCCAACAGCGGGGCCACCGTGGGCGGCGGCACCGACCGGGCCGCGGTGCTGGCCACCCTCGCCGAGCGGGGAATCAGCGCGCTGCTGGTCGAGACCACCACCCGCGACGTACGCGCCAGCGGGGCGTTCCGCAGCGGTGTGGTCCTGCTGCGCCACCACGGCCGGACGGCCGACTGAAACCACCACACCAGTGGTCCGAGCGAGGCACGCACCGTGGAAGGAGGTGGAAACATGCCGATCACCCTGAACGACGAGCTCCGCGAGCTGGAGACCGAGACCTTCGAAATCGAGGAGGTGGAGGACGGCGGCGAGGCGCTCGCCGCTACCAGCTCCAGTTGCTCCTGCTCGAGCTGCTGCAGTTGCAGCACGTCGAGCTGCTGCAGCACCAGCACCAGCACCTCCAGCTGCGGCTGACCGGGGTAACCGGGGGTTGACCCCCGAACGCTGACGCAATCCAGTCACCCGGTGGGACGTCGCATCCGATCGCACCAACCGCCGCCGGCCGACACCGGCGAGTAGCCCCTGCGTGCCTCCGCTGGCTCCATCGTGGTGGTGCGGACGCAGACCCACCCACGACTGGCGCTGACCTCGGCACAAGGAGAGGCCCGTGACCCAACCCCTGGCATCCGCCGCACTGTCCGACTCGGTCCGCGGCGAGCTGCGCGACCTGCAGACCGAGACGTTCGAGGTCGAGGACATCGCGGATCTGTCCGCCGACCACATGGACATCTGCAGCAGCAGCACCAGCACGTCGAGCTGCTCCAGCTGCAGCACGTCCAGTTGTTGTAGCTGCACCTCGTCGAGTTGCAGCAGCACCAGCTGAGCCTCGGCACCACCCGGCCGGTCCGGACGGCCGGACGGCGTCGAGGCCCGCGTACGCCCGAGGGGAGGTAGAGGGAATGCCGGATCTGACTGAGGAACTCCGCGCGTTGGAGACCGAGACGTTCGAGATCGAGGACGTCGACGCGATCGACGCGATGGTCATGGACTGGTCCAGCTCCAGCTGTTCCTGCTCCAGCTGCTGCAGTTGCAGCACGTCCAGTTGCTGCAGCAGCAGCACCAGCACCGGATGCGGCGGCGGATAGCCACCGCCGCAACCGTCCCCGCCGGCGAGCCACGCCGGCGGGGACCCCGGGTCCCGACCCCCAGACCGCAGCGACCGCAGACAGGTGAACCGCATGATCGTCGACGTCCGGACCACCTCCACCGGGTGGGACAGCAGCCTCAAGCAGCTCGGCGAGGCGTTCCACGAGCGGCTCCAGGACCGGGCTGACCAGCCTGCCCAGGACGGACCGCCCGCCGGGATCACCGTACGCATCGCCGCCCTCGGCCTCACCGACGCGTACGCCGACGCCGGTGAGGGGCTCACCAGCGACGTGGTGCCGATCTGGCTGCACGGCGCGACGGCGCTGGTCGGCCCCCGCTGGACCGGTGCCGCCGAGCCGGGGTCGCTGCCCGGCCCGTGCCCGCTGTGCGTGCAACGTCGCTGGCAGGCCATCCGGCTCCGCGAGGAGCGGCACGCCCTGGAGCACGAGTCTCCGGTAGGTGTGGTGGCGTCACTGCCGCACCTCACCCCTTTCGCCGTCGACGCGCTCTGGCAGCTGTTCCGGCGGGCCTGCCGCACCTCCGACGACCGTCCTGGTGTCGCCCGGCTGCACCAGCTGCGGATGGACACCCTGGAGACGACCCTGGTGGAGGTGCTTGCCGACTCGGAGTGCCCGGCCTGCGCCACCACCCGACCGGACACCGCCGAGGCGGCCGTTCCCACCCTGACCCGTCGACCGAAGCCCGACCCGACGTCGTACCGGCTGCGTGCGGCCGACGAGCTGGACCTGCCGGTCGGCGCGTTGGCCAACCCCGTCGTCGGCGCGCTGGGCGGCAACGCGCTGCGGGCGTACAACGTGACGGCCACCGCCCCGGTCACCGGCTACTTCCGGGTCCGCAGCCGCTACGACCTGCACGAGATGTGGTGGAGCGGGCACGCCAACAGCTACGGCGGCAGCGAGACGTACGCGCTGCTGGAGGGCCTGGAGCGGTACGCCGGCCAGTTCCCGCGGACCAGGCGTACCGAGGTGTTCGACAGCTACGCCAACCTCGCCCCGGCGGCGCTCGACCCGTCCGGCCTGGGTTACCACCCGGCGTTCTACCAGGGCCACGGGCTCTACTACGCGCCGTACTCGCCGGACGAGCCGATGCACTGGGTGTGGGGGTTCTCGGTGCGCGACGGGGAGCCCCGTCTCGTCCCCGAGCAGCTCGTCTACTACCTGGACCGCCGCACCGACCAGCGCAAGTTCGTCCAGGAGTGCTCCAACGGCTGCGCCAGCGGCAGCTGCCCGGAGGAGGCGTTGCTGCACGGCATGCTCGAACTGGTCGAGCGCGACGCGTTCCTGCTCGCCTGGTACGGCCGGGCGCGGCTGGCCGAGATCGACCCGGCGACCTGCCGGGACGAGCGGGTGCACTTCATGCTCGACCGGGTCGACCTGCTGGGTTACGACGTCCGGCTCTTCGACACCCGCGCGGACCTGCCGATCCCGGTGGTCACGGCGGTGGCCGTCAAGCGCGGCGACGGCCTCGGCCAGCTCTGCTTCGCCGCCGGGGCCAGCCTCGACCCGGACGACGCGGTCCGCGCGGCGCTGTGCGAGACCGCCTCCTACGTGCCCGGCTTCGACGAGCGGGTCGCCGCCAGCGAACCCGAGCTGCGGGAGATGATCCGCGACTACACCCGGGTCACCGAGCTGAGCCACCACGCCCTGCTCTACGGACTGCCGGAGATGGCGCGGCACGCGGCGTTCCTCTTCGAGGACCCGCCGCTGCGGTCCATGTCCGAGCTGTACGGCGACTGGCTCGCCGCCCGACCCGCACACGACGACCTGCGTGCCGACATGTCGTACCTCGCCGGTCTGATCGCCGGCCTCGGCGGCGACGTCGTCGCGGTCGACCAGACCTGCCCCGAACAGCAGGTCGCCGGGGTGCACACGATGGCCGTGGTGGCCCCCTCGCTGGTCCCGATCGACTTCGGCTGGCAGCGGCAACGGGTGCTCTTCAGCGACCGCCTCGACCGGTACGTGGACCGGGGGCGGCACGGCCCGGACGGGCTGGGCGCCACCGGCCGCAACCCCCACCCGCATCCCTTCCCGTAGGAGCAGCGCCATGCAGCAGCAGGCCATCGAGGTCGTCCGGGAGTACACCGAGGCGGTGTTCCGGCGGGCCCGCACGCCCATGGAGCCGCTCAACTTCGAGGTGGACTGGGCCGACCAGCCGTCGCGGCACAAGAGCTATCCGGACGCGCCCCGGCTGCCGCTACCGGCCACGCCGCCCGACCTGCCGACCCTGCGCGACCTGCACACCGGCGAGCACCTGCCGCCGGTCACCGGCTGGTCGCTGGCCCGACTGGCCGCCCTGCTGCGTCTGTCGTACGGGGTGCTGGACCGGCGGTTGGGGATCAACTGGAACCAGGACGCCGCCAAGCGGGCGCACTTCGAGCACGCGGTGTGGGGGCGCGGCACCGCGTCCGGCGGTGGCATGTATCCGGTGGAGCTGTATCTGGTGGCGGGGGCCGGGGGACCGCTGCTGCCCGGCGTCTACCACTACCACACCGGTTCGCACATGCTGGAACGGTTGCTGATCGGCGACGTCACCGGCACCGTACGCGCCGCGCTCGGCGTGGACGCGCCCCCGGGCGACAGTTACCTGCTGGCCGGCATCCGGTTCTGGAAGAACTCGTTCAAGTACAACAGCTTCTGCTACCACGTGGTCACCCAGGACCTCGGTGCGCTGCTCGGCTCGTGGGACCTGCTGGCGCCCGCGCTGGGCGTACCCCTGCGGCGGTTGCTCTGCTTCGACCCGGCGCTCCTGGAGCGGCTGCTCGACCTGGACGGCGACGCGGAGAGCGTCTTCGCGGTCGTACCCCTGGACTGGGGTGACAGCGGCGCGGGCCCGGCGGCGACGCCGGTGCCCGCGGACGTGCGGACCCGCTATCCGGCCTTTGAGCGGTCCCGGCGCGTCCGGGACTTCGCGGCGGTCACCGCCGTGCACCGGGCGGCGGCGGCACCCGCCGCGCCCGCTCCGGACACCGTCGACACCGCCGCGCCCCGGGAGCTGCCCGGTGCGCCGGTCGAGCTGCCCGCCGCGCAGCTCGACCGGCTGGCCCGTCCACTGTCGACGGTTCTGGCCGGTCGGTCCAGCAGCTTCGGCCGGTTCCGTCGCCCACCCGACCTGACCGCCGCCGAACTCGGCACCACCCTCGCGTTCGCCGCCGCCGGCCGCCGCTACCTGGCGGACGTCAAACGGCCCGACGGCGGGCCCGAGCTGACCCGGCTGTGGGTGTTCGCCAACCACGTCGACGGGCTGCCGGGCGGCGGCTACGCCTACTGCGAGCGGCGACACGCCCTGCTGCCGGCCGCCCCCGAGCCCGAGGGTGGGATGGCCGCCTTCCTGCAACAGCAGTACTTCCTCACCAACTACACGATGGGTCAGGTCGGCGCGGTGCTGGCCATCTCCGGGCGTCCCGACGCGGTCCTCGACGTGTTCGGGCCGCGCGGCTACCGGCTCCTGAACGCCGAGGTCGGCACCGTCGCCCAGCGGGTCTACTGCGCGGCCACCGCGCAGGACCTCGGCTGCGGCGCCGTCCTCGGCTTCGACAACGTCGCCATGAACACCGCCCTCGGGCTGGACGGCACCGACGAACGCACGGTGCTCTTCCTGCTGCTCGGGCGACACCCGCAGGCCACCGCCGACATGGCGTACCGGCTGTGACGCCCCGACCCGCGCCGACCCGACGAAGGAGAGACCCGTGACGGTGTCCCTGCCCGCACGACCGGCGACCCCGATCTCCTGGCGGATGCCTGGGGTGTTCATGCTGCGCACCGCCGGACTGCCGATCGAGGTCGCCGACCGGCTCGCCGTCGACCGCAGCGCCGAATGGGCACGCCGGGTGCTCGACCTGGAGGACCGGCTGCGCGCCACCGGACGGGACCTGGCCGACGCGTTGCAGAGCGCGGTGGGGCGCAACCTGAGCGACGACGGGCTGCGGCAGCGCCTCATCCGGTTGCGCCGTGACGTGTTCAACCTCCGCGCGCCCCGCCCGGCCGACCCGGCCGCCTGGCCGGTCGATGCCGTCGGCGCGGACACCCACCGGCAGCTGACCCACTGGCTGGAGACCTTCGCGGCGTACCGGACGGAGCTGGCCGCCGGCCCGGCGGTGCTCGACGACGAGCTGGCGAGCCGGCGCACGCTGCTGCGGGCCCTCGCCGACGACCCGGACCTGCGCGGCGGCATCCTGCTCGCCTCCCCGTCGCTGGACCGCTACCTGTCCGGCTACGCCACCGGGACCGGCCCGCTGGGCAAGCGGGCCCGTCGCATCGAGCGGTCCCTGCTGGAGTACGCCTACCGCACCGCCGCCAAGACCAGCCCGTTCAGCCGGCTGACCACGGTGAACGTCGGCACCTTCGCGAGCGGCACCGGCGAGCTGCTGCACGTCGTTCCGAGCACCGCCGACACGGTCGCGGCGACGCGCGGCAGCGCCCGGCTCAACCTCGCCGCGCTGGGCCGGCTCTCGGCCATCGTGCTCGCCGACGAGACGCTGCGCTCCGACCTGCCGGTGACCCTGACCACCGGGTGGCGCATCGCCCACGGCCGGCTGCGCTACCTGCGCCGGCGGCGGACCAGCTCGGAGGACGGCGAGGCCGCGATCACCCTGGAGTCGATCCACGAGTCGCTGTTCGTGCTCCCCACCGGCCGGGTGCTGCACGACATCCTGGCCGCCCTCGACGGCGGCCGGGTACGGCGGATGGCCGACCTGGTCACCGAGCTGACCACCGACGGACGGCCCGCCGACGAGGTCGCCCAGTACCTGCACCACCTGCTGCGCGTCGGCCTGCTCGTGGTGCCGAACCTGCAACTGGACATCCACGCCGACGACCCGGTCGAGGGCTACCGCGGCGCGCTGCGGCAGATCGACAGGGACTGGTCCCGCCGCCTCGCCGAGCGGGTGGCCAGGGCCAACCGGCTGGCCACCGCGTTTCCGGAGCAGGACGTGCCGGGCCGCCGCCGCGCGCTGGACGGGATCCGCGACGAGCTGGTCGCCGCGCACGCCGACCTCGGACGCCCCGACGTTCCGGCCCCGCGCACCCTCGTCTATGAGGACGCCACCCGGCACACCGACGCCCCGGTCACCGCCGACCGCGCCCGCTGGGAGCGGGAGATCCTGCCCGGCCTGCGGGCGCTGGCCCGGATCATGCCGGTGTTCGACATCAACCTGCCTCGCCGGCTGGCCACCAAGGGCTTCTTCCGCGCCCGGTACGGCGACGGCGGGCGCTGCGACGACCTGCTCACCTTCGCCCACGAGTTCCAGCAGGACTTCTTCGAGCACTACAGCGGTCGGATGATGCGCCGCCGCGCGTTCGACGAGGACAACCGCTACGTCCGGCAGGAGAACTGGTTCCGGCAGGACGAGATCACCGCACTGGACGATGCCCGCCTGGAGGTGGCCCGGCGGATGAACGACGCGTACGACCGGCTGCCCGCCGACGCCGAGGAGCTGACCCTCGACGACGCGTTCATGGCCGACGTCGCCGCCATGGTGCCCGAGACGCTCGGCACGCTCGACCCCCGGTCGTTCTTCCTCCAGCTCGCCGACCAGGGCGGCCGGCACCGGGTGGTGGTCAACCGGGTCTACTCCGGGATGACGCTGCTCTTCTCCCGCTTCGCGCACCTCTTCGCCGAGCAGGACCTCGCCGGGGCGCTGCGCGCCGAGCTGCTGCGTCTCCAGCCGCCCGGCGCGGTGCTCGCCGAACTCAAGGGCGGGTACGACGCCACCAACCTCAACCTGCACCCGGTGGTCACCCCGTACGAGCTGGTGTGCCCGGGGGAGATCAGCCACCGACCGGCGGCCGAGCAGATCGACATGGACGACCTCAGCGTCGAGCACGATCCGGTGGGCGACCGGCTGCTGCTGCGCTCGCGGCGCCTCGACGCCGAGGTGATCCCGGTCTACCTGGGGTTCCTGCTGCCGATGGCGCTGCCGGAGGTGCAGCAGGTGCTGCTCACCTTCGCCTACCTGGGTATGGCCCAGCCCGACCTGTGGGCCGGCACGACCGTGCCGCTGCCCGGCCGGGGCATCGCCGGCTACCCGCGCATCGTGCACGGCGACGTGGTGCTGCAACGGCGGATGTGGAAGCTGCACCCCGACCACCTGCCGACCCGTACGCCCGAGCAGAGCGACGCACAGTGGTTCCTGGCGTGGCAGCGGTGGCGGCGCGACAACGGGCTGCCGAGGCGGGTCTTCGCCACCCCGGAGGGCACCCGGCTCACCCCGGCGGCCGGCGACGACGGCGCCCAGGCCGCGACCCGGCCGGACCACAAGCCGCTCTACGTGGACTTCGACAGCCACTTCTCGCTGCACCTGCTCGACACGACGGCGCGTGGCGCCGGCAGTCGACTCGTGCTGACCGAGATGCTGCCGGGCCGCGACGAGCAGATGGTGCGCGGCGACGCCGGCACGCACGTCACCGAGCTGACCGTCGAACTCAACGGTGTCCGAGACGGAGTGAACGATGACTGACTACCCTTCGCCTGTCGACCACGGCTGGCTCAGCGTGCACGTCTTCTATGCCAGCAACGCCAACCCGATGCTCGTCGAGGGCGTCCGGCCGCTGGTGGACGAGCTGCGGGCCGAAGGGCTGATCAGCAGGTACTTCTTCATCAAGTACTGGATGGAGGGGCCACACGTACGCCTGCGGGTGCTGCCCGCCCCCGGCGTCGACCCAGCGGTGGTCCGCGCCCGGGTGGACGCGGCCATCGAGGCGTTCCTGCGCCGCCGGCCCGCCCTGTACGAGGTGGACAGCGCCGGCCTCGGTGACCTGTACCGGCAGATGTTCCTCGCCGAGTACGGCCAGCAGCGGTGGGACGAGGAGTACGGCCCGGACGGCGTGATGCCCATCCGGGCCAACAACAGCCACCACCACATCCCGTACGAGCGGGAGTACGGCCGCTACGGCGGGCCCGCCGGGATCGAGCTGGCCGAGTGGCACTTCGAGCACTCCAGCGACGTGGTGCTCGACCTGCTGGCCACCACCAACGTGCACGTCCGGCCGGTGCTGCTCGGCCTCTCCGCCCAGCTCACGATGATGATGTGTGCCGTCTTCCTCGACGACGACACGCGGATCGCCGGCTTCCTCGATGAGTACCGGACGTTCTGGGAGGTCTCCTACTCGGAGCCCAGCGACGACTACCACGCCAGCTTCGACACCAGCTACCGGCGGATGGACACCGCCCTGCGCGGCCGGCTCGCCGACATCCGCGCGGCGGCCCGGGACCGGTCGGCGGCGCGCCTCGGTGGCGTCGAGGGCCGCTGGCTGGCGCACTGCGCCGCGCTGCGGGACCGGGTGGTGGCCCTCGCCGAGGGCGGCGACCTGCTGTTCCAGCGCGGCGGGGCGGACCCGACACCGGTCACCGACCTCGACGCCGCGCTGCCCATCCTGCTCAGCTCGTACGTGCACATGACCAACAACCGGCTCGGGGTGAGCATCCTGGACGAGATCTACCTGTCGTATCTGCTGCGCGCCGCGCTGCTCGACGAGGCGCCGGCCGGCACGCGATGACCACCGTCGACGCGACCTGGACCCGCCCCCGACTGCGCGACGGGGTGGCGCTCGGCCCCGGACAGTGGCGCGGCGAGAAGCTCGTGCACCACGTCCGGGACGCCGAGACCGGCTGGTTCTACCGGGTCGGCCCACGCGAGCACTTCCTGCTCTCCCGGATGGACGGCACCCGCACCCTCGACGACATCGCCGCCGAGTACGCCGCGACGTTCAAGCGTCGGCTCGGGCCGGAGAACTGGCAGCAGCTCTTCGGCATGCTGCACCGCCGGCAACTGCTCGACGGCGCCACCGATCCGGGGGAGATCGCCCGCCTGACCGCGTCCGCCGCCGAGGGCGCCGCGAAGGCCCGGCGTGGGCCGCTGTCGGCCCGCTGGCCGCTGTTCGACCCGGACGCCCTCTTCACCCGACTGCTGCCCCGGCTCGGCCCGCTGTTCAGTTGGTGGTTCGTGCTGCCCGCCCTGCTGGCCGTGCTCGTCGTGACCGGGTACGTCGTGGCGCACCTGCCGGATCTGCTGACCGGGGTGGGCGGTGGGCACCGTCCGCTCGCCGCGATCGTGGCCGCCGTGGTGATCACCTGGCTGATCGTCTTCCTGCACGAGTGCGCGCACGGCCTGACCTGCCGACACTTCGGCGGGCGGGTCAGTGAGATCGGGGTGATGTGGCGGTTCCCGCTGCTGGCCCCGTACTGCAAGGTCGACGACATCGTGCTGTTCACCCCCCGGCGGCGGGTCGCCACCGCGTTCGCCGGCGTGTTCGTCAGCATGCTGGCGCTGGTGCCGTTCGCCGCCATCCGCGCCTGGGCCGGGCCCGGCGCGCTGCGGGACCTGGCCGGCACCATGCTGCTGTTCGGCACCGCGACCGCCACGCTCAACCTTGTGCCGTTCCTGCGGCTGGACGGCTACCACATGCTCAGCCACGCCCTCAACCTCGCCGACCTGCGCGCCGACACGTACCGATTCTGGGGGCGGCTGCTGCGCGGCGGTCGGCGCGCGACCGCCGGCTACCGCCGCCGCGAACGGCTGATCTACACGGGGTACGGGGTGGCGTCGGCTGTCTTCGCGGTGACCGTGCTGATCCTGCTCGTCCGTTTCTGGTACGACTCGCTGGCCCGCTGGATCGGGCCCGGCTGGGCGGTCACCGTGCTGGTGGTCGAGGCCGTCGTGCTGCTGGCGCTGGCCGGGTACGTCGCCCGCCGCCGTCGCCGCGCCCCGACCGCCGACGGCGGGAGCGTCCCCGCTTGAGCTGGTCGGACCGCGTTCACGGTCGGCAACCTGGTGCCGGGCAGCAGGTACACCGTCAACGTGCTGGCCCGCGACACCGCCGGTCGGGTGTCCTGGTCGTCGCCGCCGCTCACGTTCGCCACCGGCGGCCCGGCCACCAGCACGTGCACCGTCCGCTTCACCGCCGACAACGACTGGGGCAACGGCTACATCGGCGGAGTGGAGATCACCAACAACGGTACGAAGCCGATCAACGGGTGGACGCTCACCTGGACCTGGCCGACCGGCTGGCAGCAGGTGAGCAGCGGGTGGAGCGCCACCTGGGAGCAGGTCGGCACCGCCGTGCGGGTCACCCCGACCGACGACAACCGGCAGATCGCCGCCGGCGCCAGCGTGAGCGCCGGTTTCGTCGGCGCGTACAGCGGACCGAACGTGCTGCCCACCGCGTTCCGTCTCAACGGCACCGTCTGCGCGACGGGCTGACGCTGTGGTCCGGCCGGCCCGTCGGGCCGGCCGGACCACGGTCAGCCGACCTGGCGGACGGTGAGCGTCGCCGTGCCGGTCTCGTCGGCCCCCGGGTCCAGCAGCAGCGTGTACGTGCCGCGCTTGGGCAACGGGTCCGTCTCGAACCGTCCAGTCCCGCCGATGACGCAGCCGCTGGCCACCGTGTCGCCGTCCGGCCCGGTGAGCAGCAGGATCCCGCACCGGTCGGGCAGGCTCGCCGCGGTCACCTCGACGGCGACGCGGCGACCCGCGTCGGCGGGGAACCGCAGCCGGCTCACGGCGCCGGGTCGGCTGACGGTGAGCGTCACGGCACGGCCGTCGGCGACGGTGTCGGCCTGCTCGTCGTGGGCGTCGCGCAGCCGCACGTCCGCTGAGCCGGTGTCGGTGGAGGTCCCGTCGACCTCCAGGACGTACCCGCCGGTGACCGGCAGGACGACGCCGTCGACGTACCCCGTGCCGCCGATGACACAGCCGCTGGTCACCTGTTCGCCGGCCGGGTCGCGCAGCAGGAGCAGCCCGCAGCGGTCGGGCAGGGTGGCGCCGGTGACCTGGAGGAACACCTTCTGGCCGGCGCGACCGTCGAACGCCAGGCGGCTCACCGCCCCCGGCTGGGCGAGCGTCGCCCGCACCGCCGGCCCGTCGAGGGTGAGCGTCTTGTCCTCGTCGGTCACGGTGACGAACCGCACCGTCGCCCGGCCGAGGTCGGCGTCCCACGGGTCGAGCACCACCTGGTGGTCGCCGGTGACAGCGAGGGTGGTGGTGTCGATGAAGCCGACTCCCGAGATCACGCAGCCGGTCGCCAGTTGGCGGCCCTGCGGGTCGAGCAGCAGCAGGATGCCGCACCGGTCCGGTGTGGTGGCCGCCGGCACCTCGACGAAGATCTTCTGACCGGCCCGGCCGGGCACCTTCAGGGCGGCGGTGGCACCGGGCCGCGTCACCTCCAGGCTGACGTCACCGGCACCGGGTGTGGCGCGCTGGGCCCGTGCGGCGTCGGTCGCGAACGCCACCTGCCCGGTGAGGCCGACGTCGAGCACACACTCGGCGAGGGCACGCGGATCGGTCACGCCGGCCCGCCGGCAGACGAGTTCCGCGGTGGCCCGGTTGGGCAGGTCGTCGACGGTGAGCTGCCGCTCGGGGAAGCGCCGGTCGGTGAACGTGGCGGTGGACTGGCCCGGCTCGTAGTCGAACAACGACCGCTGCGCCTCGACCCGCCAGCTGTCGGCGAAGCCCGGATACAACGCCTCGAACGTGGGCGGCGACGCCACCCTCGTCCCGTTGCGGACGCTCAGGTCGTCACCCGGATCACCGTCGTGGTCGCCGAGCAGACCCTCAAGCGTCCCGGCGCGTGCGGGCGGTGCGCCGACGCTCACGCTCAACCCCCACACACCGATCGGGTGCGCGGTCAGCTGCGTGCCGTCCGGCCAGTCCACCGTGATCGTGCCGTCGTACCAGCTCGTGACGGTGCCGCCGCGCGGCAGCTTCACCCCGTCAGGCGCGGACACGGGCGAGCCGCCGTTCACCCGGACCGCCGGGCCGTCGGGTGTCGCGTACACGCCGACCCGGTCGCCGGCCACCCGGGCCGCGACCGCCGAGTTCACCGCCACCACCGAGCTGGCCGGGAACATCGTCTGGCGTACCTGGACCTCGAAGTCGTCAGTCGTCGAGCGGCTGAGCACGAACTCGCCGGCGGCCTGGAAGTCGTAGCGCTGGCCGTCGTAGGTGAGCAGGTGCGGGTCGCCGTTGCTGTTGGCGCAGCGGTAACCCTTGCCGATCACCGAGATCGAGCAACCCCCACCGCCGGGCGGTCGGGGCCTGGGCTGGTCGCAGTCCTTGCCGTTGGCCGGCAGTTTCATACCACCGTACGACGGGCGCGTCGGCACGCCGACCGCCTTGCGGTACGCGTTCTCCGCCAACACCGCGTGCACCTCGGCGGGGTCCACTGTGCTCGCCTGTTGGCCGCCCTGGGTGCAGAACTGGCCCCGGTCGGTGTCGTTCACCTCGTCGAGGGCATGGTTCATCTCGTGGATCAGGGTGGCGCACTGGTCTTCCGTGAAGCCTGCGCCCTCGTCGTCCAGCTTCCGCCCGTCGTTCTCCGGCACCCAGTTGATCTGCACGTCGCTGCCCGGGACGTACGTCGTGGTGCTGCTCTCCGAGCCGAAGATGGGCCTACGGACCTTGATCTTTTTGCCGGAGCGTTCCAACTCGTCGAGCACGGCCCCGTTGCCGGAGCCGCGGATCTGTCCGACGCAGCCCGCGTACTCCGTCTGCAGGTCGGATTCGACGGTGACCACGGCGGCCGCGGCCGATGGTGCGAGCAGCACCAGCACCCCCGCGAGGATCAACCCGGCCCGGATCGCGCGCACGCCGCTCACCCGCCCCGCACCTCGAACGCGACGGTGCCCTGCTCGGCCGTCGCGGCGCAGGCGTCCGCCGGCACTCCCCGCAGCGGTGCCCGCAGGTAGCCCACCACCAGCCGGTACGCCCCCGGCTGGTCGACCGGCCACCACGTGACGGTGGCCCCGCCGCGACCGTCCGGAGCGGACGTCGTCAACGCCGCGCCCACCGGGCTCTGCGGGTCGCTGCCGAGGGTCAGCTCCACCGACCCGCGCGGTGGCACCCGGACCAGGTTGCCGATCAGGTACGCGGTGAAGTCCCGGTAGTAGGCGGCACCGCCGATGGCGGGCGCGACAGGCGTGCCGTCGCGGGTCAGCGACAGCACGGTCACCGCCCCGTCCGGCACCCGGCTGAGCTGACACTCGGCGTCCCGGTTGTTGGTCAGCTTCATCCGGAGGCTGATCTGCTCACCCAACCGGTAGGACGGCTGGGACACCGCGACGGTGAGGCCGACCGTGGCGGCGGCGCCCGCCGGTGCAGGCGCGGAACGCGACCGGCGGCACCCGACGGTGGTGGACATCAGCAGCAGGGCGAGGCAACCGGCGAGCGCCGTGCGACCCACCGACCCTGCCCGGGGTACGCCCATGGGCCGCGCGCCTCCTCCGACCGACGCCCGTCGTCGGCGATCGCCGCCAGCCTGCGCCGCGCGGTGCCGTGACCGCTGTCGTGATCCGGCCCGGTGGTTGTCCGCAAGCCGACCGGAGGGGCAGCCGGTCGGCCACCGTGGACGTTAGGCTGCGGGATCGACGGGGGAGAGGTGGTCGGTCGTGACACAGTCGGAGCCCGAGGTCGGCCTGGAACCGGACCGGCCGAACGCGGCCAGGATGTTCGACTACTACCTCGGCGGCAAGGACAACTTCGCCGCCGACCGGGCCGCCGCCGAGATGGTGTTGCAGGTCGCGCCGTGGATGCCCGAGGCCGCCCGGCAGGGCCGCGAGCTGATCGCCCGCACGGTTCGCCACCTCGTCGAGGAGAAGGGCATCCGGCAGATCCTGGACCTCGGCTCCGGGCTGCCCACCCGGGACAACGTGCACGAGATCGCTCACCGCATCGACCCGGAGGTGCGTGTCGTCTACGTCGACAACGACCCGGTGGTCTGCTCGCACGGCCGCGCTCTGCTCGCCGACTCGAAGGCGGTGTCGGTGCTGCAGGCCGACCTGCGACACCCCGAGCAGGTCCTCGCCCACCCGGAGATCGGCGGCGCGATCGACTTCGGCAGCCCGGTCGCGGTGCTGATGATGTTCGTGCTGCACCTGGTGCCCGACGAGCAGGGTCCGCAGCGGATCGTGGCGAGCTACCGCGACGCCCTCGCGCCCGGCAGCTACCTGGCGCTGTCGCACGCCGGCACGGATGCGCACCCCGAGCTGATGGCCCGCATCTCCGCGATCTACCAGCGTGCCAACAGCCCGTTCGTGCCGCGCAGCCACGCGGACATCGCGAGGTTCTTCGGCAACTTAGTCCTGGAGCCACCCGGGCTGGTCAACATGTGGCCGTACGCCGAGCCGCCGGCAACCGACGATCCGGAGGTCGCCGGCACCGGTTACAGCGGCGTCGGCCGTAAACCATGAGCGGCGGCGCTGGACGGTCACTTCTGCCCAGGGCGGCGCAGGGGCGGGGTTGCCGTCCAGCCTGCGGCGACGAGGGCACGGCGGACGGTCTCGGCGACCTCGTCGGGGCGGGCACGGACCAGCCACGCGGGAAAGCGCAGGATCCGGTCCCCGCTGGTCCAGATGTCGTTCTGCCGGCGCATGTCCGCTGCCCACTGCCGGGCGTCCATGTGGTGCGCGCCGTCGACCTCCACCTGCACCCGCCACTCCCGCCAGTACGCGTCCAGCCACCGGTTTCGGCCCGCTGCATCGACCCGGTGTCTCTGCAGGTCGGGCGCGGGCAGCCGGTGCCGGCGGCAGAGCCGCAGGAAGTCGATCTCGGAGAGCGCCTGCGCGCCGCCGGCGATGTCGGTGACGGCCTGCTGGATCAGTTGCCGGCGGGGTGCGCGGCGTAGGACGGCGAGCACAGCGTCCAGTTCCTCGGGCAGCACCCGCCTTTGCTGGCAGCCGGCGGCTAGCAGCGCCTGCGCCTCGTCCACACCGGCCGCCCAGCCCGCCGCGTCGACCAGTGCCCGCGCCGTCGTCGTTCGCGGTGGACGGGCGAGTTGGAGATGGGCCTCGGGCAGCACCGACGTGCGGTGAACGAGGACGGCAGGCATGTCGATCGGCAGTCGACGCAGGGTGGTCCGTGCGGCGCGACGGGTGGCTGGGACCAGCACGTGCAGCGGTTCGCGTCGTAGTCCGCGTACCCCGGCTTCGGCCGCGGCGGTGACACCGGCGAGCACCGCGGCCGGCCCGGCGGCGAGCACCGCGACCCAGAGTTGCTGGTCGCGGGTGAGGCGACCGTTGCCGGTCAGCAGAACGCCTCGGCAGATCGACCGCCATCGGCCGGAGCGGATCCGGCCACGAACCGTGCCCTCACTCAGCAGCCCGGAGAGCTGCGCGGTGGTCAGCACGCCCGCCTGCTCGAAGGCGAGCCATTCGAGTGCGTCGGCATCGTCGGGGGGCACCATTCCCGGGAGTCTCGCCGCCGTCCGAGCCTCTCGCCACCAGATCTTGGACACTTTCCGTTCCGCGCTAACGGAAACTGTCCAAGATCTACCCCCGCGGCCCAGCTACCGCGCGGACGCCCAGCCGGTGAAGCGTTCGGTCAGGTCGGGCAGTGGCGCGGCGGGGTTCAGCGCGGCGAGGTTGGCGGGTGGCCGAGATGGAGAACCAGCTCGGCGGGGTTGTCGTTGACCGCGACGACGATGTGGATACCCTCATGTCGAGGTGGGAGATGGTCCGCAGTGAGGCGCAGCCCCGCCGCCAGTCACTCGTTCTGATGAGGGAAGTAGAGACATCATGGACCTGATCGACGCTGTGTGGCGGAGATCCACCCGCAGTGGCTCCGGCGGCGGCAACTGCGTCGAGGTTGCGGACAATCTGCCGGGCATCGTGGGCGTGCGGGACTCCAAGGATCCTGAAGGGCCGGCGCTGGTCTTCGGGCCGGCGTCGTGGCGGGCGTTCGTCGCCGAGGTCGCCCGGCGGCCGTAACCACCTCCAACACGCGGAAGCGCCCGCCCCCGATCGGGGACGGGCGCTTCGCTGTGCGGGGCTCTGTCAGGCGACCACCGACCGCAGTGGCACTCGCGCGTCGCGCAGCGCGCGTACCAGATCCTTCGCGAACGGGTGTTCGTCGGCCTGGAGTCCCTGCGGGTTCGGGATCACGACGTACACCGAATCGTCCTTCGCGGACGTTCGGGCGTCGGCGGTGAAGCGTTCGACGATGGCCCGGGTGCGCGGCAGGTCCGTCGCCGCGACCTCGATGGTGATCGGCCGCCACCCGCCGCCCAGGTCCGGAGCGACAGGCGCGGCGGCGGCGCTGGCGCGCGCCGCGTCGAGGCCCGGCGTCCGTCGGGCGTCAGCCGCGCCGGCCGGGTACAGCAGCGCGTTGGCCACCAGGTGCAGACCATTCTCGTTGTACGCCCGGAAGAGCGGATTGAACGCGAACAGCACCGCCCTGCCGGCGCCGGTCGGCTCGTCCACGACGGCGGCCGTCCCCTTGAGCGCGTCCGCGCCCACTGTGTAGCCGTTGGCCCAGAACGTGTCACCGGTCGGGTAGCGCAGCACGTTCGTGCCTGTGGTGCTCGGCGTGAGGATCGGGTCGCTGTTGTTGAACTCGAAGTCCTCCGCCGGGCGGCCCGACGCGACCGGGTTGTCGGTGTCGACGTCGACGCGCAGGTGTGAGCCGATCACCAGGTAGTCGGCCGGTTTGGCCTTCTCGGTGGTGGAGGTGAGCCCAGCGGCACGGGCCACCCGGGTGCCCTCGTTGCGCAGCCCCACGTAGGTGTGGCCCTGGGCGATCCAGTTACGCAGGTTGACCTGCCCGGCGGCGGTCAGACCGCCGGTGGCGTTGCTACCGTCGGGGACCAGCAGCACGGCACGCCCGGTGAACGCCTCGGTGTTGTCGTTGATGTCGGCCGTGGTGACCGGCTTCAGGTCGAGCCCCCACCGCTTGCCGAGCACGTAGCGGGCCTCGCCGTGCGAGCCGGACGTGGTGGAGATGCCGGTGCCCTGGAACAGCCCGACGTCGGGCCGGGCCAGGGGAGTGCCGGTGGGGCGGCCGCCCGGGGTGAGCGTCACCCCGAGGGATCCGGCCAGCTCGTCGACCGTCCGGTTGACCGTGGTCGCCGGGATGGCGACCCGGCTCGTCGCCAGGTCACGCACGAGCGGTACGCCACGGCCGAGCAGGCCGAACGTGAGCTCCGCGGCGGCCGCCGAGTCCAGCGGGTACGTGTAGGAGCCCCACGACCATGCGAGCCCGGACCGGCCGCCGGACACCGTGCGGACGAGCTGGGCCCTCGGGCGGACGTTGTCTCCCGTGTAGATGGTGGAGACGCCCATGAGCAGCGGGTTGCTCCAGGACGACACGTCGTAGAAGTAGGGGAACGGGACGTACGGGTCCTCGCCCATGATCGCCTGGATCCAGTGCTTCTGCGGCTGGTCCATCGGGATCCAGTACGCGCCCCTCGGCACTGTCACGTTGGTGGCGGTCCGGCCGCCGAAGACCCGCGCCGTGGGCACCCGGGTCGGCTTCTGCACCTCGTACACCTCGACGTCCATCCGGCGCAGCCGCTCGACGAGCTGGCGGACGTCGGCGAGCTGCCGGTCGGGCAGCAGGAAGTACGAGCGGATCGTGATGGCCGGCACCGGGAACTGGACCTCGTTGGTGGGCTGCACCACCTCGTTCGGCTCCAGCGTGCCCGCCCGGCCCTGGGCGAGCGCGTCGGTCCAGATGTCGAAGTAGCCGTCCAGCACCTCACGCTTGTTGGCGGCGGCCCAGCCCAGCGTCGACCACTGGGTGTGGAACTGCTGCTGCACCCGGTCGGCCACCGCCGAGGCGCTGCCCTTCTCGTACGTCATGCCGGCCGCGCCGAAGCCGGTGGTCGGCACGGTGTCGCCGTAACCCATGAAGAACATGTCGTACGTGTCGTAGTTGAAGTAGCACTCGGTGGTCACGGTGTCGTCGCAGGCGCCGTTGTAGCCGAAGCCCGCCTTGTTGGCCTCGCCGATCCGGTTGATCCAGTCCACCGCCTCACCGGCGATCTCGTGGTGGATCGGGTCGGCGTTGGGCGGGAAGAAGTACTGCCGGCCGCCCATCTCGTGCGCGTCGATGAACACCTGCGGCGGGTAGCGGCGCAGCAGCTCGAGCTTGCCGTCGGTCTCCTGCTGGGTGCGCGCGAACCAGTCCCGGTTCATGTCGAACCCGAACTCGTTCTGCCGCCGGGTCGCGTCGCGGCCGTCCGGATTCTGGGTGGGAACGATGATGGTGACGAGGTTGTCGTTGCGCTGCTCGACCGCGCAGGACAGGCCGGCCGCCAACTCGTACAGCGTCTTGAGTGCCGCGTCGGTGCCGCTCTTCTCGCCGCCGTGCACGTTCGCGGCGACCCAGACGATGGCCGGGCTGTCCTTCGCCGTCCGGGCGGCGGTCCGCGCGCTGGTCCGGCGGGGATCACGCAGGTCCCGTACGTCGTCGGCGATCCGGCGCAGGGCCGCCGGCCGGACGTTGCGCTCGTTGGACACCACCGCCTACGGCAGCGGCTGGCCGAGCACGCTTGTGGCCATCACTCCGGTGACGACCCGGTCGGAGGCGCGGTCGACGGCCCCGAGGTACGTCCGGACCTCCTCGTTGGTGACGACCCGCTCCTGACCCGCCCCGAGCGGAAAGCCGAACACGGCCTCCGGGCTGGGCACGGTGTCCAACCGGGCGGTCGGGTCGGTGCGGCACGGGGAGGGCCGGGCGGCGCTCGCGGCCGAGGTGCCGCTGAGCAGGGGGGTCATGCCGAGCAGGAGCGCGATCGTGGCGGCTCCCGCCAGCCGCCTCGGGGGGATCTTCCAGAACGGACGCGACGATGGGGCCATGTCTCGGGTTCCCTTCTTGGGGGAAAGCCTCGCAGTGGCCGGAGCCTATGAATCGGCTGATGTGGCGGTCAAGGTCTGATCGACTTCGGTGACTCTCCGGGGCTGCCCGAAGGTGATGCCGCCTGGCAGGATGACAAAGGGGGGTTGGCCTTCGCCGGAAGGAGAAGACGGTGCCCGCGTCTCAGGAGACCATCACGCTCTCGGTCTATCCGGATCTTCCCTCTGCCGATGCTCGACGTTCCCTCGCGTCGTGGCTTCGCGCCGAGGATGTGCTCCGCGGGCAGGTGACCGCCGCGCCCGCTCCCGGCTCGACGACGCCGCCCGACGAGATGTCGGCGGGTGCAACGGACGTGTTGCTGGTGGCCGTCGGCAGTGGCGGCGCTGTGATGGTGCTTGTGCAGGCGATCGCCGGCTGGCTGACCCACCGCCGCGAGGACGTGACGGTGAAGCTGACCCTTCCCGGCGGATCGTCCGCCGAGCTGGACGTCCGCCGTGCCCGCGACATGGACCAGGTCACCGCGCTCATCGAGGCTGCCGTACGCGCTCTGGCCGATCACGAACCGTCTGTCGAGACGAACGACCGGTGAGCCGCCCCGACCCGAGCAGGTCGACCGCGCTGCTGATCGGCACCGCCACGCACAGCCAACAGGCGCTGGAGGATCTGCCGGCCGTGCGGGCCAACGTAACCGAACTGGCCCGACTTCGCGGGCGGCACCCTGCACGGGGTCACCCCATCCGATCCTGACGAGGACCGGCTGCCCACGCGGTCGGATGGCAGCCCGGCCTGGCGGTACAGCGAGCGGTGGTACACCTACTGACCTGACACCGGCCCGCCGCCGACCGGGGAATCGGCCGGCGACGGGCCGGGCGAGCGGGGTACGGCTACCAGGTGGTCAGGCCGAGGCCGATCGTCTTGGTCAGCGTGGCATTGTCGTCGTCGCCGTCGAGCGACCAGATCATCGCGCCACCCAGGCCGGTACGCCGGATGTAGAGCATCTTCTGCAGCACGACCGCCGGATCGTCGTACGTCCAGAGCGTCGTACCGTCGAACAGCCAGGCGTGCCCGGCGCGCAGGTCGCGGTGCACGGTGTAACCGTTGCCGGCCAGGGTCTTGAGCAACTTGTAGTCCTCGTACCCGGCCTCGAACGTCGCCGGCGCGGGGCTCGCGGCCGGCTGGAAGAGGCCGTTGCCGCCGCCGGTGATGCCGGTCCAGCCGCGACCGTAGTAGGGGATGCCCAGGACGAGCTTGGCACGCGGCGCCCCGCGGGCGATCCAGCCGTCGACGGCCACCTCGACGGAGAAGTCCGGGTTGTCCGGCGAACCCGCCGGCACGCGCAGCGCCGACTGCTGGTTGGCCACGGCCTCCCACCCGCCGTGGAAGTCATACCCCTGGACCGTCGCGAAGTCCAGGTACGTGAAGATCTTGCGGCCCTCGTAGCCGGCGTCCATGGTGGCCGGGTTGGCGGGCAGGAAGGCGGTCAGCGGGTGGTGCGTGCGGGTCGTACGCCCGTACGCGTCCAGTTGCCGGCGGAACTCGGCGAGCAGCTTGGTGAAGTTCTCCCGGTCCTGCGGGCGGATGACGTTGCCCGGCTCACCGTCCCAGTTCGGCCACTCCCAGTCGAGGTCGATGCCATCGAAGACGCCGGCGGCGGCGCCGGGGGAGCCCGGGAGGTTGCCCTTCAGGTACAGGTCGATGCAGGACGCGACGAACGTCTTGCGGGAGGCGTCGGTGAGGGCGGCGTTGGAGAAGTACGTCGACCAGCTCCACCCGCCCAGCGAGATCAGCACCTTCAGGCCGGGGTGCTTGGCCTTCAACTTGGCGAGCTGGCCGAAGTTACCGTTGAGCGCCTGGCCGGGGGCGTCGGCGACGCCGTCGACGCTCTCCTCGGCCGGGACCGGCCGCTGGTAGTCAGCCCAGGCGTCACCCTCGCCCGGGCCGCCGTCCACATAGCAGCGTCCGTCCTCGCTGACGTTGCCGAACGCGTAGTTGAGGTGGGTGAGGCGGCTCGCCGCGCCGGAGGTGTCGAGCTTCTTGACCGGGAAGGCCCGGCCGTAGATGCCCCACTGGGTGAAGTACCCGACCCGGTGGTAGCCGTCGCGGCGCTTCGCGTTGTCGCCCGCGCTCGCGGCGGTGGGTGGCGCGGCGGTGACCAGCAGGGCCGCCAGGGTGACGACGGCGGTGAGACGGCGGTGACGGAGTTGTCGCATCGGCACACTCCCACGAGGACGGCAATCAATCAGTAAAGACACTTATTTGATTGATGAAGCTAAGCCGAGCACACCGTGCGGTCAAGAGCCGCCCAGCCGAGGGCGGCATGGGCTGCCCTGACGCCCTGACGGTGGCCCCGCCAGGGCGTCAGCGTGGTTGGCAGCGGTCAGCCGACCTGGTTGTTGTCCTTCTGCGCGCCCCAGCCGTGCCAGCGGTCGATCTCGATCAGGGCACTGACGCGGGCGCGTTCCCGCCGTGGGTACGCGTTGCCCGTGTAGTGCTTCGACAACCGGTCGATGTCCGCGAGACCCTCGTCGGGGCGCAGCTCCGCGACGTGCCCGATGATGCTGACGTGGGTGTACCAACCGGCCTCGTCGAGCACCGTGAGGGACACCCGGGGGTCGTTGCGGACGTGTTCCAGCCGGCGGCGGCTCTCGTCCATGTTGACCAGGATCCGGCCGTCCTCCCACAGGTACCAGGTTGCGGCGGATACCGGCTGGCCACCGTTGCGCAGGGTGGTGATGACGGCGGGGTTCGGCTTCTGGAGCATGGCGACCGCGGCCTCGGGAAGCGGTGGCTTGGACATGAAGTCTCCTCGTCGCGACAACGTTTACCCCTGCACGTTACGCACCCGCCGGTCCCGATCACGGTCGGACCCGAATGTCGGCGCGGTGGGTCCGGTCGTAGCCGTGCCGACCACGGTGGGACGCGCCGCGGCGGAGCGTGACGGCGGTCAGAGCAGTCCCCGTTCACGAGCACGCAACGCGGCCTGGGTCCGGTCGCGTGCACCGGGTTCGGCCGCTACCGGCCATCGAAATGTGGAGACGGTCAATACAATCGGTACCTTCCGGTAGCGGCGACACTGCGGGGAGCTTCGATGGAACCGGACATTCAACGGGCAGATGGACGGGGCGTGCGGCCCCCGCAGTTGGTACGCGATGTGGTGCGTGACGTCGTAGCAGAGCTGGCTCCCGACGAACTGGTGCTCGTCGACGCACTGCACCGCTTCGACGACGACACCGTGGTGCGTCGCCTGACGCGGCGTCGACCCGGGCGGGAGCCGCTCGGGTTCGGCCTGGCCGAGACCGCGGCGCTGGTCACCCCGCTGGTCTGGATCGCCCTGGACGAGACCGTCCGACTGTCGGTCGGTGCTGGTGCGAGTCGTGCGGGCTCGGGCGTCGGCGGCTGGCTGCGTGCCCGCCTACGCCGGAAAGCGCCACCACAGCCCATGGCCCCGCTGACCGTGCGGCAGTTGCAGGCCGTCCGGGACCGGGTGGTCGAGCTCGGGGTTCCCGCCGGCCTGACCCCGGAGGAGGCGGATCTGCTGGGTGACCGGGTGGTGGCCCGGCTGGTCCTGGCCGTCGACGGCGACCCGTCGGGGCCCGGTGAGGTCGACCAGGCCGGAAGGGATTAGGCGCACGATGTCGGTGGTCCTGGACCGGACGACGCCGACGGAGCCGTCGTCGGCACACCTCAGCATGTCGAACGCCGGCACTCTTCCACGCTTCCTCCTGTTGATCGTGCTCTTCGTGGGTGTCGCTGCCGTCATCACCGGCAGCGTCATCAACGCGCGCTCCGACCCGAACGGCGTGGGGGTCGGCTGCACTCTCGCCAGCGGGGGCGACCCGGGCCTCAGTGACCTCGACGTGCGGGTGCGCGCCGTCGACCAGGCATCCGCGTTCAAGGAGTGCGTGGAGCGCTTCGTGCCGCACCAGGCATGGTGGTGGAAGCCCGGCGCACTGCTGCTGGTGTCGCTCTGCGCCGTGGCGCTGTACTGGGTGCTGCCGCTGTGGAAGGGGCGGCGGAGCCGGGTGGTGCCGGTAGAGGACGTCGACGGTCTCGCGGACCTCTCCACCGTCCTGGCCGACCTGGTCGCCGTGGCCGGGCTGAGGCGCCCGCCCCGTTTCGTCATCGCGCCCGCCGTACCCAGCACCGGTGCGGTGGTCTTCGGCCGTCTCGGTCGCTACACCGTCTGTCTGGACGGTGGCCTCGTCGCCCGACGCCACCGCGACCCCGAGGACTTTCGATCGGTGGTGCTGCACGAACTGGCCCACCTGCACAACCGTGACGTTGACATCGCCTACGCGACCGTCGCTCTCTGGCGCATCCTGTTGGGGGTGATCCTCCCTCTCGACCTGGGGTACGTCGCGGTCGTGAGCCTGCCCGGCACCGCCGGCACGTACATGCAGTCGCGGGAACAGACCCGGGTGGCGCACCACGCGGCGATGCTGGTCATCACCGTCGTACTGGCCTACCTGGCCCGCGTCGACATTCTGCGCACCCGCGAGCACCACGCCGATCTGACCGCACGACGGTGGGGTGCGAACGTCCGCCTCTGGGAGAGGGCGGCCGCCCAGGAGGTCACCGGGCGGACCGCGCTCGCGACCAGGTGGTCCAGGGCGTCCGGGGGCCCGCTCTGGCGAGCCCATCCCACCTGGCAGCAGCGGCTCGGGTCGATGGTGAACTCGGGGACGATGTTGACGCCGCAGGTGTTGTCGTTCTTCCTGACCGGAGCGACGGCGGCGATTGCCGCCACCAGGTTGCCCGCTCTGCTGAGCATGGTGGAGGTCAACGCCAGCCAGGAACACGTGATCATCGCGGGGCTGGTCGCCGTCCTGGTCACCGCGATCACCGGGCTGCTGCTCTGGCCGGCGGTGACCCATGCGGCCCGCACCGGCGGCCCGGCGCCGTCGGGGCTACGCGCCGGCTGTGCCCTGGGCGCCGGCCTGATCGTGGGTGAGTTGGCGGTGGGTCGCTCCGGCAGCGTGTGGGATCTGCTCCCCGATCAGCCCGGGTACCTCGCGCTGCCCGTGCTCGCGGGCCTCGCGGCCACCTGGTGGACGGCGGAGTACGCCCAGGTCTCCGCCACTCGCCCGGCGGGCGCGGCACAACGGTGGCCGCTGCTGGTCGGACTCGGCGTGAGCTGTTGCGTGATGGCACTCGCCTGGTACTGGTGGGAGAGCGAGGGCACCTTGCTGGCTGGTGGCCTCAACGCCTTCACCGCCGACCTGTTCGCTCAGTTCGAGCGGAGCGTCACCGACGGCCAGGGTTACGAAGGCACGCTCCTGCACCTCGCGCCCGGTCTGCCGCCGCTGCTGTTCCTGAGCATGCGGGTCGAGTTGCTCTGCCTGGCCGGGCTGCTCTGCGTCACCGCGATCCTGGCCTGGTTCCCCCGCCGGGTCAGCACCGGCGCACCGTGGCCGACCCTTCCCGCCGCCGGGATCGGCGCGTTCGGCAGCACCGTGCTGGTCGTGGCCACGACGGCGGGCATCAGAGCGTGGTCACCGGTGGTCGCCGGTGGAGAGCAGGGCCATCTCGTCAGCTACCTGACGTGGCTCATGGTCGTCATCGTCGCCGCGATGTTCGTGGCGGCGGGCTTCGCCGCCGCGTTGGCCGACCGCACTCCGTTGCTGCAGAGCCTCATCGTGTCGGGTGCCACGGGCTTGGCGGGACTGGCCACCCTGGCCGTGCTGGCCTCGGTCGACGGATGCGTCCGCCCGCTGGAGATCCTGGGGTCGTCATGCCGGTTCGATCCCGTGGCGGGCTGGACGGTGACCGCCCTGTTGGTGTCGACGACGCTGGGTCTGGGCGTGTTCCTCGCCGTCGCGGCCGCTGCCCTGGGCGTGCCTGCCCGCCGGCCGCTGCGTCGGTTCCGCGACCGCGCCATGGCCACCCGTCGGCCCCGCACCGACCTGCCCGACCGGCCCGGCCGAGGACGGCTCGCGCTGCGCCGCGCGGCGGTGCTCATGCCGTGTCTGGTGACCGCGACGTTGGTCACCGTGATGGCCGTCGACGCCCGGTCGGACTCATCGACGGATGCCGGCCCCGTCTCGACGAACTTCGTGCTCACCGACCAGCCGACCTCGCCCACCGTACGGGCGGCGCAGGTGGACGCGTGGCTCGCGCTCGGCGGCGCCGACCGGATCAACCAGGTCTTGACCGGCGTGCTGGCCCTGCTCGAACGGATCGATCGGCTCACTGCCGACGGGTCGTACCGGGCGTTCAGTGACTGGTCGGTGATCGATGCCGAACTGCGTCCCCGCTGCGTCGCGATCTCCGGCCCGGTCGCCGACGCACGCCGCTACTTCGACTATCCCGAACCGCGAGAGCAGGCCGCCTGGGACGCGCTGCTGGCCGGTGCGGAGCGGGCGGCCGGCGACTGTGACCTCGCCATCAGGCATCGGGACCGCGAGGGCTACCTCGCGGCACTGCGGGAACTGCTGCAGTTCGGGCGGGCGCTGCCGGCGGTGACCGGAGACATGATCCGGTGATCCGCGGGCGCGGGTGCGGCGCGCACCCGCCTGCGGGGCTCCGGTCGCCGCCGGAGAGGATGTGGTCATGACCAGTTCCGCACTGCCCGGCCGCGTCGTCGTCACCGGTGCCACCGGCAAGCTCGGCCGCGCCGTCGTCGCCCACCTGCGCGGCGTGGGCGTCGACGTGCTCGCGGTCGACCGCGCGGGTGGACGCGACCCGCGCGACGTCGACGGCGAGTTCCTTCTCGTCGACCTCACCGACTACGGGCAGGTGGTGGAGGCGATCACCGGGGGCGCGGACGAGCACGCCGGTGGGATCGACGCGGTCGTGCACCTGGCGGCGGTGCCGGCACCCGGGCTGATGTCGAACGCGACCACGTTCGCGAACAACTCGGCCGCCACGTACAACGTCTTCGCCGCCGCTCGGGCGGCCGGGATCAAGCGGGTCGTGTGGGCGTCGAGCGAGACGGTCCTCGGGTTGCCGTTCGACACCCCGCCGCCGTACGCGCCGGTCGACGAGGAGTACGCGCCGCGACCCGAGTCGACGTACTCGCTGAACAAGGCCCTGGAGGAGGAGATGGCGCGGCACTTCTGCCGCTGGGACCCGGAGCTGGTCATGGTGGGTCTGCGCTTCTCCAACGTGATGGACGTCGAGGACTACGCGCCGTTCCCGTCGTTCGACGCCGACCCGTCGCTGCGCCGGTGGAACCTGTGGGGGTACATCGACTCCCGCGACGGAGCCCAGGCGGTCGAGCGGGCGCTCGCCCACGACCAGCCCGGTGCCGACGTCTTCATCATCGCCAACGCGGACACCGTGATGACCAGGTCGAGTGCCAGCCTGATGGCCGAGGTCTACCCGAACGTCGAGATCCGCAGGCAGCTCGGCGAGCACGAGACGCTGCTCAGCATCGACAAGGCACGCCGGGTACTGGGGTACGAACCGCGCCACTCGTGGCGGGACCACGTGGACCAGGCGTAGTCCCGGGGTCAGCGCGCGGCCTGGTAGGCGCGACCGACGGCGGTCGCGGTGCTGCCGGTACGGAACAGGCCGGTCTGATCCTTGTCGCTGGCGGGCAGGCCGAACCACGCGTACCGGTGCAGCCAGGACAGGCCGCCCAGCATCTTCGTCGCCGCGGTGAGGAACGCGGCCTGCTGTGTCTGGCTCGGGAACCGGACGCCGTTGGAGAAGTCGATCAGCGCGAACTCGGTGAGCCAGACCGGCAGCCGGTAGCGGTCGTGCACCGCCTGCAGGTACGACCTCAGCTGGTTGACCGCGTTGGCGGTGGCGAAGTCGCCGCCGTACCAGTGCAGGGCGATGAAGTCGACGCGGTAGCCGCGCTGCTTCGCGCCGGCCATGAAGCGGTCGAGCCACTCGCCCGGCCGGTCCCCACCCCAGGCCACCGCCGGGCTGCCCAGCGGAAGCCCGGTGGCCTCCAGCTGCGGCCACAGCTCCAGCGCCTGCTCCACGGACATGTTCGCCTGTCCGCCCATGTCCGGCTCATTGAACCCGAGCAGCTGCCGGCCGTTCCGCTTCGCCTGCTGCAGGTTGCTGGCGGTGACGCTCTTCGCACCCCAGATCATCGGGACGAACTCGGCGCCCGTCGGGCTGGTGACGCCCGGGTGGGCGACGTCCCAGGTGTAGTACCAGCTCGCCCCGGAGCTGGCCAGCGCCTGACTGACCCCGTCGAAGGTCCACACGCCGACGCCCTTGCGCTTCGAGGTCACCGCGGACACCGCCGGGGCGACCGGCCGCCCGGTCGTCGGCTTCGCCGCCGGGGTGGGTGGGGGCGTCGTCGCCGTCGGGCTCGCCGTGGCGGCGGGCGTGGTCGCGGCCGGTGTGCCGAGCGCCGGGTCGGTGGGCGGCAGCGCATCGGCCGCCTGCGTCGCCGCCGGTGCGGGCGCCGGCCCGGTCGGTTGGACCACGACGATCACCCCGGTCACGAGTACGGCGACCACGGCGGCGACGGCGAGCGGCCACAGCAGACGCCGAACGCCGATCGGGAGGCGACCGCGCAGACCGCGTCGGGGTTCCGCGTGGGCGCCCCGGCTCATCTTCGCGGCGTCGGTTGCACCCCGGCCGGTTGTGCGCATCGTCTCGACTCCTTCGTGTGGTCGCCTCGTCACTCGACGAGGGGGCGGTGGTTGATCGCTACCAGCGCCTCCCCTCAGGAGACTCGCCGACCACCACGGGATAACGGTTTTCCACCGGGACGCAGCGCCGCGGCGGTACCGTCGGCGTCCATGGCGTGGTCCACGCCCGCCTGATGAACGCGAACCGGATTCCACACGGTGAGGGAGTGCCCGGATGAACTGGACGTTGGAAGTCGTGGTCGTGCCGGTCTCGGACGTGGACCGCGCCAAGGAGTTCTACGCAGACCGGCTCGGCTTCGTCGTGGACCATGACACCGTCATCAACGACGACGCGCGGATCGTGCAGCTGACCCCGCCCGGCTCGGGCTGTTCGGTCGTGATCGGCCGGGGAGTGGTGCCCGACATGGAGCCCGGATCGCTCAAGGGGCTGCAACTGGTGGTGCCCGACCTGCAGAAGGCCCGCGCGGAGCTGGTGGAGCGGGGTGTCGAGGTCAGCGAGATCCAGGTGATGGGGGGCAACCCCCGGCCGGTGCCGGATCCGTTGGACAACGTGGGTTTCGTGTTCTTCACCGACCCGGACGGCAACGGCTGGGCGGTTCAGCAGATCTCCAGCCGGGCCTGAGTCGGCCCGTGATCCCGCCATAGCCGCCGGGATCACATGATGTCCGGATAAAATCGCTCAACAGGACGGGGGCGAGGAGGCTCGGGGCGATGACGCGCGCCGGGACTCTCGGCCTCGGGGACAGCCGGAGCCCGCGCTCCGCGACCGTCCTGGAACTGCTCTTCGACATCGTCTACGTCTTCGCCCTCGCCCGCCTCGCCGGGCGGGTCGCGGACGACCTGACCATCGTCCGGCACACCCTGCTGTCGGAGGCCGGTCAGACGCTGCTGTTCTTCACCGCGATGTGGATGATCTGGTCACTCAACGCCCTGCTGGCGAGCACCTACGACCCCCGGCGCCCCGACCTGCAGGCCGTGCTGCTGGCCTCGATGTTCGGCACGCTGGTGCTGGCGGTCTCGTTGCCGCAGGCGTTCGGCGAGCGCGGCGTGATCTTCGCCTGCACGTACGTCGCCATCCAGGTCGGCCGACCGCTCTACCTGGTGCTCGCGCTGCGCGGTCACCCCAGCCATGGGTTCGCCCTCCGGGTGCTGGCCTGGCACACGGTGTCCGGTGTGTTCTGGATCAGCGGCGGCATCAGCGGAGGTCTCGGTCGAGGCGTCCTCTGGTCCCTCGGGCTGGCCATCGAGCTCATCGGCGGGCACATCAACTGGGCCACGCCCCGACTGGGCCGCGCGTCGCTCGCCAGCACGGTGAACGTCTCCCAGGTGCATCTCGCCGAGCGGTACAACCAGTTCTTCATGATCGCGCTCGCCGAGGTGGTGCTCGAAGCCGGCGCCGCGGTCAGCTTCCCGGGCTTCTCCACCGATCGGACCATCACCCTCGTCGCCTCGTTCGTGGCGGTCGTCTCGTTCTGGCGGATCTACTTCTACCACGTCAGATCCGGTCATGCCTCGACGCCGAGCGGCGAGGGAATCCAACTGTCGCGGTGGGCGAGCTACAGCCTGCTGTTGATCGTCGGAGGCATCATCTGCACCGCGGTCGGCTTCGGGCAGGTCATCGAGGATCCGCACCCGCCGATCGACTGGGCGCTGGTGGCCATCATCTTCGGCGGTCCGGTGCTGTTCCTGATCGGGCGGAGCACTCTGGAGCAGGAGAACCGAAACGCACCACGCTGTCGAGCGCTGTACTTCGGTGCGGCGGCGCTGCTCGTGGCGGCCCCGGTGATGGTGCTGCTCCCGCCTGTCGCGGTGACGGCCGTCGCGGCGGTGATCCTGGGCGGCATCACCGTGTACGACCAGCGAGCCCACAAGCGTGGGTCGGAGACCAACCCGACGCTGTGACGATCCATTGCGAGCCGGCGACCACTGCGCGTATGGTCGTCGGGCACGCCGTCGAGCGGGAAGGAGGTCAGAACAATGTCCGATGTTCTGCGCCCCCTCCGCGCTCCGGCGTCCGCGCGGATCTGACCCGGGGCGCCCGCTTCCCGGAGGACCAACCCCATGACTGATCTGGTCATCCGTCCGCTCGTCGCGGGCGAGGAAAACCTGTTCGACTCCATGCCCGATCCGCTGCCCCAACTGCGCCAGGTCGCGTACGCCGACGGGATCGCCGGCGGCGGCTACCGGCCCGAGAACACCTGGGTCGCGCTGCGCGCCGGCCGGTTGGTGGGCCGGGCCGCCTGGCTCCTGCCCCCGGGTGCCGTCGGTGCCCCGTGGCTGGACCGTTTCGATCTGGACGCCGACCCGGAGGTGGGCGCCGAACTGCTGCGTGCCGCTCACCAGGCGCTGGGCGGTCCCGGCCTCTACTACGCCGCGCTGCCGGCACACTGGCGGCGGCGACCCGAGGTGCTGGCCGTGGTGCGGGCGCCCATGGAGGCCGCCCGGCTCGCCGGGCTGGTCGAACGGGGGGAGCGGCTGCGGTGCTCCTGGACGGGCACACCCCTGCCGGCGTCCTCCGGGCGGTACGACTTCCGTACGCCCGTCGACGTGGCGGAGATCAACGCCCTGGTCGCCAGGATCGCCGAGCCGGACGTGCTGACCGGCGTCGAGATCGCACGGGTGGTCGGCGGTGTCGACCTCGCCACCGACCCGCTGGCCTGGCTGGGCAACGACACCAAGAGATGGCGCATCGCGCTGGAGGCCGGGAAGCCGGTCGGGCTGGTCGGCACATTCGGGGACGCCTGCTACCCCCTGCTCGGCTATCTCGGCCTCCTCGACGAGGCGGCCCGGCCCGAGCTGCTGGCCGAGGCGGTCCGGATGCTCGCCGCCGACGGTGCCCGGGAGGTCATCGCCGACGTGCACTCCCACCGGGTGGCGGTGCTGGCGGAGTTGGAGCGGACCGGCTTTCGGCAGTTGCGCTCCAGAGTCGTCTTCGCGCCGCCGGAAAAGCAGGAATAGCTGACCCGGGTGCGCCCGGTCACCCGGGCGCACCCCCTCGGCCGGCGCGCGGCGCGGCCCCTGTCAGCATCTGCCCATGCCGGAGATCATCGCGCTCGTCGTCGGCGGGTTGGTGCTCGTCGTGGCGGCGGTCGCCGGGCTCTATCTCTGGCCGGTGGGCCACCATGGGCGACGGGTCGCGCCGGCCCGACCTCTCGACTTCGACACGGCCACCCGTGCCGCCATGGCCGTCATCGCCGCCGAGGCGGCCGATCCGGAGGTCCGGCCGGAGTCGCGCAGCCGCCTGCTGAGCCACGGTTCCCGTACCGGTAGGGCCGTGCTGCTGCTGCACGGATACACCCTCGCGCCCGAGCAGTACGAAGGGCTGGCCGAGGAGTTCTTCGACCGTGGGTACAGCGTCTGGATTCCCCGGGCCCCCCAGCACGGAACCGTCGACCGGACGGCCCACCACCGGGTCGAGGCCGGCGAGCTGACGACGTACGCCGCGAAGGGGTGGGCCGTCGCGGCGGCCCTGGGAGACGAGGTCGGCGTCGTGGGGATCTCCGGCGGCGCGGTGCTGGCCGCCTGGCTGGCTCAGGTGCCCGGCACCGTCGTACGGCATCTGCTGTTGCTGTCGCCGTTCTTCGGCCCGAATCCGCGACAGGCGCCGGCCTACGCGGTCAAACCGCTCATCGTGCTGTACGGGCGGCGTGTCCTCCGCGACCGCGTCACGTCGCGCGGATACTCCCTCGCCGCCGTCACCCAGTACCTGACGATCGCACGCACGCTGCCGAAGCCGCCCCGGCGGACCGGTCTACGGACCGCGGCCGTCGCGATCAGCCCGCTCGACCGTGTGGTGGATCTCAGGGCGGCGGTCGCCGTGCCGCGCCGGATCGCCGACGCGAACGCGATACCGCTGCGGGTGTGCACTCTGCCGGAGGCGTTGGGCGTCGAACACAACACCCTCAACCTCGCCGCCCTCGGCACCGACGGCGACGAGTGGCGCCGCCGGTACGTCGCGCTCTACGAGGGCGCGACGGTGCCGGAATCAAGCCCCGCGACGGCGGACAACGCACCAACCCGCCGGTA
>NZ_WBKR01000019.1 GCF_008868155.1 Micromonospora sp. ALFpr18c
CGGTCGATCATGGAGTTGTGGTGGTGGACGAAAGTCGCGAATGCCGCCCAACCGCCCACCACAACTCCATGATCGACCGGGCGGGCGGGGATGGGGCGGCGCCGCCCGCACAAACATGTGCGGGCGGCGCCGGGGAGACGTGGGGTTGGGTTAGAAGAAACGGCGGCGCTTGGCCTTCTGGGGGCGGATGAGGTCCGCACCCTTGGTCAGCAGCCGGGTCGCCCCGGAGGGACCACGCCGGGCCTCCAGGGTGTGGCTGAGCCGACGTGCACCGGCCGCGGCCAGCGGCACCGCGATAGCCATCACCGCCCACTGGGCAATGCGCTTCTGGATCATGTGGGTTCACCTCCGTCAGTGGCTTCTGACGTATCTGGTACCCAGAGTGACCGGCCGGTAAGCCTCGACTCAGACCGTCGGGGCCACCGGGTTGGGCAGCGCGCCGCCGAACCGCCGGTCGCGCTGGGCGTACAGCTCGCAGGCGTACCAGAGGTGGCGGCGGTCGAAGTCCGGCCAGAGCGTGTCCAGGAAGACCAACTCGGCGTACGCGCTCTGCCAGAGCAGGAAGTTGGAGGTGCGCTGCTCACCCGACGGGCGCAGGAACAGGTCCACCTCCGGGATCTCCGGGTGGTAGAGGTACTTCGCCACGGTCTTCTCGGTGACCTTCGCCGGGTCCAGTCGGCCGGCCGCCACCTCGCGGGCGATCGCGGCGGCGGCGTCGCCGATCTCCGCGTGCCCGCCGTAGTTGACGCAGAACTGCAGGGTCAGCGTCGAGTTGCCCTGGGACATCTCCTCGGCGGTCTGCAACTCGGAGATGACGCTCTTCCACAACCGGCCGGGCCGGCCCGACCAGACCACCCGGACACCGAGGTCGACGAGCTGGTCGCGGCGACGGCGGATGACGTCCCGGTTGAACCCCATCAGGAACCGGACCTCGTCCGGGGAGCGCCGCCAGTTCTCCGTGGAGAACGCGTACGCCGACAGGTAGGGGATGCCCATCTCGATCGCGCCTTCGATGGTGTCGAAGAGGCTGTGCTCCCCCGCCTCGTGACCCTTGGTGCGGGGCAGCCCGCGGTCCTTGGCCCACCGCCCGTTGCCGTCCATCACCACGGCCACGTGCCTCGGCACGGCCTCGCTGGGCAGGGCCGGCGGCCGGGCGCCGGACGGGTGGGGTGTCGGCGGCGTCGGCTCACGCCGGCTGGCCCTCATCGATCGGATCACTCGGCTCTCTCCCTGCTCGCACCGTCCGCCTCGGCCGCGACGTCGCCGCGCGGCCGGGGCATCGCAGCCCCACCGCCGCCCGGCGGCGGGGCCGTGCCGTCGACCGAGGGGCCCCGGTCGACCAGCGGCAGCGAGCGTAGCGCGCGCTCCAGGTGCCACTGCAGGTGCGCCGCGACCAGCCCACTGCACTCCCGGCGTACGCCGGTGTCGGTGGCGTCGGCGAGCACCCAGTCACCGGTGGTCAGCGCGGACATCAGATCGATGGTGGCCGGGGCGGGGTGGGCGGCGCCGGGCGGTCGGCAGTCCGGGCAGACGGCGCCGCCGGCCGGCACCGAGAACGCCCGGTGTCGCCCGGGGGTGCCGCAGACCGCGCACGCGGTCAACGCCGGCGCCCAGCCGGCGAGGGCCATCCCGCGCAGCAGGTACGCGTCGAGCACCAGGGTCGTCGCGTGTTCGCCCCGGGACAGCGCCTTCAACGCGCCCACGGTGAGCTGGAACAGTCGCAGCGACGGCTCCCGTTCCACCGGGGTCAGCCGCTCGGCGGTCTCGGCGATCGCGCTGGCCGCCGTGTAGCGGGGATAGTCGCCGAGGAACCGCTTGCCGTACAGGTCGATGCCCTCGACCTGGCTGACCGTGTGCAGCGAGCTGCCGTGGTTGCCCTTGGGGTCGCCGGCGAGTTGCAGGTCGACGTGGCCGAACGGTTCCAGTCGCGCACCGAACTTGCTCATGGTGCGACGGACCCCTCGGGCCACCGCGCGCAGCCGGCCGTGCCGGCGGGTGAGCAGGGTGATGATCCGGTCGGACTCACCGAGCTTTTGCACGCGCAGCACCACCGCGTCGTCGCGGTAGAGCTGTCGGCGGTACCCGGCCATCGGACCATTCTCCCTCGGGGTGTGAAATCAGGGTCGGTTCGGGGTGGACGCACGGATGAACCCCGATGCGCCCGACTCGTGCCCGGCCGTAGCGTGCTGACCATGGCACTGCTCGAGACCACCGCCGCCGTCCGTCGTCGTGCGACGGCCCCCGTCGCAATGGGGATGACCGCCGCCCTCATCCTGCTCGCCGGGTGCGACAACCTCTCGTTCCGTCGGCTCGACTACGACGACACCGAGGCGGTGAAGATCACCACGATCCGGATGCTGGGGGGCGCGGGCGACGTGGTGGTCCGGGGCACCGGCTCGGCGGGCGAGGCGCGGATCAAGCGGGTGGTGCGCTACCAGGGGGGTGAGCCCCGGGCCCGCTACGAGATCAAGGGCAGCGAACTGGTCCTGGACACCGACTGCGGCAGCCGGTGCACCGTCTCCTACGAGGTGACCGTGCCGGAGGGTGTGACCGTGCAGGGAGAGTCCGGTTCCGGTGACATCGAGCTGAGCCAGGTCGGCACGGTGGACCTTCGGCTGGGTTCGGGTGATGTACGGATCGCCGGCGCCACGGGCGCGGTCGGGGTGGAGACCGGCTCCGGCAACATCGATGTCAGCGAGGCCAGCGCGGCGGTTCGCCTGCGCGCCGGGTCCGGTGACATCACCGCGCGGCGGCTCGAGGGCGCGACGGACGCCGAGGCCGGCTCCGGCAACGTCACCGTCGAGCTGGACAAGCCGGCGGCGGTCCGGGCACACGCGTCCAGCGGCGACGTGACGGTGCTGGTGCCGGCGGGCAGCTACCGGGTGCGCTCCAGCGCCGGCTCCGGCGACACGCGGGTCACCGTCGCCGACGACCCGGCCGCGTCCCTGGTGCTCGACGGTTCCGCCGGCAGCGGCAACGTCACGATCAGCCAGCGTTGACCTCGACGGTGGCCGCCTCCCCGGCCGTCCGCTGCGCCGGCACCACGGCCGATCCGACGGCGTGCCCGGCCGCGCCAGGCCAAGCCGCCGACTCCGCACCGGGCCGAGCGGCTGGCTCCACGCCCCGCCCGGCGGCCGACTCCACGCCGGGCCGGGCGGCTGGCTCCGCGCCGGACGGCGCGGTTGGCTCGGCCGGCACCGGCGGACCGCCCGGGATCAGCTCCGGGCGACGCCGGGCGGCGACGTCCTCGACCCAGCCGACGACCAGGGTGACGACCCCGACCAGCGCGAACACCAGCAGTACGCGGATGGCCAACCCCAACGGGTCCTGGTGGGACCAGCCGACCACGTCGACCAGCGGGGTGAGCGCCACCACGAACGGCATGTGCCAGAGGTAGACCGTCAGCGCGCGGCGGTTCACCACGGTCACCGTCCGGTCGGCCAGTCGGCTGCGCTCCAGCCAGGCGATCCCGGCCGGCGCCCGACCGAGCACGATCAGGATGAACGCCGCGGACCAGAGGGCGTTGCCGAGGTGGTTGTCGTTGAGGTCGTATCCGCGCGGGCCGGGGTGCGCGACGATCCACGCGCCGCCGGCCGTCGCGAGCGCCAGCGCCAACGGGTACACCACCCGGCCGGCGAGCCGGCGCAGCATCCCCGCGTGGTGGGCGAACCCGAGCAGCCATGCGCCGAAGTACAACCCGAACTCGCGCAGCACCGGTGGCGGCGCCTGATAGATGCCCACCTCGATGGCCACCAGCAGGAGGTACGGGGCGATCACGGTGGGCAGCGGGGCCTTACGGAACAGCCAGAACGCGATCGGTGAGGCGAGCACGAACCAGAGGTAGTCGCGCAGGTACCAGATGATGCTCAGCGCCAGGGCACCCCAGTTGTTGGCCGGCGGATCGGCGATCGGGAACAGCCACAGCAGCACCCGAGGGCTCCACGCCAGCCCGCTGAACAGCATGGCCGGCACGAAGACCGCCGCCAGCACCCACAGCGACGGCAGCAACCGGCGCAACCGGCGACCGACGGCGGCCGGACCGGACCGGGTGAGCGAGGCGGCCATCAACGAGCCGGCCAGGGCGAACATCACCGACATGGCAGGGAAGACGAGAGTGAGGGTCGCCCACCCGGTGACGTGGTAGACGACCACTCGGACGATGGCCAGGAAACGGAGCAGATCGAGATACCTGTTGCGCATCAGCCTGCATCTGGGTCGGGGACGCGGGGCGTACTTCCCCTACCCTGCGCGGTGCCGGCGCCAAACGGCCGGCACCCCGACCAAACGTGAAACCTGCCATCGGTACGACCGGAAAAGATCATGGAGTACGCCGCGCCCGACCCGACCGGGGCGTCCGGCCGGGTCGGCGTGGTGGGTCAGAAGCCCAGCTTGCGCAGTTGCTTCGGGTCGCGCTGCCAGTCCTTCGCCACCCGCACGTGCAGGTCCAGATAGACCCGGCCACCGAGCAGCTCCTCGATCTGGCGGCGGGCGTTGGTGCCGACCTCCTTGAGCCGGCTCGCCTTGTGACCGAGCACGATGGCCTTCTGGCTGGGCCGCTCCACGTACAGGTCGGCGTAGATCTTCATGACCTGACCCTCGGGGATCATCTCCTCGACCACCACGGCGATCGAGTGCGGCAGCTCGTCGCGGACCCCCTCCAGGGCGGCCTCCCGGATCAGCTCGGCGACCAGCACCTGCTCGGGGTCGTCGGTCAGCATGTCGTCCGGGTAGAGCTGCGGCGACGGCGGCAGATACTTGGTCATCACGTCGACCAGCGTGTCCACCTGGTGTCCGGAGACCGCGCTCACCGGCACGATCTCGGCGAACTCCCCCATCTCACTGACGGCGAGCAGCTGCTCGGCCAGCCGACGCTTGTCCACCAGGTCGGTCTTGGTGACCACCGCCAGCACGGTCGCCTTCAACTCGGCCAACTCGCCGGAGATGAAACGGTCACCACGCCCGACCGGCTCGTCGGCCGGGATGCAGAGGCCGATCACGTCGACCTCGGTCCAGGTCGACCGGACCAGGTCGTTGAGGCGTTCGCCGAGCAGCGTACGCGGGCGGTGCAGGCCCGGCGTGTCGACCAGGACCAGCTGCGAATCCGGACGGTGCAGCACCGCCCGGATGACGTGCCGGGTGGTCTGCGGCTTGTTCGACGTGATCGCGATCTTGGTGCCGACGATCGCGTTGGTCAGCGTGGACTTGCCGGCGTTGGGCCGGCCCACGAAGCAACCGAAGCCGGCCCGGTACGGGCGTGCCTGCGGATCCTGCACGGGGCTCACTGGGTCACCGTGCCGAGCACGGTGCCGTCCGGCGCGGCCACGTGGATCGGCGCGTCCACGGTCAGGTCACGAACCGCGGCGTGCCCGGCACCGTCCAGCGTCGACGCCTCGGTCACCACCACCGCCGCCTCCAGCCGGTTCGCTCCGGCCGCCACGGCCGAGGCCACCGCCAACTGCAACGCGGTGAGGGTCAGCGAGGGCAGGGCGACGCTCGCCGCCGCGTACGTCCGGCCGTCGGAGTCCCGGACCGCGGCGCCCTCCACGGCACCGACCCGCCCGCGGGCGCCCCGGGCCAGGACGACCAGCTTGGCGTCCTCGGCGCTCAGTACGGCCGGCGCGGTGGGGGTGGGCCGTGCGGTGGGCGCGGCGGGTGTCTCAGGCATCTGCGGGTTGCCTCTCCTCGTCTCGGTTGTGGCCCTGGTCGTCACCGGGGCCGGCGTGCTCGCCGCGCCCCGCGGTGTCCTGCTCGTCGCCCGGCTCCGCCCGGCTGACCAGAACCGTGTCGATCCGGTTGCGCCGGCCGGTGGTGCCCTCGGCGACAAGTCGGAGACCGGCCACCTCGACCTCCGCGCCGGGAATCGGCACCCGCCCGAGCGACTGGGCGAGCAGACCACCGACCGTCTCCACCTCGTCGGTGGGCAGATCGGTGTCGAACAGCTCGCCCAGGTTCTCCACCGGCAGGCGGGCGGTGACCCGTACCGAGGAGTCGGGCAGGCGTTCGACCGGCGGGCGTTCGACATCGTACTCGTCGGTGATCTCGCCGACGATCTCCTCCAGGATGTCCTCGATGGTGACGAGGCCGCCGGTGCCGCCGTACTCGTCGACCACGATGACCAGGTGGTTGCGGGCCGCCTGCATCTCCGACAGGAGGTCGTCCACCGGCTTCGACTCCGGTACGAACGTCGCCGGGCGCATCAGCTCGGCCACCGGCAGCTGCTCGGCCGACGGGTCACCGCCCCTCGACCGCCGGATCAGGTCCTTGAGGTAGAGCACACCCAGCACGTCGTCGACGCTCTCACCGATCACCGGGATGCGGGAGAAGCCGGACCGCAGGAAGAGCGCCAGCGCCTGGGCGAGCGTCTTGCCCTCCTCGATCCACACCATCTCCGTACGCGGCACCATCACCTCACGGGCGATGGTGTCGCCGAGCGCGAAGACCGAATGGATCATCTGACGTTCGCCGTGCTCGACCACGCCGCGCTGCTCGGCCAGGTCGACCAGCTCACGCAACTCCACCTGGGTGGCGAACGGGCCCTCCCGGAAGCCGCGCCCCGGGGTGACCGCGTTGCCGATGAGGATCAGCAGCGACGCGAGCGGGTTGAGCGCCCGGCCCAGCCAGCGGACCAGCGGGGCCACCGCCCGACCCACCGCGTACGCGTGCTGCCGGCCGATGGTGCGCGGGGCGACCCCGACCACCACGAAGCTGACCACGGTCATCGCGCCGGCGGTGACCAGCGCGGCCCGCCAGCCGGCGCCGAAGCTGTCCACCGCGACCAACGCCACCAGCGTGGTGGCGGTCAACTCGGCGAGCAGCCGCAACAGCAGGAGCAGGTTGAGGTGCCGGACCACGTCACCGGCGACGGCCTGCAGGGTGCGGGCGCCGCGTACGCCGTCCCGGGCCAACTCGGCGGCCCGGGCCGGCGAGACCGCGGCGAGCGCCGCCTCGGTCATCGCGATCACGCCGGCCAGCACCACCAGGCCGGCCGCGAAGACGATCAGCTGCACATCCGGAAGGCCGGCGGTGGGGCCGGCCGCGAGTAACGGAGGAGTGGACATCACTGGGTGCGGGTCGACCGCCAGCTCGCCAGCAGTCGGGCCTGGAGCCCGAACATCTCCCGCTCCTCCTCCGGCTCCGCGTGGTCGTAGCCGAGCAGGTGCAGCACCCCGTGCACGGTGAGCAGGTGCAGCTCGTCGGCCGGGGCATGCCCGGCCGTGGCCGCCTGCTTCGCCGCCACCTCGGGGCACAGCACAATGTCGCCGAGCAGGGCCGGCTCTCCACCGGCCGGGGCGCTCTCGCCCGGGCCGTGGTCGACGCTGCCCTCGTCCATGGGGAACGCGAGCACGTCGGTCGGGCCGTCGCCACCCATCCAGCGGTGGTTCAGCTCGGTCATGTAGTCGATGTCGACCAGCAGCACGGACAGCTCGGCGAGAGGGTTGACCCCCATCTCGTCGAGGGCGTGCCGGGCGACGGCGAGCACGGCGTCGGTGTCGACCTCGACACCGGACTCGTTGGCGATCTCGATGGACAACTGCTTTCCTCTGCTTTAGCGGCGGCGGCCGGCTCGGCCACCCTGGGCGGGTCGCCCGGGCACGGCGTGGACGCCCTGCGCCTGCTGGGTCTCCCGCTCGGCGTCCCAGCGGGCGTACGCGTCGACGATCTCCCCGACCAGCCGGTGGCGGACCACGTCGGAGCTGGACAGCTGGGCGAAGTGCACGTCCTCGACGTTCTCCAGGATCTCCCGGACGACCCGCAGGCCGCTGGTCGTCCCGCCGGGAAGGTCCACCTGGGTGACGTCACCGGTGACGACGATCTTGGAGTTGAAGCCGAGCCGGGTGAGGAACATCTTCATCTGCTCGGGCGTCGTGTTCTGCGCCTCGTCCAGGATGATGAACGCGTCATTGAGCGTCCGACCCCGCATGTACGCCAGCGGGGCGACCTCGATCGTGCCGGCGGCCATCAGCTTCGGGATGGTCTCCGGGTCGAGCATGTCGTGCAGCGCGTCGTAGAGCGGGCGCAGGTACGGGTCGATCTTCTCGTTCAGCGTGCCGGGCAGGAAGCCCAGTCGCTCGCCCGCCTCGACCGCCGGCCGGGTCAGGATGATCCGGTTGACCTGCTTGGCCTGCAACGCCTGGACGGCCTTCGCCATCGCCAGGTACGTCTTGCCGGTGCCGGCCGGGCCGATGCCGAAGACGATGGTGTGCGTGTCGATCGCGTCGACGTACCGCTTCTGCCCGAGGGTCTTGGGGCGGATGGTGCGGCCGCGACGGGAGAGGATGTTGAGCGTCAGGACCTCGGCGGGCCGCTCGGCGCTGCCCTGCTCGAGCATGCCGACGGTACGCCGGACGGCGTCAGTGGTCAGGGTCTCGCCTTTCTCGATGAGTTCGAGCAGCTCACTGAAGACCCGCTCGGCGAGGGCGTTGTCCGCCGGGGCGCCGGTGATGGTGATCTCGTTGCCACGGACGTGCACGTCACTGGTGACCGAGCGTTCGACGAGTCGCAGGATCTCGTCACCCGCGCCGAGGAGGTTGACCATGATCTTCGAGTCGGGCACGGTGATCCTGGTCTGCACCCGGGGCGGGCCGGGAGGTGGGGTGCCGGTCATAGGTCGGGCCGAAGGGCCCTGCGCCACCTGCTCTCGATCTCGGCGCCGGCCCTGGTGGCACGGCGTGCGGACGTTACACCCATCGTATCGGTTCAACGCGGGACGCATCGCGCCCATTTCCGCTGGCCGCGATCAACTCCCGGCCCGGAAGTCGTACCGGTCGAACGTCTCCTGGTGACGGGTGAACCGGTACGTCGCCCAGTGCATCCGGATCACCGTGCCTTCGTCGTCGCGGGTCAGCCTCAGCAGCTCGCCGACCTCCCGGCCGGAGATCGTGCGGAACACGTCCGGACGGTCCGGCACCGGGGCGAAGACCGCCGGCGGACGCCCAGCCGGGTCCTTCACCGCACGCGCCCGCAGGGTGTCGTCGTGCCAGGAGAAGACGTACTCCGACCCCTCGCCCCACCAGCGGCCGAGCAGGCCGCGCAGGGCCGCCGGAGCCGGCGCACCGGGCCGCCACGGCTCGATCTCGGCCGGATCGTGCTCGACCGCCTCGGCCAGCAGCCGGTGTGGCAGGTCGAACACCTCCGCCGCGGTACCGGACGAACCGAGCACGGCGGCGCCCATCGCGCCGGCCGTGCCGTCGCCTCCCCGCCGGCCGTAGGCGGCGGCCAGGAAACCGGGCATGGCGCCGTCGTGGCCCACGTGCACCACACGCTCGCCCTGCGGGATGAGGATCAGCCCGAGCCCGAAGCCGGCACCCCACAGGGTCTCGTCGGTGGTGGTGAGTGGCCAGCGCATCTCGTCCAGGGTCGCCGGGGCGAGCACCGCGCCGGTCGGGTCGAGCGCCGCCGGGTCGGCGAGGAACGCCGCCCACCGGGCCATGTCGGTCGCGGTGCCCCAGAGTTGGGCGGCCGGCCCGACCGCGCCGAAGTCGGTCGGTGGCTCCGGGTGCGCCTCGTCGGAGTACGCGTCGACCAAATAGCCGACGGCCGCCGTCGACCCGGGCGTCACGGTCGTGTCGGTCAGGCCCAGCGGGGTCAGCACCCGATCGGCGAGCACCTCCGCCCAGGTGCCGCCACGCAGCCGGGCTACCAGCAGGCCGAGCACGGCCATGCCGAGGTTGGAGTAGTGGAAGCGGCGGCCCGGCGGCAGGACCCGCTCGGCCCGCTTGAGGTCCGCGGTCAGCCGGTCGGCGTCCGGTACGCGCAGGGTGTCCCAGACGTCGCCGTACGGCTCGCGTTGCAGGCCGCCGGTGTGCGACAGCAGCCGTCGTACGGTCAGCTCGCCGTGCGCCGGCAGGTCCAGGTGCCGGCCCACCGGGTCGTCCAGGTCCAGCAGACCGTCGTCGCGGCACTGCAGGGTGAGCACCGCCGTGAAGGTCTTGGTGATCGAGCCGATCCGGAACTGGGTGTCCGGCCCCAGCGGGCTGTCGGTGCCGGTGTCGCCGACCGTGCAGCTCCACAGGGGACGGTCGGCCCGGTGCAGCGCCGCCGACACCGCCGGCACCCGGGCGTCGGCCTGCACCCGGCGGACCAGCCGACGCAACCGGTCGTGCACGTCGGGGCCGGCCGTCACGCCAGGTCCCGGGCGAGCATGGGGCCGAGCGGCGCGCCGCCGAGCAGGTGCGCGTGCACGTGGAACACCTCCTGCCCGCCGTACGTCCCGGTGTTGAACATCAGCCGGAATCCGTCGCCGAGCAGACCCTCGTCCTCGGCGACCGCGGCGGACGTCGCCAGCACGTCCGCGGCCAGCCCCGGATCGCCCTGGGCGAGGGTGGCGACGTCGGCGTAGTGCTCCTTTGGAATGACCAGGACGTGCACCGGCGCCTTCGGGTCGATGTCGCGGAAGGCGAGGGTGGTGTCGGTTTCCCGGACCAGGGTGGCCGGGATGTCCCCGGCGACGATGCGGCAGAACAGGCAGTCGGATCCCATCCGGGCAGTGTAAGGAGGAAACGGCTACGGCAGGATGGCCGGCATGACGGATCGGGCGGTACTGGTGACCGGGGCTTCGCGTGGCATCGGCCGGGCGGTGGCGGAGGCGTTCGCGGCGAGCGGGGACCGGGTGGCCATCCACCACCGCGACTCCGCCGACGCGGCCGAGCGGGTGCGCGCCAGCCTGCCCGGCACGGGGCACGTGGTGGTCCGCGCCGACCTCACCGATCCGGACGCGGTGCGGGTGATGGTCGACCGGGCGGCCGAACTGCTCGGCGGGCTCGACGTGCTGGTCAACAACGCCGGGATGTACGGCGACCGGGACGACCCACACCCGATCTTCGGCGCCTCCTACGAGCAGTGGCAGCGGCGCTGGCGGCAGGTGCTGGAGACCAACCTGACCGGTGCTGGCAACGTCACCTGGTGCGCCGCCCAGCACATGCGCGAGCGCGGCGGTCGGATCGTGAACGTCTCGTCCCGGGGCGCGTTCCGGGGCGAGCCGGAGCAGCCGGCGTACGGCGCCAGCAAGGCCGGGCTGAACGCGCTGGGCCAGTCCCTCGCGGTGGCGCTCGCGCCGTACGGCATCGCGGTGGCCACCGTGGCACCGGGCTTCGTGGCGACCGACATGACCGCCGAGCACCTGCGCGGCGAGCGGGGAGCGGCGATCCGGGCGCAGAGCCCGTTCGACCGGGTGGCCCGGCCGGAGGAGATCGCCGCCGCGGTGCACTGGCTGGCCTCGCCGCAGGCCGAGTGGGCCTCCGGCACGATCGTCGACCTGAACGGGGCCTCCTACCTGCGCAGCTGACCCGCAGGGTGGCTGGACCCGCAGGATGGCTCACCCGCGGAGTGGCTGACCGCGACGGCCACCGCCAGGCCCTGCGGCCCGCACCCTGGCAGCCTCCCGTCGAGCCGGCGGCGGCGCGGGGCGGCTACCAGCGGCCGAGGCGGGTGGCGAGCACGCTGAGGGCAGCCACCCCGGCGGTGGAGGTGCGCAGCACGGCCGGGCCGAGCCGCACCGGTCGGCCGCCGGCCTCGCGGAAGGCGGTCAGCTCGGCCGGGGCGATGCCACCCTCCGGGCCGACCACCAGGACGATCTCCCCGGCGCTCGGCAGCTCGGCGACGGTCAGCCGCTCGTCGGCCTCCTCGTGCAGCACGAACGCGGCCGCCGCGCCGGCGATCCGGCGGGCCACGGTCGCGGTGGACTCGTCCGGCGCACCGGCCACCACCGGCAGCCACGGCCGGCGGGCCTGCTTGGCCGCCTCCCGGGCGGTGGCCACCCACTTGTCCCGGGCCCGTACGCCCCGGTCACCGCGCCACTGGGTCACCGAACGCGACGCCGCCCACGGCACGATCTCGTCGACCCCGACCTCGGTCATCGCCTGCACGGCCAGCTCACCCCGGTCGCCCTTGGCGATGCCCTGCACGGTGACGATCCGGGGTACGGACGCGTCCGCGTACCCCCGGGAGGTGACGCTGACCTCCAGGGTGCCCCGGCCGACGGCGGTGACCACGGCGGCGGCGGTGCCGCCCCGCCCGTCGGCGAGCAGCAGCTCCTCGCCGACCCGCAGCCGTTGCACGGTGGCGGCGTGGTGCCCCTCCGGGCCGTCCAGGGTCAGGGTGTCGCCGGTGGGCAGCGCCTCGACCAGGAACAGCGGCGCGGACACCTCAGGCGTGCCCGTTGAACGCGTCGCGCATCCGGGAGAAGAAGCCGCCCTGCTTGGACAGCTCGGCGACCTCCTCACCACGGGTCTTCGCGAAGTCGCGCAGCATCTTCTCCTGGTCCGGGTCGAGCTTGGTCGGCGTCCGCACGTCCAGGTGCACGTACAGGTCGCCCCGGCCGGTGCCGCGCAGGTGCGGCACGCCCCGGGCGCGCAGGCGCAGCGTGCTGGCCGGCTGGGTGCCGGCCTTGACGTCGACCGTCTCCTCGCTGTCCAGCGTCTTGATGGTCAGCCGGGTGCCCAGCGCCGCCGCCGTCATCGGCACGGTGACCCGGCAGTGCAGGTCGTCGCCCTTGCGGGAGTACACGTCGTGCGGGCGCTCGTGGATCTCCACGTAGAGGTCACCGGCGGTGCCGCCACCGGGGCCCACCTCACCCTGCTGGGCCAGCCGGATCCGCATGCCGTCCTCGACGCCGGCCGGGATCTTGACGGTCAGCGAGCGGCGGGTGCGCACCCGGCCGTCGCCGGCGCAGGTGGGGCAGGGGTGCGGGATGGTGGTGCCGTAGCCCTGGCAGACGGTGCACGGCCGGGCCGAGACCACCTGGCCGAGGAAGGTGCGCTGCACCGACTGCACCTCGCCCCGGCCGCCGCACGCCTCGCAGGTGGCCAGGTGGGTGCCGGCGGCCGTGCCGGCGCCGGAGCAGGTGGTGCAGAGCACGGCGGTGTCGACGGTGATCGGGGCCTCGACGCCGAACGCCGTCTCGTGCAGGTCCAACTCGAGTCGCAGGATCGCGTCGGCGCCCGGCCGGGTACGCGGACGTGGGCCACGAGCCCCGCCGGCCGCACCGCCGAAGAACGCGTCCATGATGTCCTGGAAGCCGACGAACGGGCCGGCACCACCCGGACCACCCGGGCCGCCGGCGCCACCGCCACCCGGAGCGAGCGGGTCGCCGCCCAGGTCGACGATCTGCCGCTTGCGGTCGTCCGAGAGGACCTCGTACGCGGCGTTGATGTCCTTGAACTTCTCCTGAGCCTCCGGGTCCGGATTGACGTCCGGGTGGAACTGGCGCGCCAGCTTGCGGTAGGCGCGCTTGATCTCGTCATCGGAGGCTTCCCGGCTGACACCGAGAATGCCGTAGTAGTCCCTGGCCACTGCGTTCCGTGTCCTCATGTTCGTCTCGCGTTGCGCCGACCGGCGGCCGCAGCCGGCCGTCGGCCCTGACTGGTCAGTTCTGGGCCAGCAACTCGCCCACGTAGCGTGCCACGGCGCGCACCGTGGCGATATTGCCGGGGTAGTCCATCCGGGTGGGCCCCAGCACCCCCAGGCCGCCGACGATCGTGGCACCCGGGCCGTACCCGGTGCTGACCACGGAGGCGGCCCGCAGGTTGTCGAACTCGTTCTCGTCGCCGATCAGCACCCGGGTCGTGCTCGGCTCGGTCTCGCCGATGAGCTTGAGGAGCACGACCTCCTCCTCCAGCGCCTCCAGGATCGGCCGCAGCGAACCCTGGAAGTCGAGCAGGCCGCCCCGGGTGAGGTTGGCGGTGCCGGCCAGCGCGATGCGTTCCTCGTGCCGTTCGACGAGCGTCTCGAGCAGCACCGTGGCGAGCGTGGTCATCGTCGGACGCAGCTCGGGCGGCGCCTCCTCGACCAGCGCCTGCACCAGCGGCGGCGTGTCCGACAGGCGGGCGCCGGCGAGCTTCTCGTTGACCAGTCGACGCAGGTCGGTGACGTCGTCGGCGGGCACCGGGCCGGGCAGTTCCACCAGCCGCTGCTCCACCCGCCCGGTGTCGGCGATCATGACGAGCATCAACCGGGTCGTGGAGATCGGCACCAGCTCCAGGTGTCGTACCGAGGAGCGGGCCAGCGACGGGTACTGCACGACGGCCACCTGCCGGGTCAGCTGGGCGAGCAGGCGTACGGTGCGGTGCACCACGTCGTCGAGGTCGACCGCGCCGACGAGGAAGCGCTCGATGGCCCGGCGCTCGGCCGGGCTGAGCGGCTTGACCCGGGACAGCCGGTCGACGAAGAGCCGGTAGCCGCGGTCGGTGGGCACCCGGCCGGCACTGGTGTGCGGCTGCCGGATGTAGCCCTCCTCCTCCAGCACGGCCATGTCGTTGCGGACCGTGGCCGGGGAGACCCCGAGCTGGTGCCGCTCGACCAGCGCCTTGCTGCCGACCGGCTCCTGGGTGGAGACGTAGTCCTCGACGATGGCGCGGAGCACGGCGAGCTTGCGGTCGTCGAGACCCATCCTCCGCACCTCCTGTCGCACGTCGGCCGCCGGACCGTCCTGGCACTCGACTGTAACGAGTGCCAGTCTACGTCGGTGCCCCCGCCGACGCGATGATCAACGACAGCTCGTCGGTGCGGCCCGCGCCACCCCGCTGGGCCGATCGGCCCGCCCGACCGGGCGGTGTCGCTCTGGTGCGGCGTTGCCAACGGCCCCTACCGTGACACTCATGACTGAAACTCCTCGCCCTCCCGGAGCGGGAGACCCCGGCAACTACCCGCCGGAGCCGACCTCACCGGGCTCGTCCGCATCGGCCGAGCCACCCACCGCACCACTGTCCGGGGCACCCGGCCCGGGCGGCTATCCCCCGGCCGGTGGCTATCCGCCGCCCACCGGCGACCAACCGCCGTCGGGCGGCTACCCTCCGCCGGGTGGTTACCCGCCCGGTGGCTTCCCGCCGCCCGGTGGCGGGTATCCGACCGGTGGCGCCTACGGCGGCCCCGGCGGCGGCTACGCCAACAACGAGGACAAGACCTGGGCGTTGGTCGCGCACTTCGGCGGCGCCGCCGGGATGATCGTCAGCGGCGGTGTGCTCGGCTGGATCGGGCCGCTGGTGGCGCTGCTGGCCCGGGGCAACCAGTCCCCCACGGTCCGCGCGCACGCCGTGGCGGCGCTCAACTTCCAGCTCATCTGGTCGATCATCGGCCTGGTCGGCTGGGTGCTGTCCTGCATCGTGATCGGGTTCATCCCGGTCGCGGCCGCCGTGATCCTCGGTGCCGTGTTCGGCATCATCGCCGGCATCAAGGCCAACGAGGGGCAGCTCTACCGCTACCCGCTCTCCGCCAGCTTCATCAAGTGACCCGGGCCGGCCGCTCCCCCGGCCGGCCCGGCACACCGCCGTCACCGGCGGCGGGCCGGCTCAGGGCAGCAGGTCGCGGACGACGGCGTCGGCGAGCAGCCGGCCGCGCAGGGTGAGCACCGCCCGGCCGGCCGCGTACTCCTCGGCGTTCAGCAGGCCGTGGGCCAGCGCCCGTTGCGCGCCGGCCCGCCCGGTGGCGTCGAGCACCGCCAGCGGCAGGCCGCTGGCGAGCCGCAGCCGGAGCATGACGTCCTCCATGTGCGCCTCGTCGGTGGTGAGCACCTCCCGGGCCAGGCCGGGTGAGACGCCGGCGGCGAGCCGCTGGGCGTACGCCGACGGGTGCTTGACGTTCCACCAGCGCACCCCGCCGACGTGGCTGTGCGCCCCCGGCCCCAACCCCCACCAGTCCGCGCCGGTCCAGTAGAGCAGGTTGTGCCGGCACCTGGCCGCGTCGTCGCGCGCCCAGTTGGAGACCTCGTACCAGGACAGGCCGGCCGCGTCGAGGGCGACCTCCGCGGCCAGGTAGCGGTCCGCGGCGACGTCGTCACTGGGGTACGCCAGCTCGCCGCGCCGCATCCGGGCGGCGAGCCGGGTGCCGTCCTCGACGATCAGGGCGTACGCGCTGACGTGGTCCACCCCGGCGGCGACGACCTGCTCCAGCGAGGCCGCGAAGTCCTCGGGGCGCTCCCCCGGCGTGCCGTAGATCAGGTCCAGGTTGACGTGCTCGAACCCGGCGTCGCGGGCTTCCAGGGCGGCGGCGGTGGCCCGGCCGGCGCTGTGCTTGCGGTCGAGGATCGCCAGCACTCCCGGCGAGGCGGACTGCATGCCCAGCGAAATCCGGGTGTAGCCGGCGGCCCGCAGCCGCTGCAACGATTCCGGGGTGACCGATTCGGGGTTCGCCTCGGTGGTCACCTCGGCGTCGGCGGCCAGCCCCCAGGTGCGGTCGATGCCGTCGAGGATGCGGGCCAGGTCGTCGGCGGGGAGCAGGGTGGGCGTGCCGCCGCCGACGAAGACGGTGTCGACCCGGGGCGGCGGGTTGTCGCCGAGCACCCGGGCGGCGAGCGTCAGCTCGGCCAGGACGGTGTCGGCGTACCCCTCGCGGCTGGCACCGCCACCCAGCTCGGCGGCCGTGTACGTGTTGAAGTCGCAGTAGCCGCAGCGGCTGGCGCAGAACGGCACGTGGACGTACACGCCGAAGCCGCGCGCGCCGACCGCCGTGGTGGCGGTGGCGGGCAGCGATCCGTCGACGGGGACGGTCTCACCATCTGGAAGGACGCCGGGCATGGCCACTAGTGTGCCCGGCATGACCTCTCCCGACGTCCTCGTGCGGGTCGCCACGGCCCGTGGGGTGACCACCCTCACCCTGGACAGCCCGCACAACCGCAACGCGCTCTCCACCGGCCTGATGACCCAACTGCTGGCCGGGCTGGCCGACGCGGTCGCCGACGACGCGGTCCGGGTGATCGTGCTCGACCACACCGGCCCGGTCTTCTGCTCGGGCGCGGACCTGAAGGAGACCGCCGCGGCGTACGCCAGCGGGACGGTGCCCGCCGGGATGCTGGGCGATGTCCTCGCCGCCCTCTGGGAGTGCCCGAAGCCGGTGCTGGCCCGGGTGGGCGGGCCGGCGCGGGCCGGCGGGCTGGGCCTGATCGCCGCCGCCGATCTGGCGGTCTGCGCCGACGAGGCGACGTTCGCGTTCACCGAGGTGCGGATCGGGGTGATCCCGGCGGTGATCTCGGCGACCGTGCTGCCCCGGCTGCACCCGCGCGCCGCCGCCGAGCTGTACCTGACCGGGGACACCTTCGACGGGCGACGGGCGGCCGAGATCGGCCTGGTGACGGCCTCCGTGCCGGCCGACGGGTTGGACGAGGCGGTGCGGCGCCACTGCGACTCGCTGGTACGCGGCGCGCCCGGCGCGCTGGCCGGCGCGAAGGAGCTGCTGCGCCGACCGGGGACCGCCGAGCTGCGCGGTGACCTGGCCCGGTTGTCCGCTCTCTCGACCGGCTTCTTCCTCTCCGACGAGGGTCGCGAGGGGGTCACGGCGTTCCGGGAGAAGCGATTGACTCGATGGGTGGCCGCTCTCGACACGGATTCCGGTGAGCATGCCGGGTAGGACCGGGCCCCCAGCGGACCGGGACGCCGCCGACTGCGGTCGACGGCGTCTCGGCTCGCGGGCATGAGCAGCGAGTTCCCCGACGAGCAGTGGCTTGGCAACGACCTGGTCATCGACGCCCGGAGCCGACTGTGGGTTCCCGCCGACCGGGGCAACATCGCGCAGGGTTGGCCGTGGGAAGAAGGCCCGGCGCCCCGTTCTGGGGAGCCGGGCCTTCTTGCGTTTCCGGGTCAGTGCTGCTTGGCGAAGCTGACGAACGCCTTCCAGGCTTGCGGGTCGAACGTCAGTGCCGGGCCGGACTGGTCCTTGCTGTCCCGCACACCGACGATGCCGGAGAGGTTGTCGGCCACCTCCACGCACTGCCCGCCGTTGCCCCCACTGCGGCTGCTCTTGCGCCACACGGCTCCGGTTAGGTTACTCATTGCTACATCTCCTTGGCGATCGTGGCTAATAGGTCGGCCGATCGGTCCGCGTCGAGCGACAGACCTTCGAGCGCTCTCCACCTCACAGAGTACGCCGCAACCTCTGCTGGCTTGTCGAGATATAAAGCGCCTGTCAGTGACTCGCTGTATACGGTCGTGGGCTCCGGCGTTCGAATTCCGATCGTTGGAAATTCCAGCATGACGAAACCACCGCCGGTCAAGGCGTAGTTGGGCGGCGCGTCCCGGGGCACGATGCGGATCGTCGCGACCTCGGCGGCCACCTGGTTGTGAAGGTGGCTGAGCTGGTCCGCCATGCCAGGGAACGACCTGCGCAACACGCCTTCGTCCACAATGACCTCCAGGCGCGGAGGCTCCGGGTGTCTCCGCTTGAGGATCTTCTGGCGCTCCATGCGAAGCTCGACCAGGCGTCCGACCTCCTGCTCCTCCAGCTCCGGGTGCGACCGAAGCAGGTGTTCGGCGTAGGCCCGCGTCTGAAGCAGCCCGGGAAGCGAGTCCGGCTCCCAGTGCCGCAGGCGCGACGCCGCTGACTCCATCCCGACGTACAGCTCAAACCAGGTCGGCAAGGTGTCGCCGTAGGCGTGCCACCAGCCGTTTGCCTTGGTCTCAGCGGCCAGCGCGATCAGCGCCGACGTCATCTCGGCGGACATGCCGTACAGCACGCACATGGCCGTTACGTCGCGGGCCTTGACCGCTGAGCCGCCGCCTTCGATCCGGTACATGGTGGACCGGGACCACTCCAGCGCCTCGCCGGCAGCTTCCAAGGACAGCCCGGCCTCTTCGCGGCCCTGCTTCAGATACCGCCCGAGTTGCCTGCGCGGTATGGACGACCCCGCATGGGTCATGCGGCCCCCTTGTCTCAGATTGAAGCGATCCCTCCATCGAACCTGCGACTGATTCTCGATGGTTCGCAGGAATGGGACAACCACCATGACATGTGTCAACGTAAATCATTGCACGATCACGCTCGGCGACAGAGAGTGTCCTCAAGGCGAACTTGCTCGACAGTGAATCGGCTGCCGCGGGCTCGCCCCGGGGCCGCTCTGCCTCCCCCGTGGTGGAGCGGCCCGCTCCCAGGGTTCGGGGTCCGGGTCGTGGAGGGGACGAGTAGGTCGCGGCCCGGACTCCCTCGGCAGGCAGGAGGGGCGCGATGCTCAGCGATGACGACGCCGACCTGACCCTTCCACGGCACAGGCCGCATCGGTCGAGGCGCTTCCCCGGTGGTCGGAAGTGTGCGTGCCCCTCCTGCCGCACCGCCCGCAAGCCGAAGCGTGCGACCAGCGCGCCTGAGCGGCCGATCACCGGCATCAGCTCGTCGCCAGTCCCCCGGATGCCGCCACCCTTCGATCACCTCTGGAACGCCCCGACGCAGATCAATTGGACGCTGGCCGCCGAGCTGGTGACCCGCAGGCAGGAGATGACGCATGAGCAGCCTCAGCACTCGGGCCGCCCCACCTCTCAAGGGGCCGGCGCCGAACCGACCTCGGGTCACTCGGGACGAGCAGAAGCCGCACACCCCGCTTCGCCCTATGTGGTTCTGCCGGGTGGACGGTCAGCACTGGCCCTGCGCCGAGGCCAAGCTCCGGCTGAGGCTTGAGTTCGAGGACAACGCGCCCGGACTGTCCATCTACCTGGCGGGCATGTTCTACGAGGCGACCAAGGACTTGTACCACCTGAACCCTCACGATGGGCCGACCCCGCAGGCGCTGTACGAGCGCTTCGTTGCGTGGGGGCCATACCGGAAGTCCGCCGCCGAGCCCTCCGAGGGGGCCGACGACGCGTAGATTCCGGCCGCCCCGATACGCCCGGCCTGGTCGCCTCCCGTGGAAAGCAGACGACCAGGCCGGGGTGAAGGTGCGCCACCGGCGCGGGGACCGCATCCCCGCAGGCAGTACACCGAAAGGAGATCGTCTCATGACGATCAAGAATCCGCTCGACCTGTACGAGGTCGACACCACCGGCGTCAACCTCCGGAAGCTCTGCGGAGGCGGCATCACCAACACGATGGAGAGCTGCGTCGCCGCCGCCATCCTGCCCGGCAGCGAGGACGCCATCATCCTTGGCGACTCGAAGCTGGGTGCCGACTCGCCGACCCTGCGGTTCAGCCGCGGCGAGCTGGACAACTTCTTCGCCGCGTACCAGGCCGGCGAAATCGTCTGATCGACCAGGGCTGGCCGCGCACGATGCGCGGCCAGCCCGCCTTTAGGGGGGAACAATGGCGCTGGTGACGCATCACTGGCACGCTTACGAGCCGTGGATTGGTCCACACCAGTTCTTCGGGCGGGAGCATGACCCGGAGCGGCGGCCCGGTCCAACTCCTGGCGACCTCGGAACGGCTGCGTTCATCCGCGCATCGACGCCGCCGCTGGAGAACGGCCACTACCTGCTGCGACGCGAGACAACACGGGAGCGGACGTGGACCGACGTACAGGGCGCGCTCGACTGGCTTACTAGCACCTACGCCCAACAGCCACCCGACGCCACGCTCAGCTACGTAGACCCGGCGGCACGACTGGAGCACTCCCGGACAGGTCTAGAGGGCGGCAGCGACGCCATCTGGCACTACACCGTGAGCCTGAGCGCCAACCGGGTTGTCGTGTACGCGGTCATCTGTTGCCCGCACCGCCACCACACCAGGACGCCTTGCCCCCTCCCGCCGAACTGACCTTCGACACTGGGAGAAGCACATGTCCCTCGAAATGATTCTCGGCCCCGAGGCTGCCAACGCCATTCCCGGCGAATGGCCCGAGCACCCGTACACACTGAGGCTCCCGAGCGGCAGCCCACTCGGGCGGGTGGTCAACGCGCAGACGATCCGAGGTTTCCTCGACGCCGGCTGCGCACCGAGCAACTACGTGAACGTGTTCCACAAGGGCGAAGGGCTGCACCCGGCCCGCTTCACCGCCGACGATCGGGTTGCGCCAGCCTCCGTACAGCTCTTGCTCGACCAGGGCTGCACCATCCAGCTCCGCGAGCTGAATCGCTGGTTCCCGCCCTTGAGCGCAATCTGTGCGAGCATCCAGGCAGAGACCGGCTATCCGGGGTACGTCACGGCTTTCATCACCCCGCCCAGCAAGCAGGGTCTTGACTACCACTGGGACCAGTACCTCGGGATCGTGGTGCAACTCCAGGGGACGAAGACGTGGGAGCTGTTCAATCCCAAGGTCGACGCGCCCTACCGCGACCACTCCATGTCGACGAACCTGTGGCAGGACGACTGGGTCAAGCAGTGGCAGGAGGACGGCCCGTACCAGACGGTCGAGCTGACCCCCGGCGACATCCTCATGCTGCCGCGAGGCTGGGTGCACAACCCGCACTCGCGCAACTCCGTCGAGACTAGCGTGCACCTGACCTTCGTACTGAAGGAGCGCGTACCGCTGTGGATGGCCGAGCGACTGATTAGCAGTGCAATCAACGATCCCCGGTTCCGCACCGTCATTCCGCCATCAGAGCTTGGCCCCGACCGGATGCCGGCAACCGTCGAGGACACGCGTTCGCTGATGATCGACTACCTCGCCGGCCTGAACGTCGAGGAGATGTCGGGGGCGCTGCGGCGCGCTGCTCAGCAGGAAACCAGCCACGCCACGCTGTGACTACCGCGCAAGGCCCCCGGCGCCGACTGGCTGGGGGCCTTGCCGCGTCTCTACACTTCCAGCTTCTTCCACCTCGGCACCGGCACGATCCGACCGGGCGCGAACTTCTCTCCCGGCATGACGACGATGTGGGTCACGAGCGCCAGCAGGGCCTCACGCCTTCCAGCAGGAGTGAACGGCCCGAGTCAATCGCTCCCGCCGAGCCCGGTCCGGTGACGCGGGAGACAGGGCGGCTGCGGCAGGTGAGATCGGCGCGGAAGCGGGAAGGTCCCGATCGGTACGCGCCGGCAGAGCCGACCCCGATCCGGTCGGACGACCCGGATGACACCAACGGCGACGTACGCTTGTCGAACTGTGTCGACCAGGGGGTGTGGGTGCGAACTCGGACAGCCGTGGCAGGCGGAGTGGCGCTCATCCTCATCGCCGTGATCGGAATCTGGCTCGTCGTGCGGCAGGCCGGCGACCGTCTCCAGTTGCCCCTGGCGCGCAAGTGCACCGTCCAGGCCGACGGCCGGGTGGCGTTGGACGCCGACCAGATGGCCAACGCGGCGACCATCGCGGCGATCGGGGCGCAGCGCGGCATGCCCGAGCGGGCCGTCGTGGTCGCACTGGCCACCGCGTACCAGGAGTCGGGGCTGCGCAACCTCGCCGACGGCGACCGCGACTCGGTCGGACTGTTCCAGCAGCGGCCGAGTCAGGGGTGGGGCACCGAGGCGCAGATCCGCGACCCGCGGTACGCGGCGAAACGCTTCTACGCGGCGCTGAAGAAGGTGCGCGGCTGGGAGGAGATGCGGGTCACCGACGCCGCCCAGCGGGTGCAGCGCTCGGCGTTCCCCGAGGCGTACCAGAAGTGGGCCGACGAGTCCGAGGTGCTCAGCAGGGCGCTGCTGGGCGAGGCCACCAGCGCCGTCGCCTGCACCGTGGGGCGTACCCCGGTGATGCGTGGCGCGGCCGCGGCCGCGCAGCTGACCCGCAACCTGAAGTTGGACTGGGGGTTGTCGGGCGCCGACCCGGGCGACCAGATCGGCCTGACGGTGCCCGCGGCCGACCAGCGTGACGGCTGGCGGTACGCGCACTGGCTGGTCTCGCACGCCCAGGACCACGGCGTGAAGTGGGTCCGTTTCGGCGACCTGGAGTGGACCGCCCGGGACGGCACCTGGGGGCCGGTCGACGGCGAGCGGGGCCCGGTCGGGCAGGTGCTGGCGGAGGTCTTCGCCGAGGGGTGAGGCGCCCGGATCTCGCATGTAACCGGCAGTCACCGCACAATCGGGCATTACACCGCAGGACGCCCAATTGATCAGGACCTCGTTTGTCAGCCGCGACCGGCGAGCCGGCGGCGGGCCTTCTCCCGGATCCGCTCCGGCAGGTCCTCCGCGTCGAGCAGCCGGGGCAGCAACTCCGGCTCCAGGGTGGTCGCCCGGAACACCTCGCCGATGGTGACCCCGTGCGCGGGACGCTCCACCACCTCGACCGGGTCGCCGGCGCCCACCTCACCCTCGCGCAGCACCCGCAGGTACGCCCCCGGGCTGGCGCGGACCGTGAAGCGCCGGATCAGGTCCGGCACCCCCCAGAAGCCGGCGAACGTCGTGCACGGGGTGCGCGGAATCGTCACCTGGAGCAGTGCCGTGCCGACCGCCCACTGCTCGCCGATGACCGCCCCGGTCACGTCCACCGCGTAGGTGGTCAGGTTCTCGCCGAAGCCCCCCGAACGGATCGTCCGGCCGATCTCGGCCGACCACCACGCGGCGTCCTCCTCGGCGTACGCGTAGACGGCCTGGTCCGCCCCACCGTGCACGGGCCGCTCGCCGATGAAGTCGCCGGCGAGGCCCTCGACGAGCACCGGCACCGGCCCGTCGACCGGCCGCTTGTCGATGCCGGTACGACCGCTCGCGTCGCCGGCCCACTCCGCCTCGGTCACGATCCCGAGGTTCACCGCTGCCACCCTGCCCGTCATGACGGTCAGCCTAACGGCGGGGCAGCACTCAGCCCTTGACTGCGCCGGCGACGAGGCCGGAGACCATCCGTCGCTGCACCAGCAGGAAGAAGATGATGACCGGCAGCGTGAACAGGGTGGAGGCGGCCATGACCGGTCCCCAGTTGGTGTCGTCGCGGCCGAAGAAGAAGGTCATCGCCACCGGCAGCGTGTAGCGACCCTGGTCGTTGATGAACGTCAACGCGAAGATCAGCTCGTTCCACGCGGTGATGAAGGAGAAGATGCTGGTGGCGACCAGGCCGGGCGCGACCAGCGGGAACAGCACCCGCCGGAACGTCTGGGCCCGGCTGGCGCCGTCGATCGCCGCCGCCTCCTCCAACTCCTTGGGCACCGCGGCGACGAAGCCGCGCAGCATCCAGACCGCGAACGGCAGCGAGAAGCCGAGGTACGTGAGGATCAGGCTGGGCAGGGTGTTGTAGAGCCCCAGCCGCTGGATCATCAGGAACAGTGGGATGACAAGCGCCTCCAGCGGAATCATCTGCACCACGAGCAGCATGATCAGGAAGCTGGTCCGCAGCCTGAAGCGGAACCGGGCCACCGCCGTCGCCGCGAGCAGGGCGACCAGGCCGCTGAGCACCACCGTCGAGATCGCGACGATCGCGCTGTTGAGGAAGAAGTCGAGGAAGCTCACACCCGGGATCAGGTTGCCGGTCAGGATCTCCCGGTAGTGCGCCAACGTCGGGTGGGCCGGCACCGGCTGCGGGGTCGACGAGAAGATCTCGCTGCTCGGCTTCAGCGAGGTGGAGATCATCCAGTAGACCGGGAACGCCGCGAAGAGCGCGACCAGCAGCCCGGCGACGTTGAGGGCGACCTTCTTCACGACTCGTCCTCCTGCCTGAGCACCATCCGTACGTAGAAGCCGGTCACCACGAGCAGGATCAGCGTGAGGATCACCGCGATGGCCGCGCCGAGCCCGTACTTCGGCGGCGGCGAGAAGGCTTCGGCGTACGAGTAGATGGAGAGCATGAACGTGGGCCGGTCCTGGGTGCCGCCGGCCAGCACGAACTGCTGGGTGAAGACCTTGAAGTCCCAGATCGTGGAGAGCACGATCAGGATCCCGAAGACCGGGCGCAACAGCGGGAACGTGATCTTCCAGAAGACCCGCCACGGGCTGGCGCCGTCCACCCGGGCCGCCTCGTGCAACTCACTCGGCACGCTCTTCAGGCCGGCGAGCACGCTCACCGCGATGAACGGGAACGAGTGCCACACCACCACCAGGGTGAGGATGGCGAAGAACAGCAGCGGCGAGTTGAACCAGCCGTAACCCGTCCAGTCGCTACGACCGAACAGGGCGTTGGACAGCCCGTCCGGCAGCGCGTTGAACAGCCACGTGACCAGGCCGCTCGTGTCGTCGAAAATCCACTTCCAGACGATCGTGCCGGTCAGCGCCGGGGTGGCCCAGGCGAGCATCACGCAACTGGCCACGAAGGTCGCCATCTTGCGACCGAGCCGGTTCAGCAGCAGCCCGACGAGGGTGCCGAGGACCATGGTGAGCAGCACGTTGGCCGCGGCGAACAGGACCGTGTTGCGCAGCACGGTCAGGAAGAACGGGTCGGAGAGGATGTCGGCGTAGTTGCCGAGCCCCACCCACGGCCACTCCCGGTCGCCGCGCAACTGCCGGACGCTGTTGAGGCGGTAGAAGGACATCGTCACCACCTGGCCGAGCGGCCAGAGCAGCAACACCCCGATGATCACCAGTGCGGGCAGGAGCAGCAGGTAGGGCAGGCGGTCCACCCGGCGACGCCGCCGCGCGGGGGTCTCCCGCGCGGCGGCGTTCTCCGGCACCTCGGTCAGCGTGGTCACTTGGCGTTGAGGATGCTTTCCATCTCGGCGGCCGCGTCGGCGGTGGCCTTCTCGACCGTCTTCTGACCCTTCATGACCGAGCTGTTCATCGCCTGGGTCACCGTCTTCGTCCGGCTGACCTCCACCCACTTCGGGGTGAGCGGCGTGAGCTTGGTGTTCTGCATGGTGGTGGCGAACGCCGCCATCACCTTGTCGTTGGCGTACGTGTCACCGGCGACCAGATCCTGGTAGACCGGGAAGAAGCCGAGGCTGCTCGCGAAGCTCTGCGAGTTCTTCTTGTTCAGCAGCACGGTCAGGTAGTCCCAGGCCAGGTCCTGACGCTCGCTGTCCTTCCAGATCGCCACGTCCGAGCCGCCCGCGAAACCGGGCGCGGCCTTGCCGTCCGGGCCGGGGATCGGGAACGTGCCCCAGACCTTCTCGATCTCGGGGTTGTCCTTCTTGATGGCACCCTGCTGCCAGCTGCCGGCGAACGCCATCGCGGCCTTGCCGGTGGCGAACTGCGTGCGCGCGTCGATCTCGTTCCACCCGGCGGCGGCCGGCGGGGCCACCTTGTGCACGGTCACCAGGTCGGTCCAGTACTTGACGGCCCGCTGCGCCTCCGGCGTCGTGTAGCCGGACTTCCAGGTGCCGCCCTGGTTGCTGGCGATCTCGCCGCCGGCGCCCCAGAGGAAGGAGTAGAAGGGCAGCTCGGAGTTGCCCGGCAGCGCGATGCCGTAGGTGCCCGGCTTCTTCGCCTGCACGGTCTTGGCCGCGGTCACCAGCTCGTCCCACGTCTTCGGCGGCTGCACGCCGGCCTCGGCGAACCAGTCGGTGCGGTAGTAGATGGCCCGCACGCCCGCGTACCACGGCACGCCGTACTGCTTGCCGTCGAGCTGCGCGTTGCGCACCAGGTCGGGCAGCAGATCCTTGCTGTCGGCCCAGCCGCCCATCCGCCCGCTCACGTCGGCGAGCGCCTCCTGGGCCGCCCAGCCCTGGGTCTCGGTGTTGCCCAGCTCGGTGATGTCCGGCCCCTCGCCCCCGGCGAGCGCGGCCTGGAACTTCTTGGGCGCCTCGAGCCAGGGAATGTACTGCACCACCACGTCGGTGTCGGGGTGCTTCTGGCGGAACTCGGTTTCGACCCCGTCGAGGAAGGCGTTCTGCGCCTCGCCGCCCTCGCCCATCATCCAGACCGTGAGCTTGCTGTCGTCGGCAGCCTCGTCACCGGAGCCCCCGCAACCGGTCAGCACCATCGCGGCCGAGGCCACCATGGCGGTGACCGGGGCCAGCCGCTTCCACCTGTTCACGCCACTTCTCCCCTCGCGCCGCCTGGAACTAACCTTCTCCGCCGCACCTTAGTACGAAGAATTCCTTTACGACAGTGGGAGGTGTCGCGACCGTACCGCAGCAGCCCGAGCGGTGACGCCGCGACATCGGGCCGAAGTCGGGCACTCCAGCACGAAAAAGCGCCCGGCCGATGGCCGGACGCTCTTTCCATGCAGTGCGATGCAACCAGGTGATACCGGGTTGTTATCGGGTGACGCTGCGGCGACGACCCACACCGGCCACCAGCGCGACCGCGATGGCCGCCAGGACGACCTGCACCAGCAGCTCCGTCCAGTCGATGCCGGCGGTCTCGGTCGCGATACCCATCGCCCGCGCCAGCACCGTGCCCAGCAGGGCGGCGCCCACACCGATCAGCAGGTGCAGCCAGATCGGCATGTTCTGCCGGCCCGGAACGACCAGGCGGCCGAGCGCGCCGACGATGAGACCAACAACGATCGCAGTGATGATGCCCCACACGGTGAGCTCCACGGTCGCCCTCCTTCTAAGAATGTCTGACACACGATGTGTGTGCTTCCTGTCGTGACCGCTAAGTGCCCGACCGGCGGAAAATCCAAACCGACTTTGTCCACCAGACGATCACGACTTGGCCTACCTGGGCAGGTTCCGCGCTCCCCGCCCGCCCACGATCGCGGTGGCCCGCCCAAGATCGCGCTCGAACATGGAAGTAGTGGCCTCGTCTGCCCACCGAGGCCACTACTTCATGGGTCCAGCACGATCATGAGCGCGCCCGCGGGGCCGAGGCTCTCGTCGGCCACCGCCCTCCCGTACGGCCGATCCTGGGCGGCCTATCCCGGGCGGCCCGGCAGGCGGGGCGCACGGGCAGGAACGCCGATGGGCGCCCGACCTGTCGGTCGGGCGCCCATCGAAGTGTCGCGGTGGTACGGGGTGTTGCGGGTGTCAGTGGGTGACGCTGCGACGGCGACCCACACCGGCCACCAGCGCGACCGCGATGGCCGCGACGACGACCTGCACCAGCAGCTCGCCCCAGTCGATGCCGTTGGTCTCGGTGGCGATGCCGATGGCCCGGGCCAGGACGGTGCCCAGCAGGGCGGCGCCCACACCGATCAGCATGTGCAGCCACATGGGCATGTTCTGCCGACCCGGGACGACCAGGCGGCCGAGCGCGCCGACGATGAGACCAACAACGAGCGCAGTGATGATGCCCCACACGGTGAGCTCCACGGTCGCCCTCCTTCAACGAATGTCTGACACACGGTGTGTGTGCTTCCTGTCGTGGCGGCTAAGTGCCCGGCCGGCCAAAAATCCAAACCGACTCACGTCAGGCGACAGCGTCAGACGTCGATGCTCGGAGGGTGCGTCGGTTGGCGCCCGGGCGCGTCCCCACAGGTAGGAGGCCATCTCGTCGGGCCTTGGATCCCCGACAGGTGCCGGAAAAATTCCTCCACGGGCCGCCGGTTCAGAGCCGACGCACCGGTGCCGGGGTCACTTCTTTCCGGCGGCCTTGCCGTCACCGGAGTCGGACGACAGGGCGGCGATGAACGCCTCCTGCGGCACCTCGACCCGGCCGACCATCTTCATCCGCTTCTTGCCTTCCTTCTGCTTCTCCAGCAGCTTGCGCTTACGGCTGATGTCACCGCCGTAGCACTTCGCGAGCACGTCCTTGCGGATCGCGCGGATGGTCTCCCGGGCGATGACCCGGCTGCCGATGGCCGCCTGGATCGGCACCTCGAACTGCTGGCGCGGGATGAGGGTACGCAGCTTGGCGGCGATGGTGACGCCGTAGTTGTACGCCTTGTCCTTGTGCACGATGGCGCTGAACGCGTCGACCGGCTCGCCGTGCAGCAGGATGTCCACCTTCACCAGGTCGGACGCCTGCTCGCCGGAGGGCTCGTAGTCCAGCGACGCGTACCCCTTGGTACGGCTCTTCAACTGGTCGAAGAAGTCGTAGATGATCTCCGCGAGGGGCAGCGTGTAGCGCAGTTCCACCCGGTCGGCGGACAGGTAGTCCATGCCGAGCAGGGTGCCGCGCCGGCCCTGGCACAGCTCCATCACGGCACCCACGTAGTCGTTGGGCGTCAGGACGGTGGCCCGTACGACCGGCTCGTACACCTCGGCGATCTTGCCGGTGGGGTACTCGCTGGGGTTGGTCACGACGATCTCGGCGCCGTCGTCGGTGATCGCCCGGTACACCACGTTGGGCGCGGTGGAGATCAGGTCGAGGTTGTACTCGCGCTCCAGGCGCTCCCGGATGATCTCCAGGTGGAGCAGGCCGAGGAAGCCGCAGCGGAAGCCGAAGCCGAGCGCGCCGGAGGTCTCCGGCTCGTAGTCCAGGGCCGCGTCGTTGAGCTTGAGCTTGTCCAGTGCCTCGCGCAGGTTCGGGTAGTCGGACCCGTCGATCGGGTAGAGGCCGGAGTAGACCATCGGCTTCGGGTCCTTGTAGCCACCCAGCGGCTCGGCGGCCGGCCGGCTGTTGATGGTGACCGTGTCACCGACCCGGGACTGCCGGACGTCCTTCACGCCGGTGATCAGGTAGCCGACCTCGCCGACGCCGAGCGCCTCGGCCTTCACCATCTCCGGCGAGATGACGCCGATCTCCAGCAGCTCGTGCACCGCGCCGGTGGACATCATCTTGATCCGGTCGCGGGCGCTGATCCGGCCGTCGATGACGCGGACGTACGTGACGACGCCGCGGTACACGTCGTACACCGAATCGAAGATCATCGCCCGGGCGGGCGCCTCGGCGTCGCCGACCGGCGGGATGAACTGCCGGACGATCTCGTCGAGCAGGTGTGGCACGCCCTCGCCGGTCTTGCCGGAGACCCGGATGCAGTCGGCGGGGTCACCGCCGATGAGGTGGGCCAGCTCCTCGGCGTACTTCTCCGGCTGGGCGGCCGGCAGGTCGATCTTGTTGAGCACCGGGATGATGCGCAGGTCGTTCTCGAGGGCCAGGTAGAGGTTCGCCAGGGTCTGCGCCTCGATGCCCTGCGCGGCGTCGACCAGCAGCACGGCCCCCTCGCAGGCGGCCAGCGACCGGGACACCTCGTAGGTGAAGTCGACGTGCCCCGGGGTGTCGATCATGTTGAGCACCGCGTGCTCACCGGCCCGCTCGCCCTCGCGGATGGTCCACGGCATGCGAACGGCCTGGCTCTTGATGGTGATGCCGCGCTCGCGCTCGATGTCCATCCGGTCCAGGTACTGGGCGCGCATCTGCCGCGGGTCGACCACGCCGGTGAGCTGCAGCATCCGGTCGGCCAGGGTCGACTTCCCGTGGTCGATGTGGGCGATGATGCCGAAGTTCCGGATGCGACCGGGGTCGGTGGCACCAGGGGCGTTCGCGCCGGGATCGAGCTTCGGTGGCACAGCGGTCCGTTCTGGTCGGCTGACGTGAACAGGCCGGCGCGCCGCCGACCCCCTCCATGTTCCCACGCCGCCGGGGTGCGCCCACTGCGCGGGCGACGGATCGGCCCCGGGGACCTCACTCCGGCGGCGGCTCCACGAAGAGCGCGGCCAGCCGGGGCAGCCGCCGGCGCGCCTCCTCCTCGTCGTCGAAGTCCCAGAAGTCGTTGAGGTCCGGTGTGCGCACCGGCTCGCGGTCCGCCGGCAGTTCCGTCGCGGTGGCCTTGCGGTACGCGTCCCACGGCACCGACAGCATCTGCTCGGCGGAGAACTCCTCCCCGCTGAGTGCGGCCGCCCGCACCTGGGGCAGTTCGGCCAGCGAGTCCGGATCGGCGACCGCGCCGGCGAAGACCGCCCGCCCCTGCGTCATCAGCCAGCCCCGGAAGTGCTCGAACCCGTCCGCCGAGGCACCGCCGTTGATCAGGTAGGCGGCGCCCCACAGGTCCGCCTTGTGCGAGGCGGCCAGCACCCGCGTCTGGTGCCGGGCGTACCCGACGATGTCCTCCGGGTCGCGCTCGGTGAGCAGCGCGACGGCCCGCGCGGCCACCGGGCCGGGCTCTCCCCCACCGCCGGCCCGCGCCTGGTCGATCAGCTGCCAGAAGTCCTCGGTCCTCATGGCTTGGCAGTCTGGCAGTGTCGCCGCGCGTCGCGCACGCACCCCGGGGCAGCATGGTGGGGTGTCCCCCACGCCGCTGCCTCCGGTGCCGTACCACGCGAGCGCGCTGCGCCCGTCGTGGCCCGCGCTGCCGGCGGCGCTGCGGGCCGCGGTCGCCGACCGGCTCGGCGCGCCGGTGGTCGCCGTCCGGGTCGCCGGCGCCGGCTTCACCCGGGGCTTCGCCGCCGTGCTCAGCACGGCCGACGGTGGTCGGGCCTTCGTCAAGGCGGCACCCGCCGCCGAGCAACCGCACCTGGTCGAGGGGTACGCCCGGGAGGCCGCGATCCTGGACCGGCTGCCGGCCGGCCTGCCGGCGCCCCGCCTCCGGTGGAGCCTGTCCGAGGCCGGCTGGTTCGTGCTCTGCACCGACGCCGTCGACGGCCACACCCCACGCCTGCCCTGGACGGTGGCCGAGCTGGACGCCACGCTCGCCGGGTACGCGCAGGTCGCCGCCGCGCTGGCCGACCCGCCGGCCCCGCTGACCGCGCTCGGCCTGCCGCACCTGGCCGACCTGGCCCGCTCGGACATTCTCTGGTGGGAGGAGGTCGCCGCCGGACGCGAGCCGTCACCCCCGATGCCCGCACCGGCGCGGGGCCGGCTGGCCGAGCTGGTGGCGCTGGAGTCCCGCCTGCCCGGGTACGCCGCCGCGGCGACCGGGCTGATCCACGGCGACCTGCGGGTGGACAACGTGCTGATCGGCGCGGACGGCCGGGCCTGGTTCTGTGACTGGACCTGGTTCTGCCACGGGCCGCCCTGGTGGGATCTGGCCGGCTTGCTGCTCACCGCGTACGCCGGCGGGCTGGACGCGGACCGGCTCTTCGCCGCGCACCCGGCGTGCGCGGACGCACCCCCGGACGCGCTCGACGCCACGCTGGCCGCGCTGGCCGGCTACTACCTGACCGGGGCCGAGGCGGCACCGGTGACGGCCTCGCCGCACCGGTCGGCGCACCAGCGGTGGAGCGGCGAGCAGGCGCTCGACTGGCTCGCCCACCGCCAGGGCTGGCGGTGACAGCGGCCCGGGCGGACGCGGTTCGGGCCGAGCCGTTTTGGCTCGTCCGGGGCGACCTGGTAACCTGGCTCTTCGCGCAGCGATGACGCATGTTCGTCATCCAGCGCACAAGCTGACCAACCCGAGCTATCAAGACGAGGCTGTCGCGTGGCGAACATCAAGTCCCAGATCAAGCGCAACCGGCAGAACGAGAAGGCCCGGCTGCGCAACAAGTCGGTCAAGTCGTCGCTGAAGACCGCCGTCCGGAAGTTCAACGAGGCTGCCGAGGCCGGTGACGTCGAGAAGGCCACCGCGCTCATGCAGGACGCCTCGCGCAAGCTGGACAAGGCCGTCAGCAAGGGCGTGATCCACTCCAACCAGGCCGCGAACCGCAAGTCCGCGATCGCGAAGCGCGTGGTGGCGCTGTCCGCCTGACGATCTACCGTCAGACTGATTCGGAAAGCCCCGGACCCCGGTCCGGGGCTTCCGTGTGTCTGTAGGGGTGTCCGCCGCCGGGGCGGGAGTGCCGGTAGGCGTGGTCGCCGCCGGGGCGGGAGTGCCCGCAGCCGGCGCGAGTGCCGGTGGGCCGGTCGGAGTCAGTCCGACGGGTCGGGGTGGCGGGGCGGCGGCACGGGGTCGGCGCTGATCACCACGCCCGTCACGCTGTGCGGCATCCACTCGACTCGGGCGCGGCCGACGACCGGTTCCATCTGCCGGCGGAAGCGGTCCCGTTCCTGCTCGGGCACGAGCGCGGCGGACCGGACCACGACCGCGGCCACCATGTCGTTGAGCTTGACCATCGCCGCCACCACCGCGGGCAGCACCAGCACCGACCACCAGGTGACCAGCTCGGCGAGGGCGAGCAGCACCGCCAGGGCGATGGCACCCTCGAAGAAGAGGAAGCACAGCACTCCCCCGGGGTTGACGAACCGCAGGCCGAGGAGTCGGGCGTACAGCGGCCGGTAACGCTCCTCCTCGGCGGGGATGGTGGCCCACGCCGTGCGGTTCGGCCCCGTCACCGGGTGCTGCCCTGCCGGGCCGCCGCGACCGAGAAGACGGCGCGCTCCAGGGCGTACGCCCGGTCGTCGGAGCCGCCCTTCACCGCCGCGTTGCACTCGGCGGCGACCTGCATGGCCCGGACCAGGCCCTCCGGCGTCCAGCCTCGGCCCTGCCGCTGCGCCCGCTCGATCTTCCAGGCGGGCATCCCGAGGCTGCTGGCCAGCTGGTACGGGTTGCCCCGCCCGGCCGACGCCACCCGGGCCACCGTGCGCACCCCGTCGGCCAGGGCGTCGGCGATGGGCACCGGATCGACGCCGACGTGCAGGGCCCAGCGCAGCGCCTCCAACGCGGCCGGCACGTCGCCGACCATGGTGGCGTCCGCCACCGTGAAGCCGGTCACCTCGACCCGGCCCCGGTAGTAGCGGGAGACCGTGTCGGCGCCGATCCGCCCGTCGGTGTCGGCGACCAGTTGGGAGCAGGCGGCGGCCAACTCGCGCAGATCGTTGCCGACGGCCGCGATGAGGGCCTCGGCGGCGTCGTCGGTGCACTTGCCACCGGCCCGGCGGATCTCGTCCCGGACGAAGGCCACCCGGTCGCGGTGCCCCTTGAGCTTGGCCGCCGGGACGACCGTCGCGCCGGCCGCCCGCAGCCCGTCGGCGAACGCCTTGCCCTTGGCGCCGCCCAGGTGCAGGACCAGCAGTTGCACGTCCGGGTCGGGGTTCTTCGCGTACGCCAGCAGGGCGGTGACCAGGTCCTTGCGGGCGTCCTGGCCGGAGCGCAGGATCAGCAGCCGCCGACCGCCGAACAGTGACGGGCTGAGCATCTCGGCGATCTCGCCGACGGTGAGCGCGCTGGCCTGGTATTCACGGACGTCCACCTCGGGGTCGACGCCGCGAACCTTCGCGACAGCTTCGGTGACCGCGCGCGTGGCGAGCAGTTCCTCGTCGCCGAGGACGAGCAGAATGGGGGCGAGGCTGGCGGGGGTCACGCCGCCCATATTCGCACGGCCCGGGGTGCGATCGTGCCTGGTCATTCGGCGCTCAGTCGGCGTAGCCCGCACACAGTGCAAATCCAGACATTCACCTCAATTAACCATCTAATTGGCAATACACCCGCCATTTGCTTCGGTGGTGTGCAATTTCCACCGCCCTTCCCCGGCCGGCTCATGGTCGGTGCCCAGGTAGCACCCCTCGACGGGCCACGGCCAGGCCGTCGCCCGAGCGGATCGCCGCCACGTCGCCGTCGGTGTCGGTCCGCAACACCCGGGCACCGCCCCTGCTGAGCCGGGTGAGCAGCCCCAGGTTCGGGTGCCCGTAGGTGTTACCGGCGCCGACCGGCACCAGCGCGACGGAGGGCCGCACCTCGTCGAGGAACCGGAGATCCTGGTACGCCGAACCGTGGTGGGCGACCTTCAACACGTCCGCCCGCAACTGACCGGGCGCCGCCCGCGCCACCATCGCGTGCTGCTCCTCGGTCTCCGCGTCGCCGGGCAGCAGGATCCGCACTCCGGCGACCGTGGCACGCAGCACCAGCGAGTTGTTGTTGGGGTCGGACCTGGTGCCCGCCAGTGGGTACGGCGGGCCGAGCACCAGCAGGTCGACGCCACCGACCGGATGACGAGCACCGGCCACGGTGGTCAGTAGCGTGGCCCGCCCACCGGTCGCCGCCGCGCGCACCAGATCCCGCCCCTCCACCGGCTCCGCCGACGGCGGCATCAGCACGGCACCCACCCGTCGCCCCCGGAACACCCCGGCCACTCCCCCCACGTGGTCGGCGTGGAAGTGGCTGATCACCAGCAGCGGCACCTCCCGTACGCCGAGTCGACGCAGGCAGCCGTCCACCGCGCCCGGCTCCGGCCCGGCGTCCACCACCACGGCCCGACCGGGTTCGACCGGCAGCACCAGGGCGTCGCCCTGGCCCACCGCGCAGGCCACCACGACCCATCCCGGCGGCGGCCAGCCGGCAGCCACCAGCCGGACCGGAAGGGCGCCCAGCACGGCGGCGACACCGACCACCGCGACCAGTCGCCGTACGAGTGGCCGTCGCACCGCGACCAGCAGCGCGACGGTCAGCCCGGCCAGCAGGAGAGCACCCGGCACCCCGCCCGGCCACGGCAGGGTGCCGCCCGGCAGCCGGGCGCCGTGGCGGGCGATGACGACCAGCCACCACGCTGGCCAACTGGCCAGCCACGCCGCGAACTCGGCGCCGGCCGGCCAGATCGGCGACACGGTGGCCGCCACCACGCCCAGGATGGTGGCCGGCGCGATGGCCGGCACCGCCAGCAGGTTGGCCGGCACGGCCACCAGGCTGACGGTGCCGGAGATCCCGGCGACGACCGGCCCGCAGGCCAGTTGCGCGGCCGCGGGAACGGCCAACGCCTCGGCCACCCCGGGCGGAACGCCCCGCCGCCGCAGCCCGTCCCGCCAGCGCGGTGCGAGCAGCAGCAGACCACCCGTCGCCAGTACGGACAGCGCGAACCCGGGATCGCCGGCCAACTCCGGGTCGACCAGTACCAGCACGGTGATCGCGGCGGCCAGCGCCGGCAGAGCCGCCCGGGGACGGCCGGCGGCGAGCGCGGCGAGCCCGATCGCCCCCATCGTGGCGGCCCGTACGACGCTCGGTGACGGGCGGACCAGGATGACGAAACCGACCAGCGCGACCCCGCAGAGCCCGGCGGCGAGCCACGGGCCGGCCCGCGCCCACCGGGCCAACAGCAGGACGGCACCCACCACGATGGCCACGTTCGAGCCGGAGACGGCGTTCAGGTGCGTCATGCCGGTGGCTTGGAAGTCCTCCTCGACGGCGGGCGGCAACCGGCTGGTGTCTCCCACAACCAGCCCGGGCAGCAGCCCGCCCGGATCGTCGGGGAGCGGCGCGCAGGCCCGTTGCAGGCCGGCACGCAGCGTCCCGGCGGCGCGCTGCGCCCACGACGACGCACCCTGTCGCACGGGCGGGCCGTTGGTGCTGAGCACCGCACCGGTCAGGTCACCGCCGCGCGGAAGGCCGAGGCGGCCGTCGGCGGTGAGGCGCTGCCCGGGGAGCAACCCTCGCCAGGCCGGGTCGGTGGCCAGGACCAGAAGCCGCACCGGCGCGCGGACCCGCCGGCCGTCCGGGCCGGTGAGCCGAGTCAGCTCGGTCGACACCAGCAGCATGCCGGGACGTCCGGCGGAACGGATCGGACGCGGATCGTCCCGGACGATCAGATCGGCCGTGACCGGGGCGCGCTGCTCGGCCAGGGCACGAATCGGCGGCGCGTCCCGGACGGCGAGCCGGGCGGTGGTGGCCGCCGCGCCGCAGACCAGCCCGAGGCCGACCGCGACGGCGATCCAGCCGTACCGGCGGGTGGCGGCGCGGGGTTGACCGAGGCGGCCAACCAGGTGCAGGGCGCCGCACGAGGTCAGGACGGCCGCCGTCCCGGCCGCCAGCAGGAGCGGGCGGCTGCCGACATGCAGGCCGGCGAGCGTGGTGAGCCACACGGCCATGGCCAGCCCGGCCAGCCGCAGATCCGGTGGTGCGGGCTGCGCCTCGGCGACGGGCGGTGACGAGCCGGACCTGCTCACACCGTCACCAGATCCTTGAGCTGCTCGTAGCGGGCATCCCCGATCCCGTCGACCTGGCGCAGGTCGCCGACGGCCTTGAACCCGCCGTGCTGCTCGCGGTGGGTGAGGATGCGCTGGGCGAGCACCGGCCCGACCCCGGGCAGCGCGTCGAGTTGGGCGAGGGTGGCGGTGTTGAGGTTCAGCGGCCCGGCCGCGGGCGCCGCCCCACCCGCGGCCGGGGCCGCCGCACCGCCCGGCACCGGTGGGGGCGTCACCCCGACGACGATCAGCTCGCCGTCGGTGACCTTGCGGGCCGGGTTGAGCAGCGCCACGTCGACGCCGGGCAGCGCACCGCCGGCCGCCTGCACCGCGTCGGCCAGCCGCGACCCGGCCGGCAGCCGTACCAACCCGGGCTTGCGGACCTTGCCCGCGACCGCCACCACCAGCTCACCCGCGTTGGACGCTTCGGGGGCACCCGCCGAGGTCGCGGGCACCGCCTCAGCGGCCAGCGGGGCGACCGGCTCCGCGTGCGGCCGGGACCGCCAGGCCCAGCCGGCCGCGCCCAACACCACCACCACGGCGACGACGGCCAACGCGCGCACCCCACGCCGCCCCGGGTCGAACGCTCCCGGCCCGGACAGCCGCGGCGTGGGCTGGGCCACGGGACCGTCCGACGCCACGCCCGCCTCCGGCTGCGCGGACGACACACCAACAAGGGGTACGCCAGCGGGCGGCGCTCCCGGCCGGGACGACGGCAGAGCGCCCGGCGGCTCCGTGAGCCGGTGCAGGCGCTGGCGTACCTCTGTCTCCTCGTCGTGCGACACGGCCCGACGCTATGGCGGCGGACGGCCCGGCGGGGCGCGGTGACCTCACCCTGTGGACAACCGACGCCACTGTGGACAACGCCCTGATCATGCTCCGATCTGCTAGGGAGGCGGTGCGTCGATCAGAGCTGCTACAGGTACGGCCGCGTGATGATCTCGATGGCGTGCCCCGCCGGATCGAAGAAGTAGAAGCCACGACCACCGTGTTCGCCGGCGGCGCGGGCTGGATCAGTCACGGCTTCTGCAACATGACCGAGGCGACGTCGGCCATCAGCGCCAACGCCCAGTCGAGTTGCCGGCAGTCGTTGTGTTCTCGGCACTCCAGGCAGCCGCCTGCTCGCCACGGCCGGTCGGTTGCCCGTTTCCAGTGGGCATCCAGTACCCGCTGGGCCATGAACAGTTCGGTCGCTGTGGAGACCGGTTCATCGATTGGCATGGTCGGCACCTTCCGCGCGAATCGACGTAGCCCGCCCTGAGGGACACCTCCTTGCGGCTCTCGGGGCGGGCAGACCGGATGGCTCAGGAGTGCTGAAGTCCAGGAGCATCCGATCACTGTCTCACTGTATCCAGTGTCTCACTGTAGTCAAGTTCTCACTATCTCCACTTTGCTGCGTTGCCGCCTTGTCTCGATCGCGGCCGGGCTGGAAACATGATCTCCGCTGAAGTCCAGGAGAGCCGACCATGCCGACGAGACCACCGCACTACCGCCGGGTGGCGGACGACATCGAGCAGAAGATCCGCTCGGGCGAATACTCGCCTGGCCAACAACTGCCGTCGGTGTCCGAGATCGGCGAGCTTTACAACGTCGCACGCTCCACGGCCTACCGAGCCGTCAAGGAGCTGCACGACCGGAACCTGGTTTACGGTCAGCAGGGGCAAGGCGTCTTCGTCGCCGACAGCTAGACCTGCCGAGGGTGGTCAGGCCCGCCTGGTCCGCCGATTCCAACGCCTCGGACGGTCAGCGGGCCTCCGGGTCGAGGCCGAGGACGGCCCGTCCCCCGTCCACCGGCAGGATGACGCCGTTGACGAAGCTCGCCGCCGGTGACAGCAGGTACGCGACGGCCTCCGCCACCTCGTCGGCCCGCCCGATCCGGCCCACCGGGTGCAGCCGGTTCAGCTCGGCGTCGATCCACTCGGCCTGGGAGGGTTCCTGCGCGGCCAGGAACTCGGCGTGCCGTTCGGTGGCGATCGAGCCGAGCGCGACGGCGTTGGCGCGGATGCCGTGCCGGCCGTACTCGACGGCCAGCGCACGGGTCAGCCCCTCCACGGCCGCCTTCGCCGTGGCGTACGGCAGGGCGCCGGACACGGGCCGGCGGGCCTGGTGCGAGGAGACGTTGACGATCGCTCCGCCGGTGCCGGCGGCGAGGAACCGGCGGACGGCGACGGCGGCGCCCACCGTGGCGGGGCGCAGGTTCAGCCCGATCAGGTCGAGGATCGTGTCGGCCGACGCGGCGTGCAGCGCGGCGTCGCGGAACACCGCCGCGTTGTTGACCCAGCCGGTCAGCGGGGCGGCGCGTTCGGCCAATTCGGCGGCGCGCTCGGCGACCCGCTCGTCGCCGGCATCGCCGATCACGGCGACAAGTCGGTCGGCGGCCGGGTCTGCGGTCAGCCAGTCGACGGCGGCGGCGTCGCGCTCCACGACGACGACGGTGGCACCCGTCGCGACCAGCCGTTGCACGACGGCCCGGCCGACGCCACGGCCGCCTCCGGTGACCACGCACGAGGTGGGCATCGGCTCAGTCTCCTGGCCGGCGGTGCACGACCACGCAGGCCAACCCCGGGCCGGCGTGGGCGGCGACCACCGCGCCCGCCTCGGAGACGTACGTGTCGTGCAGCCGGGCACCGAACCGCTCGGTCAACGCGGCGAGCAGCGCCTCGGCTCGTTGCGGCGCGGCCAGGTGGTGCACGCCGAGGTCCACGTCGTCGTCCCCGGCCGCCTCGACGGCCAGGTCGACGAGCCGGGCCACGCCCCGGCTGGCGGTGCGGACCTTTTCGCGCAGCACGATCGCCCCGTCCGGCATGTGCATGATCGGCTTGACGGACAGGGCGGTGCCGAGCAGCGCCTCGGCCGCGTTGATCCGGCCACCCCGGCGGAGGAACTCCAACGTGTCGACGTAGAACCAGACGGTGGTCCGGTCCACGGCGGCGAGCGCGGCGTCGCGTACCCCGATCAGGTCGGCGCCGGCCTCGGCGGCCGTCGCGGCGGTGATGGCCGGGAAGCCGAGGCCCATGCCGGTGGAGCGGCTGTCGACGACCTCGACGCGGCCGTCGAAGTCGGCGGCGGCGAGGCGGGCCGCCTCGACGGTGCCGGACAGGCCGGCGGAGATGTGCACCGAGACGACGCCGTCGGCGCCGTCGTCGAGGAGTCGGCGGTACGTCCGGGCGAACTGCTCGGGCGCCGGCCGGGACGTCGACGCGGTGACCCGCCGGCCGCTCAGCGCCAGGGTGGCGTCGGCCGGGTGGATCTCCACCCCCTCCAGCCCTTCCGCGCCGTTGAGCACGACGGTCAACGGGACGACGGTCAGCCGGTGCGCCTGCACCAACTCGGGCGAGAGGTAGGCGGTGGAGTCGATGACGACCGCGACGGGCATGCCCGGCACGCTAGCCGATCGAGGCGTCGAACGCCGAGGCGAGATTTCAGACCGCGTCGGCGACGGCCGGGACGGTGACCAGGCCGACGTTGTGGGCACGCAGCTGCCAGCCCCGGACGTCGTCGTGCCGCAGCTCGGTCCAGTGGCAGTTGGCCAGGGAGCCGATGCTGCGCAGCACACCGGAGTCCCAACCGAGCAGGTGCCCGACGCCCTGCCGGGAACCGCCGCCGTGGGTGGCGATCACCACGGTGCCGCCGGGTGCCGCGTCGGCCGCGTCCCGCAGGGCGGCGGCGACCCGGTCACCGAGGTCGTGCAGCGGCTCCAGATCCGCGCCCGGATCGGGGTCGCCGGCCCGCCAACGGGCGTACTCCTCCGGGAACATCTCGGCGACCTCGGTGAGGTGCAGGCCCTGCCACCGACCGAAGTGCCGCTCGCGCAGCCGGGCGTCGGAGCGGACCGGTAGCCCGGTCAGCGCGGCGAGCGCGGCGGCGGTCTCCGCGGCGCGACTCAGGTCGCTGGCCACGATGGCGTCGGGCCGCAGCGCCGCGAGCAGCGGCGCGGCGGCGCGGGCCTGGTCGCGGCCCAGCTCGTTGAGGGGTACGTCGGTCTGCCCCTGGACACGGTTGGCGGCGTTCCAGTCGGTGTTGCCGTGCCGCCAGACGATCAGCCGGGTCATTCGGCTGCGGCGGTCCCGCCGGCGTCGGCCTCGACCAGGTCGCGGTCGACGAACGGGATGGTGGGGCAGTCCTTCCAGAGCCGGTCGAGCCCGTAGAACTCGCGCTCCTCGGTGTGCTGGACGTGCACCACGATGTCGACGTAGTCGAGCAGCACCCAGCGGCCACCCCGCTCGCCCTCGCGCCGGATCGGCTTCGCCTTCTCCGGAAGCTCCAGCAGGCGCTCCTCGATGGCGTCGACGATGGCCAGCACCTGACGCTCGTTGGGGGCGGCGGCGAGCAGGAACGCGTCGGTGATGGCGAGCTGGTCGCCGACGTCGATGATCGCGATGTCCTGCGCCTTCTTGTCGGCGGCGGCCTGGGCGGCGGCGATCGCCAACTCGTGAGCGCGTTCGGAAACTGTCACCGTTCTCCTTCGATCAACCGTGCGATCCTCCAAGCGTCTCATACCCGCCGACGCCTCGACCTGTCAGTTCTGGTCGGTTAGGCACCCGTAACGGCCCATATCGGGCACGATCAGGGCTGATAGAGACGCCGCTTGGCGATGTACTGCACCACACCGTCGGGCACCAGATACCAGACCGGCTCGCCCCGGGCGACCCGGGCGCGGCAATCGGTCGACGAGATGGACATCGCCGGCACCTGGATCAGGCTGACCGTGTCCGCCGGCAGGTGCTTGTCGGTCAGCGGGAAGCCGGGCCGGGTCACCCCGATGAAGTGCGCCAGCTCGAAGATCTCGTCCAGATCCTTCCAGGACAGGATGCGTTGCAGCGCGTCCGCGCCGGTGATGAAGAACAGCTGCACCTTGGGGCCGTACTCGGCCTGGAGGTCGCGCAGGGTGTCGACGGTGTAGGTGGGGCCGCTGCGGTCGATGTCGACCCTGCTGACCTGGAAGCGGGGGTTGGAGGCGGTCGCGATGACCGTCATCAGGTAGCGGTCCTCGGCGGGGCTGACCGGTTCGTCGGCCTTCTGCCACGGCTGCCCGGTGGGGACGAAGACCACCTCGTCCAGACCGAACCGGTCGGCCACCTCGCTGGCCGCGACGAGGTGCCCGTGGTGGATCGGGTCGAAGGTGCCACCCATGATCCCGATCCGCCGGATATCTTCCTCCACCCAGTGATCGTAGGCCGGGCGTCCGGGGCCACTGTTCCGGCCCGGCGAGGGGCGCGCGCCGGCCCGGCGAGGGGCGCGCGCCGGCCCGGCGAGGGGCGCGCGCCGGCCCGCCTCGCGCCGGTCGATCCGACCTTCCCGCCGTGATCGACTCGGTTTCCCGGAAACCGGTGCACCGCAGCGGCCCGGACACCCCGCCTTCATCGACAGCGAGTCGATCACCTCCGGGCGGCGCGGCGCGGGGGTCGCGGCGCGGGGGCGCGCCGGCATATACTCGTCGACAAGTAATCGTCGACGAGGCGGGGAGGGTGTCGTGCCGAAGCGGCGCAAGGTCGGCAATCTGCTGGCGCTGGCCGTGCTGTCCGCCCTGGTCCAGCGGCCGATGCACCCGTACGAGATCGCCACCACACTGCCCGCCTGGGGCAAGGACCAGGACATGGAGATCAAGTGGGGCTCCTTCTACACGGTCATCCGCAACATGGACAAACACGGCATGGTCGAGGCGGTCGAGAGCCTGCGCGAGGGGCGACGCCCGGAACGCACCGTCTACCGGATCACCGACGTGGGGCGGGCGGAGCTGGTCGACTGGGCGCGCGAGTTGGTCTCCACCCCGATGCCGGAGCATCCCCGCTTCCGCGCCGGGCTGTCCGTGCTCGCCGCGCTGCACCCCGACGAGGCCGTCGACCTGCTCCGGCAGCGGCTCGACCGGCTGGACGACGCGCTCCGCCGGGACCGCGAGACGCTCGACACCCACCTGCGGGAGGTCCCCCGACTGTTCCTCGTGGAATCGGAGTACGACCTGGCCTTGCGGGCTGCGGAGACGACCTGGCTGCGGGCCCTGCTCGCCGAGCTGACCTCGGGCGGCTATCCCGGGCTGGACACGTGGCGGGCCTTCCACGAGACCGGCGAGATGCCGGCCGAACTGACCGAGCTGGCGGAGAGGACCGGCCCCGACAGCGCCGACACCACCGACTGACGGACGGCTCCGGCGGGGTGCGCCAACACCCCGCCGGAGCCCTTACCCCGAACCGACACCTGGGAAGGCGCCCGGCCCGAAGCGGCAACCACGAGGATAACCGGGCTCCCTCCCAGGTCCGTGCGCTCGCGCGGACCACGACACCCAGGGAGAGAGCATGACCACGGTACGAACCGCGATCGTCATCGGCGGCGGCATCGCCGGGCCGGTGACGGCGCTGGCGCTGCGTCGCGCCGGCATCGCCGCCACGGTCCACGAGGCGTACCCGGCCACCGCCAGCGGGGCCGGCGGCATCGGCGGCACCCTCGCGCTGGCGCCCAACGGCGTCGCCGCGCTGCGCAGCGTCGGCGCGGACGAGGCGGTGACGGCTACCGCCACCCCCATCGTGCGCAGCGCCATGGCCGTCGGGCGGCGACGCCTCGACCTGCCCACGCTGGCCGGGGTGCCGCCACTGCGCGTGGTGCACCGGGCCGAGCTGCACCGGGAGCTGCACGACCGGGCCGTCGCCGAGGGCGTCTCGTTCGCGTACGGCAAACGGCTGGTCGACGTCGAGCAGAGCGACGGCGGCGTGACCGCCCGTTTCGAAGACGGCAGCACCGCCACCGCCGACGTGCTCGTCGGCGCGGACGGCATCAGATCCACGGTCCGTGGGCTCATCGACCCGGCCGCGCCCGGCCCCCGGTTCACCGGGCTGCTCGGCTTCGAGGCGGTCGCCCGACACGAGGTGGGCGTCGAGCCCGGCACGATGACGTTCGCGTTCGGGCGACGCGGCTACTACCTGTACTGGCCGGAGCCGGGCGGCGGCACCCGGTGGGGGGCCAACCTGCCGCAGCAACGGCCGATGAGCCTCGTCGAGGCCCGCGCGGTGCCGGCGGCACAGTGGATGGACACGCTGCGCACCAGCTACGGCGACGACGATCCGGGTCGGGAGCTGATGGCGACCAGCAGCGCCGACGAGCTTCAGGTGGTCGGCTCGTTGCACATCATGCCGCCCGTGCCGCACTGGTACCGGGGTCGGATGGTGCTGGTCGGCGACGCGGCGCACGCGCCGTCGAACAGCTCCGGGCAGGGCGCGTCGCTGGCCATCGAGAGCGGAGTGCAGCTCGCCCGGTGCCTGCGTGACCTGCCGGACGTCCAGGCGGCGTTCGCCGCGTACGTGCGGCTGCGTCGTGCGCGGGTGGAGAAGGTCGCCGCCCGCGCGGCACGGATCAACCACACCAAGGCCCCGGGGCCGGTCGCCCGGACGCTGATGCCGCTGCTGATGCCGCTGTTCGTGCGCACGGTGATGGACCCGGAGAAGACCGTCGCCCACGAGCAACGCTATGTCATCGACTTCGACGCACCGGTGACGGCGGAGCCCGCGCTGCGCTGAACGCGGGGCGCGGGGTGACCGGTGAGCCACCCCGCGCCCGCCCGCGTTCTCCGGCCGTCGGGCGGACCCGACCTCAGGCTGCCGCGGCGGCCACCGCCGTACGGGCGACGAGCGCGCGCCGCAGGTCGTCGTCGGCGTCGGTGACGACCCGTCGCAGACCCGGGGTCAGGTCGTCGCGGGCCAGCAGCGCCGCGGCCGCCTCCCGGGTCGGCTGCGCCACGGCGTAGTGGGGGAACGCCAGCTTCGCCACCCGGTCGGCCGTCCACGCGGTACGCCGATCCACGGCGGCCGGCATGTCGGTGAAGTACCGCTCGACGTACGCGGCGGTCAGCTCGGCCTGCTCGGGCTGCCAGAACCCCTCAGCGGTCGCCTCCAGCAGCCGGTTGGACAGCTCGGTGTCACGCACGATGATGTCCCAGGCGGCCTGCTTCGCGGCCGGGTCGGGCAGGGCGGCCCGGCAGCGGGCGGCCCGTTCCGCACCGGTGGAGCTGACGTCGGCAGCCGCCTCGGCGGCGATCTCCGCCTCGCCGGCGGCACCCAGCACGACCAGCCGACGCAGCACCGCCCACCGCAGCTCCGCGTCGACCTTCAGCCCGGCGGGCACATCCCGGCCGGCGAGCCAACCGACGAGCAGATCCGCGTCGGTGGTCGCGGCGATCCAGCCCCGGGCGGCGGCGAGCTGCAACGACTCCCCCGCCGGCGCCCCGTCGAGCAGGTGCCGGCACGCCCCGGCGATCCGGGCGAGCGCCGCCGACCGGGTCAGCGGATCGAGGTAACGGTCGACCAGCGACCGGCTGAGGGACAGCACGTCCTCCGCGATGATGACCTCGGTCTCGGCCGGCAGCGCCGCGACGATCAGGTCGACCAGGCCGGTGACCGGCCGCTCCCCGTCGGTCACCGCGTCCAGCGCCTCACCCCAGAGCACCGCCCGGGTGAGGGAGTCGCCCAGCGCCGGCAGCACCAGCGGAACGGCGTCCGCCGACGCCGGGTCCAGGCGCACCTTGGCGAAGGTGAGGTCACCGTCGTTGAGCACCAGCAGCCGGGCCGCCGGCTCGCCGGTCAGCCCGCCGAGCACGGTACGGCCGCCGTCGACCGTCGGGTCGAGATCCACCTCGTCGCGCCGCACGGTGCCGTCCGCCGCGTAGCGGCCCACGCCGATCCGGTGTGGCCGCAGCACCGGGTACGACTCGGGCGCGGTCTGCACCACGGCCACCTCGGTGTAGCGGCCGTCGGCGTCGAGGGCCACCTCGGCGCGCAGCGTGTTGACCTGCGACCGGCGCAACCACAGCTCGGCCCAACCGGACAGGTCCCGACCGCCGGCGGAGAGGCTGGTCAGCAGGTCGGCGAGGGTGGCGTTGCCGAAGCGGTGCGCGGCGAAGTGCGCGTTCAGACCGGCGAGGAACGCCTCGTCGCCGAGCCACGCGACCAGCTGCCGCAGCACGCTGGCCCCCTTGGCGTACGAGATGCCGTCGACGTTGAGCAGGCCCTCGGCGGCGTCGGCCACCTCCTCCGGTGCCACCGGGTGGGTGGAGGGACGCTGGTCGGCCGCGTACCCCCAGGCCTTGCGGCGCATGGCGAACGTCGTCCACGTCCGCTCGAAGCGGGTCGCCTCAGCGGCGACCCGAATGCCCAGGTACTCCGCGAAGGACTCGTTGAGCCACAGGTCGTCCCACCAGCGCATGGTGACCAGGTTGCCGAACCACATGTGCGCCATCTCGTGGGCGATCGTGGTGGCCCGCAGCTCCCGCTGGGTGTCGGTGACCGCCGACCGGAACACGTAGTCGTCACGGAACGCGACGATGCCCGGGTGCTCCATGGCGCCGAGGTTGAACTCGGGCACGAACGCCTGCTCGTACTTGCCGAACGGGTAGCGCTCGGTGAAGAGCTCGTGGAACCGGTCCAGGCTCTGCCGGGTGATGGTGAAGATCTCCTCGGCGTCGGCGTCGAGGTGCTCGGCGAGCGACTGTCGGCAGTAGAGGGCCAGCGGCACGCCGTCGTGCTCGGCCCGCCGCACGTGGTACGGCCCGGCGACCAGGGAGAAGAGATACGTGGCCAGCGGCACGGTCGGGGCGAACTCCCAGCGCCCGGGGGCCGGGTTGGCGGCCAGCTCACCGTTGCCGGAGACCGTCCACGCCGGCGGGGCGGTGACCGTGAGGGTGAACGGCGCCTTCAGGTCGGGCTGGTCGAACGCCGCGAAGATGCGCTGCACGTTGTCGAGGAAGCTCACCGCGTACAGGTAGGTCTCGCCGTCGGCCGGGTCGACGAAGCGGTGCATCCCCTCCCCGGTGTTGGAATACGCCATGTCGGCCTCGACGAACAGCGTGTTCGTGGAGTCGAGGTCACCCAGCGGCAACCGGTTGTCGGTCAACGTGTCGAGGTCGACGTCGCGGTCGTTGAGGCGTACCGCCAGCAGTGTGGCGGGCTTGACCTCGGCGAAGGTCGCGGTGCCGGGCGTCGCCCGGAACCGGATCGCGACGCGGGAGCGGAACACGTCCCCGTCGCCGGTCAGGTCGAGGTCCACCTGATAGGACTCGACAGTAATCGCCGCGCCACGCGCGGTCGCCTCTACACGGGTCAGGCTCGGCATCCGCTTATCCTGCCCGATGGGGATCGGCACGCGGTCACCACACGACCCTCGGCACTGGAGGAAAGAACCATGGCGCAACACCCCAAGGGCGACTTCGACCTCTCTCGGGCGGTCTGGCAGCGGGCCGAGGGGGACACCTCCGACAGCGCCGTCGAGGTCGCCTTCGTCGACGATCTCATCGGCATGCGCAACTCCTCCGAGCCGGAGGGGCCGGTGCTGGTCTTCACACAGGCCGAGTGGGACGCGTTCGTCGCCGGCGCGCAGGACGGCGAATTCGACCTGGACTGACTGCCGCCGGGGGTCACGGGTGGCGCGGGACACCCGCCACCCGTGACCGCCGGGTCAGGCATCGCCATCGCCCCAGCCGAGGCCCCCGGGGCCCGGGGCGTGGTGGAAGCCGGGGTGCTCGGCCACATCGACGCAGCGCTCGCCGTCGGGGCCGACCGCCCCACAGAACAGCCGCTCGGCCCGGTGCCACGCGTCGGCCGGTGACAGGGCCGCCGCGCCGAGCGCCACCTCCGGGCGGAGCAGGCTCAGCGCCTCCGCGTACCCCACGGCCAGCTCGCGGGCGTCGGCCGCGCCCGGCGCGGTGAAGCCCAGGTGCACGGTGAAGAACCGGTGCGGCCGGGTCGGCCGCCCGGGCGGCCCGATCAGTGCCCGTACGTCCCGGCCCGGGCCCAGTGCCCCCGCTGCCCGCCGCTGCCGCCAGTACGGCGACCTGTTGTCGCGCATTCGCCCTCCCCGTGGTCGTGGCCGTCGGCCCACTGGAGGCCGCGCCGGCCGACCGGCACTGCCGCCGACGGCGGCCCCACCAGCAGCAAACCAGGTTCCGCCGCCCCTGGGAGGGGCCAGCCGGCGCGCCGTCGACGCGGGGGATTCAGCGGCGGCCACGAGGGTAGACGCAGCCGGGCCGTGGCGATGGCCGCCACCGGCACCCGAGGAGGCCCGATGGCGACCATGCCGGCCGACCGCAGCCCGGACAGCACCCTCGCGCTGCTCCGCGCCGGCTACCGGTTCATCGGCGAACGCTGCGACCGGTACGGCAGCGACGTCTTCCAGACCCGGATCCTGCTCGCGCCGACCATCTGCCTCCGTGGCCGGCCCGCGGCGACGCTGTTCTACGACAACGAGCGCTTCCAGCGGCGCACCGCGATGCCGCTGCGGGTGCAACGGACCCTCACCGGCCGCGGTGGCGTGCAGGGGCTGGACGGGCCGGAGCACTCCGACCGCAAGGCCATGCTCATGTCGATCATGACGCCGACCGCGATCCGGCAGCTCGGTGAACTCTTCGACGAGGAGTGGCGGACCCGGATCCCCGCCTGGGAGGCCGCCGGGCCGGTCCCGCTCTACGACGAGGTGGGCCGCCTGCTGACCCGGGCGGTGTGCGCCTGGGCCGGGGTGCCGCTGGCGACGTCACAGGTGAACCGCCGCGCCATCGACCTGCACGCCATGATCGAGGCCCCCGCGGTGGTCGGCCCCCGGCACTGGCGAGGGCTGCTCGCCCGCCGCCGCGCCGAACGCTGGATCGCCACCATCATCGAGCGGACCCGCCTCGGCCTGCTCCCGGCACCGGCCGGCAGCGCCCTGGCGGTGATCGCCGAGCACCGGGACGCGCGGGGCACGCTGCTCCCCCGCCGGATCGCCGCGGTGGAACTGCTCAACCTGCTGCGGCCGGTGGTCGCCGTCGACCAGTACATCGCCTTCGCCGCGCTCGCCCTGCACGACCACCCCGCCTGGCGGCAGCGGGTCCGCGACGACGACGAGGCGACCGGGCAGTTCGTCCAGGAGGTACGCCGCTACTACCCGTTCTTCCCGATCGCGGCGGCCCGGGTCCGGCGCTCCTTCGACTGGGAGGGCCACCACTTCCCCCGAGGCAGGCGGGTGCTGCTCGACCTCTACGGCACCAACCACCACCCGACCCTCTGGCCACAACCCGAGCTGTTCCGTCCGGAGCGGTTCGCCGGCCGCCGAGCAGACCCGTTCGACCTGATCCCGCAGGGCGGCGGCGACCACTGGGCGGGGCACCGCTGCGCCGGCGAGTGGATCACCATCGACCTGATGAAGCGGGCGGTCACCAACCTGACCACCACCATGAGCTACGACGTCCCCGTCCAGAACCTGGCCCTGGACCTGCACCGGATGCCCGCCCTGCCACCGGTCGGCCTGACCCTCGCCAACATCCGCCGGACCGCCTGACGACCATGCGCCGTCCGCCAGGTCGAGTCGGGGTACGGCGGGACGTCCCGGCCGGCCCGCTGCCGATGACGTACGTGCTGCCGCTGCACTGGCACACCGACGCCGGTCTCGACGAGCTGACCGACTACCTGCGCGGGTTGGCCGAGCACGTCGAGGTGCTCGTGGTCGACGGCTCACCCCCGGACGTCTTCGCCCGGCACGCCGACGCGTGGCGCGGCCTGGTCCGCCACCTTCCGCCCGACCCCACCGCGCGAGGGCTCAACGGCAAGGTCGTCGGAGTACTCACCGGGGTCCGCGCGGCACGCCACGAGCACGTGGTGATCGCCGACGACGACATCCGGTACGACGGGACCGGGCTGCGCGCGGTGCACCGCCTGTTGGACCGGGCCGACCTGGTCCGCCCGCAGAACTACTTCCACCCGCTGCCCTGGCACGCCTGGTGGGACACCGGCCGGACACTGCTCAACCGGGCGCTCGGCGACGACTATCCGGGTACCCTCGCGGTACGCCGCAGCACCTTCCTCGACATGGGCGGGTACGACCCCGACGTCCTCTTCGAGAACCTGGAGATGATCCGCACCGTGCGCGCGTACGGCGGGGTCGAGGTCCGACCGGCCTGGCTGTACGTACGCCGACTGCCGCCCGACGCGGCGCACTTCCGGGGCCAGCGGGTCCGCCAGGCGTACGACGACCTGGCCCAGCCGGCCCGCCTGGTGACCGCGCTCGCGGTCCTGCCGGCGCTGGCGGCGGCGGTCGCGACCCACCGGCGTGGACCGCTGCTCGCCGCGGCGACCGCTGTCGTCGCCCTGGCAGAGGTGGGCCGCCGCCGCGCCGGCGGCAACGCCGTGTTCCCGCCGAGCACCCCGCTGGCCGCCCCGCTCTGGCTGGTGGAGCGCGGCGCCTGCAGCTGGTTGGCGGTCAGCCAGCGGCTCCTGTTCGACGGCGTCCGCTACGGCAACACCCGCATCCGCCAAGCCGCCCA
>NZ_WBKR01000020.1 GCF_008868155.1 Micromonospora sp. ALFpr18c
TGCCGTCGCCGAAGGGGCGGCCACCCAGCGACTCGCGGCCGTGCGGCGTGAGCCAGTTGGACAGGTCCGGGCCGAGCGGCACGATGCCGGTCGGGTTGATGTCGCGGTGCACCTCGTAGTAGTGCCGCTTGATGTGGTCGAAGTCGATGGTGTCGCCGAACCCGGGGGTCTGGAACAGGTCCCGGGCGTACGCCCACAGCACCGGCATCTCGCTCAGCTTCTGCCGGTTGCACTTGAAGTGACCGTGGTAGACCGGGTCGAAGCGGACCAGCGTGGTGAACAGCCGCACGTCGGCCTCGGTGATCGTGTCGCCGACCAGGTAACGCTGGTCGGTCAGCCGCCCGGTCAGCCAGTCCAGTCGGTCGAAGAGCTGGTGGTACGCCTTGTCGTACGCCTCCTGGCTGCCCGCGAAGCCACACCGGTAGACCCCGTTGTTGACGTCGCGGAACACCACGGCGTTGACCTCGTCGATCTGCTCCCGCAGGTGCTCGGGGTAGAGCTGCGGTGCGCCCTCGCGGTGGTACGCGGCCCACTGTGTGGACAGGTCCAGGCTCATCTGGGCGTAGTCGTTGGTCACCACCTGCCCGGTCGGCACGTCCACGATCGCCGGCACGGTGATGCCGCGCTCGTAGCCGGGGAAGCGCTTGAAGTACGCCTCCTGGATGCGCTCGATGCCGAGCACCGGGTCGCGGCCGTCCGGGTCGAGGTCGAAGGTCCAGCTCCGGGCGTCGTGGGTCGGGCCGGCCACCGCCATCGAGATGGCGTCCTCCAGGCCGAGCAGGCGCCGCACGATGATCAGCCGGTTGGCCCACGGGCAGGCTCGGCTGACCGCCAGCCGGTACCGGCCGGGCTCCACCGGGTACCCGTCGCGCCCGTCCTTGGTGATCCGGGTCGCGATGTACCGCTGGTCCCGGGTGAACTCGCCACCCGGCTCGACGTACTTACCGCCTGTTTGCTCGCCCACGTCGCCCTCCCGGTTCGCGCACTGTCCTCTACCCAATCCTTACGGATCTACGGCTGGGTGTCCGGCTACCCTGCCGAGGTGACGGATGTGGAGGCGGCGGCCCGGCGGTTCATCGCCGACGTGTGGAACTCCCGCCGGGAGGAGTCGGCGTACGAGCTGGTCGCCGACGAGTGCCCCGGGCTGGGCGGGACCGGGCCGGAGGCGACGTTGGCCTGGCACCGCGAGCGGCGGGCGGCCTTCCCGGACCTGCGCTACAAGATCGTGGACGTGGTGGCGGCGGGTGAGCGGGTGGCCGTGCACTGGCGGGCGGCCGGCACCCAGGCCGGGCAGTTCGGGCCGGTGCCGCCCACCGGTCAGGTGGTCAGCTACTCGGGTGCGACGTTCCTGCGCTTCGACGCGGCGGGCCGGATCGTCGAGGTGTGGAGCTGCAACGAGCTGTTCCAGCTGCTTCAGCAGCTCGGCGTCGAGATGCTCCCACCGGCCGTGGTCAGCGGACCCGGGGCGTGATCCGGCTGATCGGCAGGTTGATCGGGAAGGGCTCGCCGGTGTCGACGAACGTCGTCCACCGCCCCGTCTTGGTGTAGACCTCGTTCACCGCGTCGATCCGGTAGGTGACGACCTCCAGCGCGCCACCCTCCGTCTCGATCCGCCAGTAGCGCTGTCATGAGATGTGCCGCGACCCACTGGTGCGAGGTTCGAGGAGGCGCTGGCATGAGCAGAATGCCGTCGGGGAGTCTGTCGAGACCATCGGTGGTCCAGCCGCCGGCCGGGGTGTGAAACATGTCCAGTTCGGTCGTCATCGATTCTCCGCGCGGTTCGCGCTTCCCGGGTACACCCTGGGGTCGTCGACCTGTGGGTGGTGGTCGCGCGCGCCGAGGCCACAGGGCAGGATGGTCGACATGAGCGACCCCAGCGAGCGCGGTGACGCCAGCGAGCGCGGCCTTCCCGGCGCGGGCCTGGTGAAGGGGCTGGCGGTCACCCTCAAGACGATGACCAGCCGCTCGACCACCCAGCAGTACCCGGACGTCGCCCCCGAGCTGCCGCCCCGCTCGCGTGGCGTGATCGCGCTGTCCGAGGAAAACTGCACGGTCTGCATGCTCTGCGCCCGCGAGTGTCCGGACTGGTGCATCTACATCGACTCGCACAAGGAGGAGGTGGCGGTGCCGGGTGCCGCCCGCCCCCGCCAGCGCAACGTGCTCGACAAGTTCGACATCGACTTCTCGCTCTGCATGTACTGCGGTATCTGCATCGAGGTCTGCCCGTTCGACGCGCTCTACTGGTCACCGGAGTTCGAGTACGCCGAGTACGACATCAAGGACCTGCTGCACGACAAGGACCACCTCGGCCAGTGGATGGCCACCGTCCCGCCGCCGCCGGCGCACGACCCGAACGGCGAGCCGGCCAAGGAGGAGACGTCCGCCGCCCGCAAGGCGTCCGCCGCACGTCCGGCCCCTTCATCGGTACGCCCGGAGCCCGACGTCGACCCGGGTCCCGCCTCGTGAGCGCCCGAGCCGCTGGGGTGGCCCGGTGACCGGGGCGGATGTGCTGCTGCTCGCGCTCGGCGCGGTGGCGGTCGGTTCCGGCGTGCTGGTGGTGACGACGAAACATCTGGTCCGGGCCGGTCTCTACCTGGTGGTCTGTCTGGGCGCGCTGGCCGGTGACTATCTGGTGCTCGGCGCCGAGTTGGTGGCCTGGGTGCAGGTGCTGATCTATGTGGGCGCGGTGGTGGTGTTGCTGCTGTTCGCGGTGATGCTGACCCGGGCGCCGATCGGGGCCTCCGACGACCTGGACCGGCCCGGCTGGCCGGCCGCCCTGATCGGGGGCGGCGCGGGGCTGGGGTTGACCGTTCTGCTGGTCGACGCGTACCGGTGGGGCACGGTCGAGCTGCCCGGTGCGGGCAGCGCGGAGCGGCTGGGGGAGCAGATCTTCCAGTCCTGGGTGCTGCCATTCGAGGTGCTCTCGGTGCTGCTGCTGTCGGCACTGGTCGGCGCGGTGGTGTTGTCCCGCCCGGACATCGGCCGCCCTCGCCCGGCCGACAGCACGGCCCGCAGCGGGGTCGACGTGACGACCGGGGGTCGCCGGTGAGGCCGGTCATCCCGTACGTCACCGCCGCCCTGCTGTTCGGCCTCGGCGTGTACGGCGTGCTGCGCCGCCGCAACGCCGTGCTGGTGCTGATGGCGGTCGAGTTGATGCTCAACGCGGTCAACCTAATCCTGGTCACCGCCGACACGACCGCCCGCGCCGTGCTCCCGCACTCGGGGCAGGTCTTCGCGCTGTTCGTCATCGTCCTCGCCGCCGCCGAGATCGGGGTGGGGCTGGCGATCGTCCTTCAGCTCTACCGGCTGCGGGCCACCGTGGCGGTGGATGAGGTGGCGTTGACCGAGCCTGCCGTGTCGACGCGGACCGTCGGCCAGGATGTGGAGGCGGGCCGGTGACGGGTCTGCTCGGGGCGTTGCTGCCCGCCGTACCGCTGGTCGCCGGCCTGCTCGGCCTGCTGCTGCCACCGGCCCCGCGGCACCGGGGTGGTGCGGCCGGCGGGGACCGTGCCCGGACGGCCGCCGTGACGCTGGGGGTGGCCGGCGCGGCCGTCGCGTTGGCGCTGGCCGTCGCGCTGCTGGTGACGGTCGACGGTCCGACGCAGACGTCCACCACCTGGGTCGACATCGGCGGGCTGATGGTGACCCTGGGTGTCCGGCTGGACGGCGCGGCCGCACTCGTCGCGGTGGCGGTCACCGCGGTCGCCCTGGCCGTGCAGGTCTACTCGATCGGCTACCTGCGGCGCGGCCCGCACGACGACGTCGACGTCGACCACCGCTACCCGCCGTACGCGGCGCAGATCAGCCTCTTCACCGGCGCCATGCTGCTCGTGGTTGTCGCCGGTGATCTGATCATGCTGCTGGTCGGGTGGGAGGTGATGGGCCTCTGCTCGTACCTGCTCATCGCCCACGACCGCCGACTGGCCGGCGCACCCGCCGCCGCCATGAAGGCGTTCCTGGTGACCCGGGTGGGTGACGTCGGGTTCCTGCTCGGCATCGCCCTGCTCGGCGTGTCGACGGGCAGTTTCCGGATCACCGACGTGCTCACCCACGACCACTCCGGCGCGACGTTGACGGCCGCCGGTCTGCTGCTGCTGGCCGGGGTGGCCGGCAAGAGCGCGCAGTTCCCGCTGCACACCTGGCTGCCGGACGCGATGGCCGGCCCGACGCCGATCTCCGCGCTGATCCACGCGGCGACGATGGTCGCCGCCGGCGTGTACGCGGTGGCCCGCCTCTATCCGCTGTTCACCGCCGCGCCGGTGACGCTGACCGTGCTGGGGGTGCTCGGCGCGATCACCCTGCTGCTCGGTGCGCTCGCCGCCACCGCCCAGGACGACATCAAGCGGGTGCTGGCCTGGTCGACCGTCTCCCAGTTGGGCTACATGACCGGCGCGCTGGCGGTCGGTTCACCGTCGGCGGCGCTGTTCCACCTGCTCACCCACGCCGCGTTCAAGGCGCTGCTGTTCCTCGCCGCCGGCGCGGTGATCCACGCCGTGGGCACCACCCTGATGTCGGAGATGGGCGGCCTGCGGCGCAGCATGCCGGTGACCTTCTGGTGCACGGTGGTGGGCCTGGGCGCGTTGGCCGGTGTGCCGCCGCTGGCCGGCTTCTGGAGCAAGGACGGCGTGCTGACGGTCGCCGAGTCCGCCGCGCTGGAGGGCACCGGCCCGGCGCCGTCCTGGGTGGGCTGGCTGGTCTGGATCGCCGGGCTGGTCGGCGTGGCGGTCACCGCCTGGTACGCGGGCCGGCTGCTGCTGCGGGCCTTTTTCGGCGAGCCCCGGCTGCCGCTGGTCGCCCCGCACGACCCGCCGGCGCTGCTGCGCTGGCCGGTGCTGCTGCTGGCCGTGCCGGCCGCGCTGCTCGGCCTGGCCGGTTTCGTCGGGGCGTTCGCCGACCGGCTGCGGTTCGCCACCGTGCCGGTGGCGGGCTCCGAGGACGGGCTGGTCCACGTCGGGCCGGCGGCGCTGCTGCCGTTGGCGCTGCTGGTGGTCGGGGCGGGGCTGGTGGCGGTGGGCTGGCGTCGGGACACGGCCGCCGATCCGGCGTCCGCGCTGGGTCCGCTGCGGCCGGTCTTCGCCCGCGCGTTCCGGCTCGACGACGTCCAGCGCACCCTCGTCGTACGCCCCGCCCGGGCGCTGGCCCGCGCCGCGCGTACCGGCGACGAGGTGGTGGTGGACGGCGCCGTCGAGGGCAGCGGGCGGGCCGCGTCCGGTCTGGGTGCCGGGCTGGCGGCGCTGCACCGGGCCGCGCTGCCCCGGGCCGCCGCCGGTGTGCTGGCCGGCGCGCTGCTGATCGGCCTGGCCGCCGCCCTGATCGGAGCCAACCGATGACCGTTGGACAGGTGTTGCTGGTGGCCGTCCTGGCGGTGCCGGCGCTGGGTGCGGTCGCGGTGGCGGCGACACCCCGGGACCGGGCGGCCCGGCTGGTCGGCACGATCGCGGCGGCGTTGACCCTGCTGGCCGCCGTGCCGTTGGTGTTCGGTGGGCGGAGTTGGGTGGCGTGGTCGGCGGGCGAGCCGGCGGTGCGCCCGTGGCACCAGCTCGACCTGCCCTGGGTGCCCGGCCTCGAGCTGCGTTTCCATCTCGGTGTCGACGGCATCTCCTGGCCGTTGGTGGTGTTGACCGCGCTGCTCACGCTGCTCTGCTGCGCGTACACGATGTGGCGGGTGCCCGACGGCGGCAGCGGCCGGGCGTTGGTGGCGCTGCTGCTGGTGGTCGAGGTGGGCATCCTGGGCACGTTCCTCGCCCTGGACCTGGTGTTGTTCTTCCTCTTCTTCGAGGTCGTCCTGCTGCCGATGTACGCGATCATCGCCGGCTGGGGTGGCCCGGACCGGCGTCGGGCGGCCCGCAAGTTCACGCTGTACACCCTGTTCGGGTCGGTGTTGCTGCTGGTCGGCGTGTACGTGGTGGTCGCCGCCGCCGGTACCGCCGACGTGGTGGCGCTGACCGGGGGCGACGGGTTGTCCCGGGGTACCCAACTGGCCGCGTTCACCCTGCTGGCGTTGGCCTTCGCGGTGAAGAGTCCGCTCTGGCCGCTGCACTCGTGGCTGCCCGACGCGCACACCCAGGCACCCACGGTGGGCAGTGTCGTGCTCGCCGGGGTGCTGCTCAAGATGGGCACGTACGGCCTGATCCGGGTGGCGGTGGGGGTGGCGCCGGAGGGCGCGCGCTGGGCGGCGCCGGTGCTGGGCGTGCTGGCCGTCGCCGCGATCCTCGTCGGTTCGCTGGTGTGCCTGGCCCAGGCGGACGTCAAGCGGCTGATCGCGTACTCCAGCGTGGGGCACATGGGGTTCGTGCTGCTGGGCGTCGCCACGTTGACCGCCACCGGCATCCAGGCGGCGCTGATCGGCAACGTCGCGCACGGGGTGATCACCGGACTGCTGTTCTTCCTGGCGGGTGCCGTGAAGGACCGTACCGGCACGGGCACTCTCGCCGAGCTGTCCGGGCTGCGGGAGACCGCGCCCCGGCTGGCCGGTCTGCTGGCGTTCGCGGCGGTCGCGTCGCTCGGCCTGCCCGGGCTGGCCGGCTTCTGGGGGGAGGCGTTCGCGGTGGTCGCGGCGATCCAGCGGGGCGGCCCGCTGTGGACGACCCTCGGGGTGCTGGCGGCGGTCGGTGGCGCGCTCACCGCCGCGTACTTCCTGCGGCTGCTGCGCCAGGTCACCCACGGCCGGCCGAGTCCGGCGGTCGGTGGGGTCGGTGCCGGTCTGGCCGGTGCGGAGCTGACCGCGTGGGTGCCGCTGGTGCTGCTGGCGTTGGCCATCGGGCTGGCACCGGCTCTGGTCCTCGGCGTCGCCGAGGCGCCCGTCGACGCCCTGATCGGGGTGGTGTCCCGGTGAGCGCGAGGAGTGCGACGAAGCGGGGCACCGCGGTCGTGAACGAGGGCAGGCGCAGATGAGCGTGGTGCAGAGCGTGGACAGCGTGGCGCTGCTGCCGGCCTATCTGGCCGCCGGCACCGCCGTACTCGTGCTGATCACCGACCTGCTGCTGGCGCGGCCTCGGGTCACGGTCGTGGTGGCCGGGCTGGGCGCCCTCGGCACCGCGGTCGGCGCGGCCCTGGTCGGCGCGGCCGGCGAGCGGCGGACGTTCTGCGCCGGCGCCGACTGCTCCTGGGTCTTCGGCGGACGCGCGGCCCTGGTCGGTGCGGTGGTGGCGCTGCTGACGCTGGGCGTGCTCGGGTTGTCCGCACCCGCGCTGCGGGCCGGGCGGTCGCCGGTGGGGGAGTACTGCTTCCTGCTGGCCTGCTCGATGACCGGCGGCGTGGTGCTCGGCGCGGCCGGCGACCTGATCACCCTGATCGTCGCCCTGGAGACGCTGACCCTGCCGCTGTATGTGCTGGTCGGCCTGCGTCGCGGGAGCCTGGCCAGCGCCGAGGCGGCGGTGACCTTCTTCGTGGTCAGCGTGGTGGCCACCAGCGTGACGCTGCTCGGCGCGGCGCTGCTCTACGCGGTGACCGGCGGGCTGCACCTGGATCGGCTCGGCGCGCTGCTGGCCGAACGACCGGACCTGCGGGACCTGCCACTGACCACCGCCGCGGTGGCGTTGCTGCTGGTCGGGTTGGCGTTCAAGGTGGCGGCCGTGCCGTTCCACGCCTGGGCGCCGGCCACCTACGACGGTGCGCCGCTGCCGGTGGCCGCGTACCTGTCCACGGCGTCGAAGCTGGGTGGGCTCGTCGCGCTGCTGGCCGTGGTGCAGCGGGCGCTGCCGGCCGACCAGACCGGCCCGGTGCTCGCCGTGCTCGCGGTGCTCACCATGACCGTCGGTAATCTGGTCGCGCTGCGTCAGCGGCGTACCGTCCGGTTGCTCGCCTGGTCGTCCGTCGCGCAGGCCGGTTACATCCTCGCCCCGCTGGGCGCGTTGGCGCTCGCCGCCGGCCGTACGGGTGAAGCCCGCTCGGCGGCGTACGCGGCAGCGGTGGCGTACGCCGTGTTCTTCGTGCTGCTGGAGCTGGCCGCGTTCGCGGGGGTGACCGCGCTGCGCCCGGTGGGGGCGGACGGCGGCACGCTCGACGACCTGCGCGGGGCGGCCCGCCAGCACCCGTGGCGCGGCGTGGCGCTCGGTCTCGCGCTGGTGGGCCTCGCCGGCCTGCCTCCGGGGCTGGCCGGGCTGTTCGCGAAGGTGACCGTGGTCCGGGCGCTGCTCGACGGTGGCGCGGGTTGGCTGGCGCTGGTGGTGGCGCTGAACGCGGTGATCGGGCTGGCCTACTACCTGCGCGTGACCGCCGCCCTGTGGGCGCCGTCGACACCACCGACGGCGGCGGGCGGCGCGGTGGCCGTACCCCTGGTGGGTGTGGCGGCGGTGGTGCTGGCGGTGGCCACGGTGGCCGCCGTGGTGGTGGGTGTCGCCCCGCAGTTGGTGCTCGACCTGGCCGGGCGCTGACCTGCCGATCCAGTCTCAGTGAACTCTCAGCGTTGAGACGGATGGTTGACGGGTACCGGGTTGTTGGACCGGTCAGCGGATCCCGGCGATCCGTGCACCGAAGGAGAGATCGTGCACCACAACCGTCTGAAGACCGCCGCGCTGCTCGGCCTGCTCACCGCCCTGATCCTCGCGGTGGGCTACGGGTTCGGCGGCAGTGGCGGCCTGGTCATCGCCGTCCTCATTTCCCTGGTCATGAACGGCATTTCCTACTTCTACTCCGACAAGCTCGCGTTGCGCTCGATGCGCGCGCAACCGGTCAGTGAGGCGCAGTTCCCCGAGCTGTACCGGATGGTCCGTGAACTGGCGGCCGAGGCCCGGCAGCCGATGCCGCGGCTGTACGTCAGCCCGACCGCGCAGCCCAACGCGTTCGCCACGGGTCGTAACCCGCAGCACGCGGCGGTCTGCGTGACCCAGGGCATCACCGAGATCCTCGACTACCGCGAGCTGCGCGGCGTGATCGGCCACGAGCTGTCGCACGTCTACAACCGCGACATCCTGATCTCCAGCGTGGCGGCCGGTCTGGCCGGCATCGTCACGTTCCTGGCGAACATCGCCTGGTTCATCCCGCTGGGCGGTGGGGACGACGAGGATTCGCCGAACCCGGCCGTGCTGCTGCTGACCCTGATCCTGGGTCCGATCGCGGCCACCATCATCCAGCTGGCGATCAGCCGGAGCCGCGAGTTCCAGGCGGACGCTTCGGGTGCCGAGTTGAGCCGCGACCCGCTGGCCCTGGCCAGCGCACTGCGCAAGATCGACGCCGTGGCCCGTCGGCGCCCGCTGCCGGCCCAGGGCACGCTCACCAGCACCGCCCACCTCATGATCGCCAACCCGTTCTCCGGTGGCGCGGTGGCCGCGCTCTTCGCCACCCACCCGAAGATGGAGGACCGGGTCGCCCGCCTGGAGCGGATGGCCGCCAACTCGGGGCCGGTGCAGTTCCAGCGCTGACCCGCTGATCCTCACTCCGCCCGTACCCGGTCGCCCCGGCTGCGGGCGGAGTGCTGTGTCGGGGCCGATATCCGGTACCTGGGGGCAAGCGTCGGCGTTAGGGTCGTAACGGCTCACGCTCATTACATCCTTGGGAGGTTCACGGTGGCCGCGCTGCGTCAGTACCTGGGTGTCTGGCGGATCCCCGGCGCGCCGATGCTGCTGGTCACCGGCATCATCGGGCGTCTCGGGATCGGCATGACACCGCTGGCGCTGCTGCTGGTGGTCGAGCAGGTGACCGGGCGGTACGCGCTCGCCGCCGTGGCGGGCGGCATCTACGCCATCGCCGGTGCCGCGCTCAGCCCGGTGGCCGGGCGGGTCGCCGACCGGGTCGGCCCCAGCCCCGTCCTCCTGGTCACCGCCGTGGCCCACCCTCTGGCGCTCACCGGGCTGCTGCTGGCCAGCCGGTCGGGCGAGGACGCCCTCGCGGCCATCTACCTGGCGTCCGGCGTCGCCGGGGCGACCTACCCGCCGCTCACCGCCGCCATCCGCGGCGCGTGGAACGAACTGACCAGCCCCGCCTCGGGCCGCTCCGCCCTGCGCAACACCGCGCTCGCCGCGGAGACCACGCTGTTCGAGATCGTCTTCGTGCTCGGCCCACTGCTCGTGGCCGGCTTCGTGCTGGTCGCCGACGCGGCGGCGGCCCTGATCGGAGCGGCCGTGGTCACCCTGGTCGGCACCACCGCCGTGGCCCTCGGCCAGGTGATGCGCGGCTGGCGGCCGCACCCCCGCGAGCACCAGGCCCGAGGGCTCGGCCCACTGCGCGTCGCCGGCTTCCCGGCCCTGCTGGTCTGCGTGGCCGGCCTCGGCATCGCGTTCGGCGCCGCCGGCGTGACCGTTCCGGCGTACGCCAGCGACTACACCACCGACGATCCGGAGAGCCTCGCCGGGCTCCTGCTGGCCGTGTGGGGGATCGGCAGCGCCGTCGGCGGGTTCTGGTTCGGCGTCCGCCGTCCGGCACCGAACATGACCCGGCAGTTCGCCGGGCTGCTCGCCGCGCTGGCCGGCACCTTCGTGGTGTTCGCGGTGATGCCCACACCGCTGGCGCTGGGCATCGCGCTGATCGTCGGCGGTGCCACCATCGCTCCCGCGCTGACCCTGGAGAACACCCTGGTCGGGCGGATCGCCCCGACGGGCATGCTGAACGAGGCGTACACCTGGGTGGTCACCGTCGCGGTGGCGGCGAGCGCCGCCGGCGGCGCGGGGGCCGGCCTCATCGTGGACCACGCCGGCGGCGTGCCGTGGGCGTTCCTGTTCGCCGGGGCGGCGGTCGCCGTCGCGGCCGGGGTCGCCGCGCTGCCCGCCGGGCCCATCGCCCGCGCGGAAACATCGGCGGTACGCGCCGAAGAGCCGGTCGCCGTCTGATCAACTCGGGTTCCTGCACACCGCGGTGTGCCGCCAAAGCGGATGCCCCGACATCAGGAACCCGGGTCGATCTCAGCGTGCCGCGGGGATGGGCGGCGGATCCGGAAACGGCAGCGGGCACCATGAGGTGCCGGCGCAGTCCACCAGGTCGTCGCAGCCGGCCTCGACAGCCGCCCGCAGGGTGTCCCGGACGGCTGTCAGGTCGACCAACCTCCGCTCCACCTCGGCCAGCTTCGCCCTGGCCCGGGCGGGCAGGCCCGCACCCGGCTCGTGCCGCCCCGCGTCGAGCAGGTCGGCCACCTCACCGAGGGTGAAACCGAGGCGCTGGGCCGTCTTGATGACCCGCAACCGGGTGACCGCGTCCGCCGGGTACAGCCGGTGCCCGCCGGGTGAGCGCCGAGGCGCGCTGAGCAGGCCGCGACGCTCGTAGTAGCGCAGGGTCTGCGGATTCACCCCCGCCGCGGTCGCCAGCTGACCGCTGCGCAACCAGGGCGCGTCCGGCGCCGGCGTGCCGCCTCCCGTTGGGGTGCCGCCGCTTCGCACCCGTTCGGTGAGGGCGTCGAGGATGCCGACGTGCGAGGCCGGCACCCGCGCCTCCATGGTCACCGCGTCCGGGCCACTCCGGGTCACCTCGAAGGTGAAGAACGAACAACACGCCGACTCCCGGGCGGCCAGGTCCCGTACGGAGCGCTCCGCCTGCTCCGTACCGGTCAGGTGCAGCCGCAGGCGTTGCGCGGACGGCCGGTCGAACCACCGGACGGCCTCGGCGAAGAGACTGTCAAACTCGGCGAGGCGGACCGGCCGCTCCGCCGTGGGTAGGCTGCAGGATTCAGGAACCCAGGCGTCGTCCGCCGCAGGGCGTTCGTCGGTCACCATCCGACGGTAAGCCCGTACCCGGGTACCGGTTGCAAGCCGCAGCCTGACCCGTCGATGAGAGGGGAACCATGGCCAAGCTGCTCTACTCGGCGACGGCATCGCTCGACGGCTACATCGCCGGCCCCGGCGGGGACATGTCCTGGCTGACCGAACACCTCGCCGGCGACAACCCGACGGCGGACCGCCTGCTGGCCGACGTCGGCGCGATCCTGGCCGGCAACCGCACCTTCGGCGGCGACGACCCGAACCGCGGCACCGAGAGCGAAGGCGCGTTCGGCGGCCAGTACCACGGACCGGTGTTCGTCCTGACCCACCGGCCGCCGGACGAGCCATCCGCGGATGTCACGTTCGTCGGTGACCTCGACAGCGCCGTCGCACAGGCCAAGGAGGCCGCCGGCGAGAAGTACGTGAACATCCTCGGCGCGGACGTCGCCAAGCAGTGCCTCCGCGCCGGGCTGCTCGACGAGATCCTGATTTTCTTCGCGCCGGTGCTGCTCGGGGACGGCGTACGGATGTTCGACGACCCGGGCGGGGAACAGGTGCGCCTGGCACCGATTCCGGGCGAGACCGCACACTGGTACACCGTCGTCCGCTGAGGTCCGGTGGCCGCGCCTGCCGAAGAGCCGGGCAGCGGTGCGCGGGGCACCCGCGCGGACCGGGAGTTCGACGATGATGGCCGGATGGACCGCTTCGGAGATCCTGAGACGGTGGTCGGCCTCCGCATGACCACCCGTCAGTGGCGCCACCTGGACGGCGCACTCGACAGCGAGATCAGCGTCGCGGCAGAGAACGGTGATCCTCGCCAGGTCGTCTCGGCGGCGAGCACCATACGCAGAGCGGGGTGGAGGCAGATCGCTCACTGGATCCCCGATGTTCCCGGCTCCGGAGACTGGCCGCCGGACGACGAGGAGATCGTCGTCCATCTGTCCCGTGGGGACTGGGCGCTGGCCGCCGAATGCGCCGCGCACTGGGCCGCTGTCGTCGGCACCGTGGGGCACGAGCAGGAGGCCGCTGTGCTGCGAACCGTCCAGGCTCTCGTCGTCGATGGGCTCACCGCCGGATCAGCCTGATCGGTATCCCGTCTCCGACACTGCCCGACCGCCCCGGACGTTCACCCGGGCAACGGGACGTTGGCCGGCCTGGCCACCAGGCCGGCCGCTCGCCGTCAGCGGTAATTGGTGAACTGGAGGGCGACGCCGAAGTCCTCACCCTTGAGCAGCGAGATGACCGCCTGGAGGTCGTCGCGCTTCTTGCCGGTGACCCGCAGTTGGTCGCCCTGGATCTGAGCCTGGACACCCTTGGGACCCTCGTCGCGGATCTTCTTGCTGATCGCCTTGGCCTTGTCGGTCTCGATGCCCTGGATCACCTTGCAGTCGATCTTGAAAACCTTGCCGGACGGCCGCGGATCGCCAGCGTCCAGCGACTTCAGCGAGATGTTCCGCTTGACCAACTTCTCCTTGAACACGTCCAGCGCAGCGGCGACCCGCTCCTCGGTCTCCGCCTGAAGGCCGATCGCCTCCTCGCCGGACCAGGAGATCTCCGCGCCGGTGCCACGGAAGTCGAACCGCGTTGCGAGCTCCTTCTCCGCCTGACGGAGGGCGTTGTCGACCTCCTGGCGGTCGACCTTGCTCACGATGTCGAACGACGGGTTCGCTGCCATGCTGATGCTCCTGCTGTCCGGCGGTCTGGGCCTGTTGTCGGCCACCGACCAGCGGCACGACCCCCTGACCGTACCCGGTTGCACCAGGCCCGGGGGGAGCCGCTATCCTTGCTTCCGCCGCCGCGTTGCGACGCGGTGGGGTGCCCTGGCGGGTTGCCCGAGCGGCCAATGGGAGCGGACTGTAAATCCGTCGCGAAAGCTTCGAAGGTTCGAATCCTTCACCCGCCACCAGGTGCACGAACGGCCCTGTGAGCAGCAGAGATGCTGATCGCGGGGCCGTTTTGTTGATCTGGCCGAGTCCAGTGCGGTCCAGCCACCTACGAGCCTCTACGGGAACATGGCGGGAACGCTGATCCCTGGTGCAAGGGCTAATGAGCGGGTGCGTCCTTCGGTGGTCCGCCGTCTGCTCAGTGCGGCTTGACGAACGTGCCCTTCCCGGGCACCACGTAGACCAGGCCCTCAGCGACCAACACCCGAACCGTGTGCAGGATGGTGCCGCGTGCAAGGCCGTACTCCTGTTGGAGCCGGACCACGCTCGGAATCGGCCGGTTGGGCGGCAGGTCTCCGCGCTCGATCTGCTCGCGCAGGATCGCCGCCAACTGTTGGTAGACCGGCACCGGTCCTTCGGGGTCGATCACGTCTCGACGGTATTTGGGCATAGAAGGCACTGGTCAGGCTTGGTAGACCATGGACCACCATGTACCGGTTGGGATATGGTGCGACTACCCGCTGTGCTGGTCGTAGAGGATCCGAACTCGCCCTGGTGCGGCGGTACCCCTGCCCGGCTGGGCTCCTTCGACTCGGCCGGGCAGGGCAACCTTCGAGCAGGAAGGGACGTCCGTGCCTGTCGAGTCGCACGTCCATATGTGGGCTAGGCCGCAGCCCCGCTCACCCAAGCCTGGCGATGAGCTGTGGATTGACCGCGAAGCTTCGGTGCAGTTCGTGGGGCAGCGGTTCAGGTTCCGGGTGATCTCGGTGTGCCCGAAGCCGACCTATCGGGGCTGGGCGTGGCTCACGGGCTACCAGCTCGACGACCGGGGCAACGCCGTCGACAAGCGGGAGATTTTCGTTCAGCTAGCCGGCCTGCACCCCGCCGGGTGATCGGCGTAGCGCCCCTGCACTGGCTTTGCTATCCCGTCACCGTCGTCCCACACATCGTGGAGCGGGTCTGCCCTCCTGGACCAAGGTGGAGCACTCCACGACTGAACGACCTTGGTCCAGGAGGGCGGATCTGCTCGGCTCTGCCTGGGACGACGGTGACGGGATGGCGCCCCTCAACCACTCCCTCACCGCGACTCCTGGTCATCCCTCGCCATCCCGGAGCCCGAGGCCCCCGCCGGAGGCACGCTCTGACGTCGAAGGGCCGGATTCCCTGGTCAGGGGCCGGCCCTTCAGTCTGCGTCGGGTCAATACTCGGATAACTCCGCGGCTCATCGGCAGGCGTCGGCGCGAACGTGGCCACCACACCACGGGTACGGGTCGACGCTCCAGACCCGCCACCCTCCACCGTCACGGCGCGTCTCGAACTGCCACGGACGCGGGGTGCCGGTCATCGCCAGGCCGTCATCGCCCCACCACACCGCTTGAACGGGAGTTACCACCTGGGCGCGGTCGTCGCCCCGGTCCTCAACGTCGAACACGCCCGCGCTGACCTTCGACGGCTGCGGGTCGGTCCGAGTGATGTCGCGCCGGATGTCGCGCCACTCGTCGAGGAGCTCGTCTCGCTGCTGCGGTGCCAGCACCGCCCGTAGCCCGATTTCCTCCCCGGATGACAGGGCCAACATGAAGACGTTCACGGCCGCGTCTGGTGCTTCCTGTCCTCTGTCTGCTTCCGCTGTTTTCACGGCGAACCAGCTCACACCAGCGGCAGCCGGACCGCCCACGCAGAGAGCTAGCCCGATCACAAGATAGATCACCCAGCGTCGCGGCCGGCGGCGTCGCGGTTCCTTCCCCAAGATCACCTGCCGTACGGTAGCCCAGCCGCCGAATGACGACCACGACGGCGCTGCGGCATCCCTGCCAGAGTGAGCGGTCACCGCGACTCGGCAACCGGGTGACCACGCATCTCGGTCTTGAAAGCTGAGCCACAGACGAAGCCGGAAACGCGCCCAGCAACCCCGAGCCCGACGCACCCGTCGTGCCCACTGCCGCGCGGGCATTCGATCGAGACCGGCGCCAGAACTGCGCGTGCTCCTGGTGGCCATCGCCGCCGGCCTGGCTTGCCCCGTAGCCATGTCTACGGCTCTCCAACACCGCGCCGTGTGCGCCGGGGCGTGACCGGCCGCCAGGCCGCACGCGCGCCCCGGTGCGACACGGCGGCGGGCCGAAGGCCCGCCCTTGACCAAGTAAAGAAAGTTTGAACACACACCATGCTTCAGCCGTTCACCCCGGGTTTCCTGGACAACACCGGCGAAGCCCCTCGCCGGCCTGCTGCAGGCTCCTTGCCTGAGCCCTGCTGCATGAACCACTGCCCCTCGAGTTACGTTATACGGATGAGGATGGCACGTAAGAACGTGCCCGAAGATAGCGTTAATCGCGGCAAGGAGTGAAGCATGCCACTCGACACCCGTCCGATACCATCGTGGCGTCAAGCTCATGATAGATATGTCGCCATCATGAATGATTTCGCCTCGAGACTCGAGGTCGACCCCCTGATGGATCCAAATACCGCCGCCGGGTGGGCGCGGCACTATGGCCTTTCCGGCGAATCGGACCTTGGAGAGATGATAAATGGCATTAGGGCTAGTGGGCTGAATCTTACCTCATCGCGGACCGCGAATACCCTTGCCTGGTATCTCGAAGCAGATCCTCAAGCGAGGCTAGTTTCACAATTTTTCGCGGATCGTGAGAGTTCTCCGGGCCTGACCGAAAACCAATTCGTTCAAGCCAGACAGGGAGCGGTTAGCCACATTGCAGGTACGCAGCCAGGCGCTTTTGGCACACTGCTTCGCACTCCTGGAATGAACGGGCAACTTGCGCCGAGGTACCGGGATGCGCATAGGAATTATTTGACTCTCCAGGCAGCTCCCTTGGTGAGCCTGAACGCCACCCATATTCAAAGCGCGGCTAGCTCATCGGCGGTTAATCAATATCACGGGCACGGGCACGGGCACGGAGCCGGTCACGGATACGGACAGGGCCATTGAGCAATTCCGCGCAAGCGGGCGGTAACGGTCAGTGAGCCTTTCCGAGTAACGGCCTGTCCGTCTGGCAGGCAGGGTCGGGTTGCCCGGAGGGATCTCACCTCCGGGCTCCCACGGAACGGAGCGTGACAGTCTCCCGTCACTCCGCTCGTACCACCCTGGCCGTCATCAGAGGGTTACGGGCCCAGGCCCAGTGAGCGAAGTAGCGTGGGTGCTGCGTGATGAGGCGTTCCCACATGATTCGCGCTTTGCGGCGTGGTCGTAGCCGTCGATATTTCTTGCGGATTCAGCGCACCAGGTAGGAGTTGATGCGCGCCAGGAGTGTGTAGAGCTCGGAGCGGTAGAACCGTCCGTAGTAGCTCATCCACCCGCGTACGACGGGGTTGATCATCTCGGCGAGTTCGGCCCAGCTCAGGTCCAGGCGGCGGTGAATCTGCCAGCGTCGGACGGTACGGCTGAGTCGCTTGAGAGCGTCCTTGCTGATCGCCGGGAGGAACGCGGTGAACACGCGCCCGTGGCGATCTTTGGCCCCGCGAGGACGGAACGTGTACCCGAGGAACGTGAACGAGGTGTCCGGATGGGCGCCTCGCCGGTTGGTGTCCTTGCAGTACACGATCCTGGTCTTGTCCGGGTGCAGGCGCAGCCCGACCTCGACCATCCTGTCCTCGATCGCCTGGCGCACCATGCGCGCCTGGCGTTCGCTGGCGCAGTGCACCACGACATCGTCGGCGTAGCGTTCGAACGGCATGGACGGAAACGTCCGGACCATCCAGGTGTCGAACGCGTAGTGCAGGAACAGGTTCGCCAGCACGGGTGAGACCGCGGATCCTTGCGGGGTTCCCCGGTCCCGGGGTTGCAAGCTGCCGTCGGGCGCAAGATGGCGCATCTTGCACACGGCTAAGAAACGCGTCGTAGGTGCCGGACGACCATTCTCGCAGCTTCGGCCACCGAGACGGAGCCGGTGTCGATTCTGATGTCTGCATACGGTAGGCGAGCTGTTTGTTCAACCGCCGCGAAGCGCTGGGTATCGTCTCCTGTTCGTCGAGACCGAATGCGATCATAGAGTATGGCCGGCTGGCAATACAGCTCTACCACCGTCCAGCGCGCTTCTAGCGGAGAGTCATCAGCTATTGCCTCAACGGCTTCAACCTGGCCAAGGTGGACAACTGGGACGCGGCCCGAGCTCCAAATCTGCTCGACTCCTGGGCGATCAACGAAGTATGTCGAGCCGTATCGACTGTTCTCCCATAGAATCATTCCCGGACTTCGGCGCAGAGATTCGGCTCGCTCTTGGCTAATCATCCGATAGCCGCTAGTCCTTCCACTGCCGGCCTTGAGTCGCATGAAGTGCTCGAACACGGGTTCACTGCGGACGAGCTCAGCGGTGAGCGTGTCCTTGCCGGTGGCTGGAGCGCCGTAGAGAATCAGGCCATTTCTCACGGCTGCGCCAGCTTGCTAAGCAGCTCCGCTGCCTGGTCTTGCAGTGGCTTAGCCCCTGCGGAGTTGTCAACTATTACATGCGGAATATTTGGCTCAAAAGCGAGATCGAGACGACTGACGTATTCCGCCCAGTTTCCAAGCTTGTAGTCATCCCGGGCAGCCCCGCGACGCCGGATATACATTTGCATAGTCTCAGCGTCGCAGCGCACCCAGACGACTTGGAGCCTGCCATTGTGGGCCGCAACGGTAGCCGCCAATCGGTTACACCACGCTTTATCGCGAAGCTCCATAATAAAAGGCGCTGTCACGATCACTGACGAGCCACATTGCAAGTTCTCCGTCATGGCGGCAAGCAGGGCTTCGTATTCAGCCGGCCTAATGACTGTCAGATAGGTTTCCGACTCCCGATCATGCGGGGACTGCCCCAGGCGCTCAAGCGCGGCTTCAACCACTGGCCGCGTGATCGTGTCCTTGTCGAGGATCGCCCAACCCGCTTGCCGGGCAATGATGCGCCCAAGCTCCGTCTTGCCCGAGCCTGCGTAGCCCCCAATGAGGATTACCCGAGACCCCGCCTTGCTTGCGGCCCCTTCGGGGTTGTTGACGATTCGACTGGACCGCGCACGGTTGATGACCAGTCCTTCGTCCGCAAGGATCGACATTGCCCGATTGATTGTGGCAACGCTGGTCTTCCAAGACTCAGCGAGTGCCCTGGTGCCGGGTAGCTGCCGGCCGTGAGCGAACCGGCCAGCCTGGATGTCGTTCCGGATCGCCTGCGCGATAACGAGAGCGCTCGTTCCCCTCTGTAGCACGTCCTGCGGGTCTGGCTGGGCGGTCATCGGACTCCTTGTCTTAGCAACTGGTCGCCTAGCGACGAGGGCGCTCCCTGCCGGCTTGCCCATCAAGTTCTCGCAGCTCAGACGGCATGAACATGAATCAGAGTGTATCTGTTGACCCACACTGAATCAACCTGTTACGCTCTGTTCCAAGCTGCTCCGCTCTGTTACACCGGGCGGAGCGGGCGGGGACGTAGTGCCCGGCTGAAGCCGACGAGACACGCGAGAACAACGAGAGACAAGCCGAAGGAGAACGAGCGAGATGCGGAACATTCCGGTGAACCTGGCTGGCTTCAAGCTGCGGGTGGTGGAGGAGCCGTCGATCAAGGTGGATCAGGACGGGAAGGTGAAGATGGCGTACGGCACGACTGATCCGCTGTACGTGGTGGGTGTGTTCGCCAAGCCGCTTGCTACCGAGGACGGCTACCGGGGCAAGGGTGATGAGTTCAAGGTGACGTTGGCGGCTGATCCGGGGCAGATCGATGAGGGTGCGGTGGTGGAGCTGATCGGCCCGACGGTGTCGCACTGGGAGAACGAGGGCCGCTCGGGGCTGTCCTGGAAGGCGCAGGGCCTCAAGCCGGTCACCAAGCCGGCTGCCAAGTAGAGCCTTTCGCCCCGCCCCTTTCCTGGTGGGTGACCCGTTCGAGTCGGGTCGGGGCACTTCTTGTCAAGGCAATACGGCCCTGACTGGGTCGCATCCTGGACGAGCTTGCTATTTGAGAATTCCACAGTGGCTAGATTCTTGCCTAAAATCGTTCATTAAACAATTCATTGAATAGATTTTTCGGGAGGGAGGTTTTGATGTCTGATTTCGAGTTGATCCTTATCGGCCTGTTGTTGGTGTCGGTGTTGGTGAATGTTGGTTTGATTCGTCGTGAGACGCGGCGTTGGCGTCGGGTGTGGCGTCTGTCCGGTCGGGAGTAGTCGCCTGGTCGGTGGTTTCTATCCGCCCTTGGAGCACGTTTTCGGGGGCGGGTGGTGCCCACCGAATGTGTGGGGTTCCGATCGGAAAGGGGCGGCGTGTGGATGTGGTGCCGGAGATCGTGAAGTCGTGGACGGGCCGGTCTCGCTATGAGGCGCTGGTCGGCAACGCGCAGGGTTTGGCGTTGCTGCTGGATGGGGTGAGCAGCCTGATCAAGGCGTGTGAGCCGCCTGCGGGGGCGGTGTACCAGTTCGCGGCTCGGGTTGAGGATTTGGAGGATGCGCACAAGCAGACCGTTGACGTTCTGCGGGCGTTCATGACGCGGGTGAAGACGTACGAGGCGGATTTGATCGCGAAGCCATGGAAGGTGAATTGATGTCCTACCGGGTCAGTGACACCTATGACGGTATTGATCAGGCGATGCGGTTGCTTCGCGGGTCGATGAAGGGAATGCCTGAGCGGTACCGGTACATGAAGCATTACGACGATCTTCGTCGGGCGGTGGCGGTGCTGCTGATCCTCCTGGAAGAAGCGGCTCCGTGGATGGAGGAGACCGACAAGGCGAAGCAGGCCACGACGCGGGCGAGGAAGTTGTTTGCGGCGGTGCGCTGACCGGTAGTTGTTCGACGGAAAAGGCCCGGATCGGTTGTCTGGTCTGGGCCTTTTCCGTGTCCAGGTTCGATATGAGTTTCTGAATTTTTGAGGCGGTGTGTGGTAGTGGGGAAGCAGCGTAATCAGGGGTGGGAATGGCGGTTCGCGGGTTGGGCCGCGCGGCATCCGGGTTTCGTGGCCGCTCCGGCGGCGGTGACCGCTGGTGTCGCGCACTTCGGGCCGGCCACGACTGGTGGTGTGGCGGCGGGTGTGCTCGCGGCGGGTGTGGGCTGGTACCGGGGTCACCCGGACTCGTGGGCGAGGGTGGCGGCACCGAGGTTGCGGGCGTGGCGGCGGCGGTGGCTGTCGCGGGTGTACGTGGGTCCGGCGTGGGCGCGGGTGACCGAGGCGTGCGGCCTGGTCACGGTGCACCGGGTCACCGGCGTGATCAACACCCCGCGCATCCTTCGGATTCGGTCGCACTCGCCGTCCACGGAGACGGTGTACGTGCGGCTGCTGCTGGGCCAAACCCCGAAGCTGTGGGAAGAGGCGGCAGAGGCCCTGGCGGTGGCGCTCAAGGCAGAGCGGGTCGGTATCGAGAAGGTCCGTCCGCAGGTGATCGCGTTGATCGTGCAGCGCTCGGAGCCGTTCGGGCAGGTGATCGTTCCGCCGGACCTGCCGGGAGACGCGGACGCGGCGAGCCTGGCCCGGGTGTATCTGGGTGAGACGGAGTACGGCAACGACTGGCACGCGCCGCTGATCGGTCAGCACTGGCTGATCTCCGGGGCCACGGGTTCGGGGAAGAACTCGGTGACGTGGATGGCGTTGCGGGCCTGCGCGCCGCTGATCCGTGACGGCCTGGTCCGGCTGCACGTGGTCAACCCCAAGGGCACTGAGTTGAACGCTCTGCGGTCGGTGTCGTACCGCTACGCCGAATCCGACGCCGACATCGTGGACGTAGTGTCCGGGTTCTGGAGCGTGATGCAGGACCGTAAGAAGGTCCTCGCGGAGCAGGGCCGGCGCACGTTCGAGATGTCCCGCGCAACACCCCTCGATCTGTTGATCATTGACGAGCTGGGGGCGGTGACCGGATACGGTGACCGGTCACTCACCAAGGGCGTGCAAGCGGTGTTTCCGCTGATCCTGTCGCAAGCTCGCGCCCTGGGCGGCAGCGTCATCGGCGCGCTTCAGGAGCCCACCAAAGACGTGATCCCGCAACGGGACCTGTTCTCCCTGCGGGTGTGCCTGCGGGCCACCTCGGCCGGACACGTCGACATGGTCCTCGGTGAGGACATGCGCCGCCGGGGCGCTCTGGCCGACGAGATCCCCAACGAGGCCGCGTCGGCCGGTATCGGGTTCGTCGTCAAACAGCGCTCTCGAACCCCGATGCGGGTGCGTGCGGCGTACTGCGACGACGCCGACATTGCCGAGCTGGTGCGGGTCGCCGGCTGGCCCCACACCGAACTCAGCACCACGGCGGCGGGGTGAATCCCTTGCCCAGCAACAACAACAGCGACACCACCGCGCGTGCTCCGCGTCCGGTTCGGAAGCTGACCAAACGCCTCGACGTCGCTCGTCAGCTCCACGAGCTGGAAAAGGATTCCGCGCTGGACATCGTGGACATCGAACGGCTACGCCAGAGCGTCACCCGCTGCCTGTGGCTGTTCCTCGCCCTCGGGTCGGTGTTCACCACGACCGGCGTTCAGGACTTCCTCGCCGGGGACCTTAGCCCCGCCGATCCGGTGTGGTGGGGCTGCTGGGGCGTCGAACCGTGCCTGGTCGGCATCCTGATCACGATCCTGCGATGGGAAGCCGCGATGATCGCCCGAGAGATCACCATCGACTCCCGGGCCGTCGACTGGCTGAAACGGTTCTTGCTCGGCTCCACCCTCGTCATGAACGTGATCCCGGCGGTGTTTCCCCGCGAAGGCGGCGTCAGCGCGGGCATGCTCGCCGCGCACCTCATGGTCCCGATCCTCGTGTTCTTCCTGGCCGAAGTCATGCCGATCGTGCAGGCACGCTGCACCCAAGCACGACGGGCCGTCACCCTCACCCCAACCCCGGCACCAACCCCGGTCCCGACTCCGGCTCCGACTCCGGTCCCGGCTCCGGCTCCGGCTCCGGTCCCGGCTCCGGCTCCGGCTCCGGCTCCGGCTCCGGCTCCGGCGATCGTGCCGGCCGGCATGGCGGAACCGGTCGCCGTGGCACCCGCTCCCGCCGCTGCTGTGCAACCTGCGGCCTTGGACGGGCTGGGAATCCCGGTCGGGATGCAGGCCCAGATTCAGCGACTCGTGACCGAGCTGGACACGCCGGTCACTGCGGCCGACATCCAGCGGGCTACCCGGCTTCCCCTGCCGATCGCGACGCGGGTTGCCGAACGGTTCACCCCCGCGCTCAACGGCCACGCGCACTAACTCACCACCGGTACGGGCCTGCCGTGCTTCTGCGCTCGCACGGCAGGCCCCGCCTCACCCCTCACCCCCCGTTGTTCGACCTGTCGGAGGCTTCTTCATGAGCGTCGCCCTCGCCACCGGTCTACTTTTGGCCGCCGCCCTCGCGCTGCTGGTGACCCGGCACCGCATGAGTGTCCTGCGCGGTGAACTCGCCGCCCTGCGGCACGCCGCGTCACGTGACCCCCTCACCGGCCTGGCGAACCGGCCCGGCCTCACCCAGGCGTGGACACGACACGCCCCGACCCGCCCGCACGTGGCGGTGATCGACCTCGATGGCTTCAAACCCGTCAATGACACCCACGGCCACGCCGCCGGAGACATCGTGCTCACCACCATCGCCCAACGTCTACGCACGATCAACGGCGTGGCCTCTCGGCTCGGTGGCGACGAGTTCGCCGTACTCCTGCACGGCAACGATCCGGCCACAGCCGCTCACCGCCTCGCCGCAGCGATCGCCGCTCCGATTCCGCTCCCCACCGGAGCCACGGTCACGGTCACCGCCAGCATCGGCCTCGCGCCCGGCGTCGACGACCTGCCCGCCGCTCTCGCCGCTGCGGACGCTGCGATGTACCGCGCCAAAACCACCCGCACCGCCGTCGCGATGTTCGACCCCCACCGCGACGACCACACCACCACGGCCACCCGGCCCGACGTGCGGGTCCGTGACCTCACCCCAGCCGCCCCGCACGGGCAGCACCCGGCCGTTTCCCCGCTCACTCTCACCAACCAGGCGGACTGACCATGCCCACTGACCACACCACCACAACCACCGACGCCCTTCGCCACCTCGGCATCACCAACCGCGACGACGCCCGCCAACTCCTCGGCAGCTACGCCCGACGCCACGAGATGACCGCCAACGACATCGCCCAGGTTCTCGACGACTTCCCGGCCCGACGCGCGGTCACCCGCGACACGCACTGACTCCCCTCTCGCTTTGGCCTGCCGTGCTTCTCGCACTGAGAGCACGGCAGGTTTCGTCTCCGGAGGAAACCCTCATGGCACTACCAGGTTCGGCATATGACGCTGAAGCGGCGTTGACCCAATGGATGCGCACTCCGGCCTACAAGCAATGGCGGGCCGGCGTCGAGAGCGTCAAAGGTTGCCTGCAACCGGTCCGGCTGGTCGGCAAGTTCGAGGTCCGACACATCGGCAGCGGTGACCTGATCGCCTCTCGGCACGGCAAGGTGTGGGCGTCCTGCGGCACCCGCCGTGCGGCTGTCTGCCCCTCCTGCGCCGACCGATACGCTGCCGACGCCTGGCACCTCATCCACGCGGGCATAGCCGGCGGCAAAGGCGTCCCCGACACCGTCGCCCGATCCACTCGCCTGTTCGTCACCCTCACCGCCCCATCGTTCGGTCCGGTGCACAACCGGCCCGGTAAGCGGCCGTGCTCTTGCGGGCGTTGGCACCCCGAAGGGCATCCGCTGCTGGGTAGCCCGTTCGACCCGAGCACCTACGACTACACGGGCGCGGTGCTGTGGCAAGCACACAGCGGCCAACTCTGGCACCGCTTCACCATCGCCCTACGCCGCGCCGTCGCCGCCGCTGGCGGACTCACCGTCCGCGCATCCGGCGCACACCTGCGGATCTCCTACGCCAAGGTCGCTGAGTACCAGCGGCGCGGCCTGGTCCACTTTCACGCCGTCATCCGCGCCGACGGCCCCACCGGGCCGGACTCGTCACCCCCGGTGTGGCTCACCCCCGACGTCCTCACCGACGCGGTGCGCACCGCGGCTTCCTCCGTCGAGCTGGACACCACCCGACCGGACGGAGCGGCGCTGCCCCTCGGTTGGGGTGAGCAGGTCGACGTCAAGGACATCACGGCCACTGACATCGACATTGACGACGCGGACGACGACGGGGACCAGGCCGTGGCCGACACCCGGCTTGCTGGCTACATCGCCAAGTACGCCACTAAAGGCACCGGTGCCACCGAGACCGGCGACCGGCGCATTCGCTCGCAGACGCACATCGACCGACTCCAGGTCTCCGCGCACCACCGGGCGATGATCCAAACCGCGTGGGACCTCGGCGGCCTCGACCAATACGCCGATCTCAAACTGCGCCACTGGGCGCACATGCTCGGCTTCCGAGGTCACTTCCTCACCAAATCACGCATCTACTCCACCACCTTCAAAAACCTTCGCGCCGAACGCCGAACCCACCAAATCCATACGGCGCTTACCGACGCCGGTCTGCCCGAAGACACCGACGTCCTGGTCGTCAACGACTGGCAGATCCTCGGCATCGGCTACGACACCCCCGAACAACTCGAACTCGCCACCGCCATCGGAGACCGCATTCGAGCCGCACGACAAAAGAAGGGAAATGATCACGATGGGAGCTGACAACAAACTAATGACTGTATCCGAGGTTCTCGAAGAGCTTCGGGTCCCTCGATCAACTTGGTATCTGTGGCGTCAGACTGGTCGAGCGCCCCGCGTTTTCAAGTTGCCTAACGGCGAGTTGCGAGTACGCCGTTCGGTGTTGGAATCGTGGCTGACTGACCTTGAAAGCGAGGCGGCGTGAAAAGCTATGAGGTGCGCATTTGGGAAGTCGGAAAGCGTACGATTCGAGAAAAGACGTGGTATCGGGTTCGTTGGTCGGTGCAGGGCGCTTCGCGGCCGTTTGACAAGCTGTTTCAAAAGAAGGCGCTCGCCAACTCGTTTCGCTCCGAGCTGGTCAAGGCGGCCAACGACGGCCAGCCGTTCGACACTGACACCGGCCGACCGCTGGCCGAGGTTCGTGCGCGTAACGCCGTTTCCTGGTACGTCCACGTTCGCGAGTACATGAAACGCAAGTGGCCTCGGCTGGCTGCCAAGTCACGGCGGGGAACCGTAGAGGCTCTGACTGACGTCACGCTTCTACTCACCACGTCGAACAAGCGGGGTCGGCCTGACTCCGCCGTGCTGCGTGAGGCGCTATACCGCTACGCCCTCAACCCCCGGACTTGGGCCGACGAGTTGCCCGCGCCGCACGCCGCAGCTCTCGCCTGGCTGGAAGAATCGTCGCTGCTCGTCACCGAACTTGACGACGCTGCCACTGTGCGGCGGGTCCTTGACGGTCTCTGCATCAGGCTCGACGGCAAGCCGGCCGCCGCCAGCACCATCCGCCGTAAGCGGGCGGCCTTCTACAACGCGCTTGGGCACGCCGTCGAACTCGGGCGCCTGGACGCCAACCCCATCGACCGCATCCAGTGGACCGCCCCCGAGGTCGCCTCGGCCGTCGACCGCCGCGTGGTAGCCAACCCGACCCAAGCGGCGACCCTGCTCGACGCCGTGTCCGCGCTTGGCAAGCGGGCCGACCGGGTGACCGCCTTCTTCGGCTGCCTCTACTACGCAGGCACTCGTCCGTCTGAGGCAGCCGACCTGCGTCATCCTGACTGCGAGCTTCCCGGTCGCTGCCTCGCCTGCGGTGTGGAGCTGTCCGACGTCACAGCGCCAGCAACCGGTGCATGTCGACACGAGAAGTTCGAATACGGCTGGGGTCGAATCACATTGGCCGGCACTGCTCCCCGCGCTGGCTCGGCCTGGACCGACGATGGGCAAACCCACGAGCGGCGCGGCCTCAAACACCGGGCACGCAAGGACACCCGCGTTGTACCGATCCCGCCGCAGCTCGTTGCCCTGCTGCACCGGCACATCACCGAACACGAAACCGCTCCAGACGGCCGGCTGTTCCGGGGCCTGCACGGCGGTCCGCTGTCCGAGTCGGTCTATGACCGCTGGTGGAAGCTCGCCCGCGAGAACGCGCTCACCCCGGTCCAGGTCGCCTCACCGCTCGCCCGCCGACCCTACGACTTGCGCCACGCTGCCGCCTCGCTCTGGCTTAACGCAGGCGTCACGGCGACCGAGGTAGCTCGTCGCTTGGGGCACAGCGTCGCCGTCCTGCTGCGAACGTACGCGAACTGCATCGACGGGGGAGAGGACGGCGTGAACGACCGGATCGGGAACGCCCTGCGGTGACAGTGTTCCCGCTGTGGGAACATCACGGGAATATGACCGGATCGGCGCTCAAGATCGCAGGAAAACCGCTGGTCACGGGCGGTGCAGCACGCAAGATCACGTGCGCTCTGTAAATCCGTCGCGAAAGCTTCGAAGGTTCGAATCCTTCACCCGCCACCAGGTGCAGACACGGCCCCCGACCAGCAGAGATGCTGGTCGGGGGCCGTTGTCGTCGCCGGTACGAAGGAAGACCGGAGCATCCAACGTCAGGGCAAGACGACAGCCGCCGGAGCTGCCGGGCAGCCCTTCCAGGTCGTCCACCAGTGCCGCTCTGCCTGCGGTGACGGGCTTGGTCATCACGCCATCATTCTGCCGGCGTGGGCGCCGCAGCTTCGTGATGCCGGGGCCGTGCTGGCGGCGGTGCTGCCGCCGCGGCCCGGTGCACGATGGCAGACCAGTCCCGGGACTGGCGCGGCAGCCGGATCGCTACCTCAGCTTCCTAGACCACCCGTCGCACATCACATGGCGGAGCTGCGTCGCACATCAGTTGTCGGATCACAGTCGTGTAGGGCTGTATGTCACACAGCTTGTCGCGCGCTTATCAAGCGCACCTATGGAGTGCCCGATCATGACGCCGCAGCCTCTGAGGGTGCCTCTCGTACTGCGGAATTTAGCGCCTCTCCGCTAACCCGCCCCGGGCCCCTGTCCTCGGCCCGCCGTCCTGCTCGGCGTCTACGCCGACTGCGTCGGCGGCGGAAACGACACCATGAACGACGAGATCGGCGACGCACTCGGATGACTCTGGGTATTGCGGCCAGCTACCACGATGAGTGGATGACGTGGGAATGGCTTGGGCCGGTGACCACGGCCGTGGTGGGGGTGGCAGGCGTGGCGGGAACGGTCTTGACTGCTCACCTAGGCGGGCGCCATCAGCTTGATGCAGTGCGGATACAGGGGGCCATCAGTGTCGCCGTCGCCCTAGCGGCCGAGAAGCGCCTGGTCTACGCGAGATTCCTTCAACTCGCCCGTGCGGCGTTCGGAGAGGCGAGGTCGCTGGTAGATGGGGGTGCCGCGGAGCTGATGGATGAAGCGTCTTTACCCCCCTTGCCAGCCGGTTCGAGGATCAGATACACAGGGCGCTACAGGATGGGCACTCCGTTCGCTGCTGCGATGATCGAGCTGGATAAGTGCTACGACGAAGTGATGATCGTCGGCGGGGATGAGATCGGGAGCCACGCGACAGCCGTAATTTCGGCTCTAAGCGGCCATGTCTCCGGCATGCAGACCGTCTGGGACGTGAATCGTGTCCTCGGCGATGCAGCCACAGCGATGCACGCAGACGCAACCAGAGCGAGCGCCTGAACCCGTCAGACCCGGTGGGCAGTAGCCCTGTAGATCGGTCGCGAGAGCTACAGAGGTTCGAATCCTCTACCCGCCACCAGGTGCAGACGCGGCCCCTGACCAGCAGAGATGCTGATCGGGGGCCGTTGTCGTTCGTCTGACCGAGTCCCACTGCGTCCAGCGATGAACCCGCAGCGAACCCGGTAAGCCGGACTCGGGGTGAAATCGCGCTTCGGTCCAGCGGTCGCCGTCGCTGCGAGACTGAGCGCGTGCCAGCCGCGCCGGCGCGCAGGTCGACCCGATTCGGCAGGTGCAGGACATGTCCGACGACATCGAAATTCGCCCCTTCCAGCTGGACACGCCGGAAGAAGTGATCACTGACCTGCGTCGCCGGGTTGCGGGCACGCGCTGGCCCACCCGTGAGCTGGCCGCCGATCGTTCCCGGGGCGTGCAGTTGGCGACGATCCAGGAGGTGGCCCGTTACTGGGCGACGGAGCATGACTGGCGCACGCTCGAGGCGAAGCTGAACGCCCTGCCGCAGTACACGACCGTCATCGACGGCGTCGAGATCCATTTCATCCACGTGCGGTCGCAGCATGAGACCGCCCTTCCGCTGATCATGACGCACGGTTGGCCGGGCTCGGTCGTCGAGCTGCTCGGGGTCGTCGGCCCGCTCACCGACCCGACCGCGCACGGCGGCTCACCCGAGGATGCGTTCCACCTGGTGCTGCCGTCCCTGCCTGGCTACGGCTTTTCGGGCGAGCCGGCCGAGCCCGGTTGGGACTCGAACCGCATGGCGCGCGCCTGGGCGGTGCTGATGGACCGTCTCGGCTACCCGCGGTACGTCGCGCAGGGGGGCGACGTGGGCGCGGCCGTGACCGACGCGATGGGCCGGCAGGGGCCTGATGGGCTGCTCGGCATCCACGTGAACCTGTTGGCCGGGGCGATCGGTATCAAGGACCAGTTGCCGGCGAAGTCCGAACAGGAGCGAGCGGCGCACGACGCTCTCAACCTGTTCACGACGGACGGCTTCGGCTACCTCCCGGAGCAGTCCACCCGACCGCAGACGATCGGCTACTCGGTGGCGACCGCCCCGTCGGCCACGACGTCGTCGTGTCGGCGCCCGCGGCCTGCCGGGGCCGGACCTCGCCAAGGGTCGACCCGGTACGGCGGCGATCCACCGTGCATTGATGATTGTGGTTTACTGCCTGAGGCGTCACAATCTGCTGCAGGCGAGCCACGCATGGTCGCCGGTCTCGGTCTCGGTCCCGGGGAGGCGGAGCGCCGTCCGGCTGATCTCGAGGTGGCACAGCGAGATTCCAGGTCCGGTAGGGGCGCTAAGCGGCTTAGGGGTTGATAGCGGAGCTTGTCGTTTGTTTGGCGGCAGCGATCGGTCGGACGGTAAGAGGATCTGGCCAGACGTGGTGAGTGGGCAGGCCGACCGGCTCGTAAGTTCCCGGTCCGCCGGCCGGGTGGGTCGTGGAACTTTCCCCCTCTGCCACCGCTGTGGCACCATCGGGGAACGCAGTTTTCTGACACCCCTGATGGTAGGAGTTCCCGATGTCTGGTCTAACGCGTGGCCGGCTGCTCGGTCTGATCATGGCGACCATGGGTCTGGTAGTAGTCGTCGGTGGCGTTGTCGTCGTCGGTGGCGGCGATTTCCAGACCGCAGGGGTTGAATGGGGCGCACCGGCCAGCCAGAGTGGGGCAGGAGTCGTTGCCCACGGGCGTTGATGCCAACGTGCACCAGCGCCACCGATGAGGGGACACAGGAGTGCCGGCCAACAACGTCCCCCGTCGATCGACGGACCGTGCGTGGCTGATCACCGGGCCCCTGGCCGTTCTGGCCATCCTCATCACCACGTTTCTGGCCGTCACTGAGACCATCGAACCCCGCGACCTGCTGGTCGCGGGGTTGCTCGTGCTTGTCATGGTGGTGGCGGGCGTACCCACGCTGAGTTTCGTCGTCCGGCGCCAGGCCGTCGTGGTCACCCTCACCGAGATACCGCTGGTGCTGGGGCTGTACTGGCTGTCACCGGTGCTCGTGGTCCTGATGGCGACCATCGCCGCGGTCGTCACACAGGCCCATCGCCGCTATCCGCCGCCGAAGTTCTGGTTCAACGTCGCTCGGGACGCCGCCGGCGTGTCGGTGGCGGGCCTGGTCGTGGTGACCGCCAGACCGTTCGACGGGGTGGGACCGGCCACCTGGGGATTGCTGTTCCTCGCGGTCAGCGCCAACACCCTGATCAGTCTGGCGTCGGTCGTCGGTGTCATCACGCTGCTGCAGGGGTGGCAGGGGCTGCGCGGTGCGACGGCGATGGCCGTGCAGGTCTTCCTCACCACCGCGCTCAACGTGGCGGTGGGTCTCCTCATTCTGATCGCGTTGGTGACGACTCTGTGGTCGGCCCTGCTCCTGGTGGCCATCACCGTCGCCGGCGTCATGCTCTACCGCGCGTACTCCCGGTTCCTTCGTCAGCACCGGACGCTGGGGGACATGTACGAGCTGACCAGGGCGATGACCGGCTCGGGCCCCGGCGACGCCCTCGCGGATGTGCTGCTGGACCGCATCCGCACCCTGATGCAGGCCGAGTACGCGACTCTCTGGCTGCCGGCGCAGGGCCGGCATCCTGAAGTGCTGCTGACCGCGCGGCTGGATGACCGGGGTCTGCTCGACGTGGCGCCCACCTCGTCGGTGATTCGTGAACGGGCTTTCAAGGAGGGGCAGAACGTCACTCTCGGGCGACTGCTCGGCGGGGACGCGGAGGTCCGGCATGCGATGGACGGCCGTCAGGTGAAGGACGTCATCGTCGTTCCGCTGCGGTCGGGGCAGGTCGTGATCGGCACGTTGGAGGTGGTCAACCGGCTCAGCGACGTCGGCCACTTCACCCGGGCCGACGTGCCTGTGCTCGAGACCGTGGCCGCGCACGCGGCCGTCGCCCTGGAGAATTCCCGGCTGGTCGACCGGCTGCGGCACGACGCGTACCACGACACCCTGACGCGGTTGCCCAACCGGCGGCGGATCACCGGGGCGCTCGACGAGTCGGTCAAGATCGGGGCGCCCGACGAGGTGGTGGCGTTGCTGCTGTTCGACGTCGACGGGCTGCGCCAGGTCAACGAGTCCCTCGGCCACGCGGCGGGCGACAAGGTCCTCGTCGAGGTCGCCAACCGGTTGCGGGCCAGCGCGCCGTCGTCGGCCCTGGTCGGCCGCGTCGGCGGGGACGAGTTCCTGGTGACGTTGCGGCTGGAGAGCGCCGCCGCGGCGTTGGAGTTGGCGGGCCAGTTGCGTGACCAGATCCGCGACGAGATGGTCTTCGACGCGCTCACCCTCGACGTCAACACCGCCGTCGGGGTGGCCGTACACCCGGATCACGGCAGCGACGCGGCGACCCTGCTGCTACGGGTGGACCTGGCAGCCACGGCGGCCAAGTCGGTGCCGGGCAGCGTGCAGCTGTTCAACCCCGCCCTGGAGTCCCGGTCGCTGCGCCGGTTGGGTCTCGCCGGCGACCTGCGCCAGGCCCTCGACCAGGACGAGCTGGAGGTCTACTTCCAGCCGAAGGTGACGTTGCGGGACCGCCGCCTGGTCGGCGTGGAGTGTCTGGCCCGGTGGGAGCATCCGACGCACGGCACCGTCGCTCCGGAGGACTTCGTCGCGGTGGCCGAGCACACCGGGCAGTTGAGTCGGCTCACCGAGGTGGTGCTGCGTGAGGGGCTGCGTCGCAGCCGGGACTGGGCCGAGGCCAACCAGCCGCTGCCCATCGCGGTCAACCTGGCCGCCCGGACGCTCACCGACCAGCACTTCCCGGATCGGGTGCAGGAGTTGCTGACCGAGTACGGGGTGCCGGCGCAGCGCCTCACCCTGGAGATCACCGAAGCGGGGGTGCTGGACGGCACGGACCGGCCCATCCCGACCCTGCAACGGTTGCGCGACCTCGGCGTACGACTGTCGGTGGACGACTTCGGCACCGGGGACTCGTCCCTGGCGCACCTGCGCCGGCTGCCGGTGCACGAGGTGAAGGTGGACCGTTCGTTCGTGCAGGGCATGGCTACCGATCCGGGCGACCTGGCGATCGTCAACGCGGTGGTGACGCTCTCTCAGCAGTTCGGCCTGGCCGTGGTCGCCGAGGGCGTGGAGAGCGAACTGACCCTGGAGCTTCTTCAGGACATCGGCTGCGAGATCGGGCAGGGCTTCCTGTTCAGTCGACCGCTGCCGTACGAGCGGCTGGCCGCCTGGTTCGGTGCCCAGGTGGACCCGGAGACGATCTCCGGCCCGGAGCTTCCGCGCCTGCGTGTCGTGCCCTGAGCTGGGCGTAGACGATCACTGGGGATCCGATTTCACCTGCCGAGCCGGGCCGTGTATTCTGACTTCTGCGCGCCCCACGGGGAGATCGCGCAGGCCCCCTTAGCTCAGTCGGCAGAGCGTCTCCATGGTAAGGAGAAGGTCTACGGTTCGATTCCGTAAGGGGGCTCGAGGGTTCAGCTGGACCCACCGCGGCGGTGTAGCTCAGATGGTAGAGCAAGCGGCTCATAATCGCTGTGTCGCCGGTTCAAGTCCGGCCACCGCTACTCTCGTCTTCCGAGCTCGTTCTCGGTGGTCGTGGGGATGGGCGCCACTGGCGCCCACTTTGCATGTCCGCGCCGTCAGCGACTAGGCTGGCGCGTCGTAGTTCGTTTCCGTTAGCGAGGAAGGCACTCCGCCGTGGCGAAGGCTACCGATGTCCGGCCGAAGATCACTTTGGCGTGTGTGGAGTGCAAGGAGCGCAACTACATCACGCGCAAGAACCGGCGCAACGACCCCGACCGCATCGAGCTGAAGAAGTTCTGCCCGCGTGACGGTCGGCACACGGTCCACCGCGAGACCCGCTGACTCGTGGCCGGCCCTGCGCCGGCCATGGTTCTGACTCTTTCCCGATCGCCGATCTGACCGGTTTGGCGCGGCTTCGCCGCCGCCTACCGATCAGGTCGGCGATTGTGCTTTCCGTGTAGGTTCGCGGCATGCCTCTGGACCCTTCCTTCGTCGGCCGGACGTATCCGCCGACCGCCCCCTACCAGGTGGGCCGAGAAAAGATCCGTGAGTTCGCGTCCGCCATCGGTGCCACCGACGCGGCTCACCACGACCCGGAGGCCGCCCAGGCGCTCGGCCACCCGGACGTGGTGGCGCCGCCGACCTTTCCGGTGATCGTCACGATGGCGGCGAGCCGTCAGATCATCGAGGATCCGGCCCTGGGCGTCGACTACAGCCGGCTGGTGCACGGCGACCAGCGGTTCGCGTACACCCGGCCGGTGGTCGCCGGCGACGAGCTGGTCTGCACCAACACCATCGAGGACGTCAGCACCCGGGGCGGGCACGGCTTCCTGACCACGCGCACCGACGTGAGCACCGTCGCCGGGGAACCGGTGGTTGCCGTGTGGGCCAGGTACGTCATTCGTGGGGAGGCCTGAGATGGAACTGCCAGCCAAGACGTTCCAGGTGACCCGTGCGGACCTGATCCGCTACGCCGGCGCGTCGGGTGACTTCAACCCGATCCACTGGAGCGACCGGGTCGCCACGAAGGTGGGGCTGCCCGGGGTGATCGCCCACGGCATGTTCACCATGGCTCTGGTCGGCCGGGCGGTCGCCGAGTGGGCCGGGGCGCCCGACGCGGTGGTCGAGTACGGGGTCCGCTTCACCCGCCCGGTGGTGGTGCCGGACGACGACCAGGGGACCGAGATCGAGGTCACCGCGAAGGTCCGTGACGTCACCGAGGACGGCCTCACCCGGCTCGACGTGACGGCCACCTGTCTGGGCGAGAAGGTGCTCGCGCAGGCCCGGGCGGTCATCCGGACCGCACGCTGATCCGGGCCCGCCACGCGTGGCGGGGAGACCGGTTGGGAAAGTCGGGCGGCTACCCGTACACTGGTCCGCCGTGGGGCAAGTGACCCCTGCTCGGTCGTCTGTGACCGGGTGGGGCGAGTGTTGCCGCACAGGGGTGTAGCTCAATTGGCAGAGCAGCGGTCTCCAAAACCGCAGGCTGCAGGTTCAAGTCCTGTCACCCCTGCGCCTCAGGCCTGACCGTTCCCGTGGGTCGCGCCGCCGACATGGCGGCGTCCGGCCCGTGGTGGTGGATCGGCGGGGTGGTCCGAGGCATTCGGGCCCCCGGTTGATCCACCGGCCGCGGCCCGTCGCGGGACGGTTGGGCCCGGCCGGCGTGACCAGCGCCGCGCACGCCACCCGGCGTGTGACCCGAGATTCCGCGACGGAGGGCGAAGTGGCCGACAACAAGCGGCGCGGCGAGGACGCCGGCGACGATCGTCTGGACGACGATGTCGTCGACGAGGTAGCCGACGACGACGCCACCAGCGCGGACGAGCCGGTCTCCCGGGGAGGCACCGCGACGCGGTCGCGTGCCCGCGCGGAGTCGGCGGACAGCCGGCCGACCACCCGGTCGGAGACCGGTCGGGTGGGCGTCTTCGGCCGCGTCGCCCGGTTTTTCCGCGAGGTCGTGGCCGAACTGCGTAAGGTCATCTGGCCGACCCGCAAGGAGTTGCTGACCTACACCGCCGTGGTGGTGACGTTCGTCGCGGTGATGCTGACGATCGTCGGTGTGCTGGACTACGGCTTCGCCAAGGTCGTGCTGTTTGTCTTCGGCAACTCGAGCTGACCGGCTGCCTCCAGCCGATAGTGACGGAAGTGAGCGAGCGTGCCTGAGTACGACGAGACCGCCGGACCGGTGGACGAGCAGTCCGCCGTCGCGACGGCGGCTGGTGACGAGTCGGTCGAGGCCGCCAGCGAACCGGAGTTCCCAACGACCGAGCCCGAGCCGGACGAGGAGTACGACCCGGTCGCCGAGCTGAGGCAGAAGCTGCGCTACGCGCCGGGCGACTGGTACGTGGTGCACTCGTACGCCGGCTACGAGAACAAGGTCAAGACCAACCTCGAGACCCGGATCACGAGCCTCGACATGGAGGACTTCATCTACCAGGTCGAGGTGCCGACCCGGGAAGAGGTCGAGGTCAAGAACGGTAAGCGTTCGCAGATCCAGGCCAAGGTCTTCCCCGGTTACATCCTGGTCCGGATGGAGCTGACCGCCGAGTCCTACTCGTGTGTCCGTAACACCCCGGGCGTGACCGGCTTCGTCGGCGCGACCGACCGGGCCGACCGGCCCGCGCCGCTCTCCCTCGACGAGGTGTTGAAGTGGCTGGCGCCGGCCGTCGAGACCGAGCAGAAGAAGGCGAAGCCGGAGATCAAGGTTCTCGACTTCGAGGTGGGTGACTCCGTCACCGTCACCGACGGCGCGTTCGCGTCGCTGCCGGCCACGATCAGCGAGATCAACGCCGACCAGCAGAAGCTCAAGGTGCTGGTGTCGATCTTCGGCCGGGAGACCCCGGTGGAGCTCAACTTCAACCAGGTCGCCAAGATCTGACCGGTCGTCGGCGGCGGGCCCGGCCCGCCGCCGACGACGGCGTTCGCCCTCCCACTCGACCTCGGCGGACGAGTGGGCTGCGGCCTGCGCTACTCTTGAACGTCACCGCTGTCGCACCGCGCTGACCGTGCGCGCCCGACAGGGCGGTGTTCAGCCGCATTTTCCCAGCTCCAAGCCCCAGGAAGTGACATGCCTCCGAAGAAGAAGCTCGTCAAGACGTTCACGCTTCAGCTGCCGGCGGGCCAGGCCACGCCGGCGCCGCCGGTCGGCCCCGCGCTCGGCCAGCACGGCGTGAACATCATGGAGTTCTGCAAGTCCTACAACGCGCAGACCGAGTCCCAGCGGGGCGACATCGTCCCCGCCGAGATCAGCGTGTACGAGGACCGCACCTTCACCTTCGTGCTGAAGACCCCGCCCGCCGCCCGGCTGCTGATCAAGGCCGCCGGTGTGCAGAAGGGCTCGGGCGTCCCGCAGGCCGAGAAGGTGGGTTCGGTCAGCCGCGCCCAGCTGCGTGAGATCGCCGAGAAGAAGATGGCCGACCTCAACGCCAACGACCTGGACCAGGCCGAGAAGATCATCGCCGGCACCGCCCGGTCGATGGGCATCACCGTCAACGACTGACGTCGGCCCCGCCGACGACCCGATCGTGGGAGGGCTCGCGCCGAGCGGCCCGCCAGAGACCACAGGAGTAATCAGCAATGCAGCGCAGCAAGAGCTACCGCAAGGCCGCCGACGTCATCGACCGGTCCAAGCTCTACACCCCCGCCGAGGCCGTGAAGCTGGCCAAGGAGACCACCAACGTCAAGTTCGACGCCACGGTCGAGGTCGCCATGCGCCTCGGCGTCGACCCCCGCAAGGCGGACCAGATGGTCCGCGGCACGGTCAACCTGCCGCACGGCACCGGTAAGACGGCCCGCGTGATCGTCTTCGCCGGCGGCGCGAAGGCCGAGGAGGCCGCCGCGGCGGGTGCCGACGAGGTGGGCACCGACGAGCTGGTCGCCCGGATCCAGGGTGGTTGGCTCGACTTCGACGCGGCGATCGCCACGCCGGACCAGATGGCCAAGATCGGCCGGATCGCGCGGATCCTGGGCCCGCGCGGTCTCATGCCGAACCCGAAGACCGGCACGGTGACCATGGACGTCACCAAGGCGGTGCAGGACATCAAGGGCGGCAAGATCACCTTCCGGGTGGACAAGCACTCCAACCTGCACCTGATCATCGGCAAGGCCTCCTTCACGGAGAGCCAGCTGGTGGACAACTACGCGGCGGTGCTCGACGAGGTGCTGCGGGCCAAGCCGTCCGCGGCGAAGGGCAAGTACCTCCGCAAGGTCATCCTCACCACCACGATGGGCCCGGGTGTCCCGGTCGACCCGAACCTGGTGAAGAACCTCACCGAGGAGCCGGCCGAGGCCTGAGCCCGACCAGTTCGCTCCGCCGGGGCGCCGCCACACCTGTGGCGGCGCCCCGGCGCGTTCAAGGTGTGGCAGGCTCGTCCGCATGCGGCTGGAGAACGTCTGGTTGCGGTACCACCGGCGAGGGCCGTGGGTGCTGCGCGGGGTCGACGTACGGATCGGTCCGGGTGAGGTGGCGGTCGTGCTGGGCCGCAACGGCGTCGGCAAGTCGACGCTGCTCCAGGTGGCGGCCGGGGTGCTCCGACCGGGCCGGGGGCGGGTCACCGACCGGCCGGTGCGGGTCGGCTGGGTGCCGGAGCGTTTCCCGTCCGACCAGCCGTTCACCGTGGCCCGCTACCTGACCGGGATGGCGCGGGTCGCCGGGTTGGGTCGCGCCGCCGCCGATGACGCCGTGGCCACCTGGACGGACCGGCTCGGGCTGGCCCGGTTCCGCGCGGTCCGGCTGCCGGAGCTGTCCAAGGGCACCGCGCAGAAGGTGGGCCTCGCCCAGGCGATGCTGCGTCCGCCGGGCCTGCTGGTGCTCGACGAGCCGTGGGAGGGGCTGGACGCCGCCACCCGTGACCTGGTCCCCGAGTTGATCGACGAGGTGCTCGCCGGCGACGGCGCGGTCCTGGTCAGTGACCATCGGGGGGAGACGGTCCGGCTGCCGGGCGCGCGCCGCTGGACGGTGGCCGACGGCTCGCTGACCGAGGAGACGCCGTCGGCGGACGAGGCCGTCGCCGTGGTCGAGGTCGCGGTGCCGGCCGCGCGGGTCGCCAGCACCGTCGCCCGCCTGCGGGCCGACGGCCACCAGATCCTTCGGGTACGCCCCGACCCCTCCACCGCCACACCAGAGGTCGGCTCCGCGGCACCGCCGGTGCGGCCGGCCGCCGCCACACCGGAGGTCGGCTCCGCGGCACCGCCGGTGCGGCCGGCCGCCGCCACACCGGAGGTCGGCTCCGCGGCACCGCCGGTGCGGCCGGCCGCCGAGCGGGCGACCGAGCAGCCCGGCGGCACCGACGCGGCGGGCGAGCCTGCGACGGTCGAGCCGGCGGCGGGGGAGGCCCGGTGACCGCCCTGGTCCGGCTGCGGCTGGCCGGCTTCCTGCGTACCGGGAGGGCGCTGGCGCCGCTGCTCGCGGGTCTCGTCGCGCTCGGCACGCTGTACGGCGGCGGCCGGGCCCAGCCCGCGGAGGCGTACGGCGTCTCCGCCGTGGTGCTCTTCCCGGTGCTCGCCTGGCAGACCAAGATCCTGTTGGACGTCGAGCCGGACGTGCAGCGCCGGCTCGCCCAGGTGTCCGTCGGGGTGGCCGGGGAGAGGGTCGCGGGTCTGCTCGCCGCCGGCCTGGCGGCGCTGGCGACGGTGGCCGTCGCGCTGGTCTTCCCGTGGCTGGTGGGCGGGGTCACCGGTCCGGTGGACCCGGGGGACCGGTCGGTGCCGGTCGGTCTCGCGCTGGGGCTGTTTGCGCATCTGCTGGTCGTACCCGCGGCGGTTGCTCTTGGCGCGTTGGCCAGCCGGGCGTCGGTGGGCGGCGCCGGGTACGGCGTCGCGGTGCTGGCCCTCGGCGGCGTCGGCGCGGTGGTGCTCGGTCTGAGCGGGTCGGTGGCCCCCTGGCTGGCTCCGCCGATCATGGCGACCGCCCGGACGGTGGCGGGCGACGCCGCCGCGCTCACCCTGCTGGGGCTGAGCGTGTGGGCGCTGGCCTGGAGCGCCGCGGTCGTCGGCGGCTACCTGTGGCGGCGGCGCGCCCAGGGTTGAGCAGCGCCGGCGTCGGTGGTCCGGCTCACAGATGGCGATTTGGCGCTGGTGGCGCGGGCGCGTACTCTTCAACAGTCATCCGTGTTCTCATGGATGAGGAACCACCCAGAGACCGCTGGTCACCGTGTTTCGGCACGGTCGAAGGTCCCGCGACAGACGGGCGACCCGCGTAGGGCGGCAAGCGTAACTCGGCAGTGAGCATGGTCCGCCGACCGTGACGATCCGCCGGCCCTCGCCCCGTGCGCCCTGCGCCGGGGCTTTCTCGTTGTCGCTGCCTCCGCCCCCGTTCCAGGCTTCGGCCGTGACGGGGACCAGCCTCGAGTAACGAGAGAGGAGGGACATGGCGGACAAGCCGATCCGAGCCGACAAGGCCACGGCCGTCTCTGAGCTGACCGAGAGCTTCCGCAGCGCGGGCGCCACCGTGCTGACCGAGTACCGCGGTCTGACGGTTTCCCAGCTCACCCAGCTGCGGCGCTCGCTCGGTGCCGAGACCAGCTACACGGTCGCGAAGAACACGCTGGCGAAGCGTGCTGCGACGGACGCGGGCATCACCGGCCTCGACGAGCTGTTCACCGGTCCTACCGCGCTGACTTTCGTTTCGGGCGACGTCGTCGAGGCGGCGAAGGGGCTTCGCGACTTCGCGAAGGCCAACCCGAAGCTCGTCATCAAGGGCGGTGTCTTCGAGGGCAAGGCCATTTCCGCGGCCGAGGTCACGAAGCTCGCCGACCTGGAGTCCCGCGAGGTGCTGCTGGCCAAGCTGGCCGGCGCGATGAAGGGCAACCTGAGCAAGGCCGCGGCCCTGTTCCAGGCACCGCTCTCCAAGGCCGCCCGCGCGGCGGCCGCCCTTGCGGACAAGAAGCGCGAGCAGGAGGGCGCCGAGGCGGCCTGAGGCCGCGCGGCGCACCCACGTTCTTAACAACCTTTAGAAAGGACGCCAGACATGGCGAAGCTCAGCACCGACGAGCTGCTTGACGCGTTCAAGGAGATGACGCTGATCGAGCTCTCCGAGTTCGTGAAGCAGTTCGAGGACACCTTCGAGGTCACCGCCGCGGCTCCGGTCGCGGTTGCCGCCGCTGGTGGCGCCCCGGCCGCCGCCGAGGCCGAGCCGGAGAAGGACGAGTTCGACGTCATCCTCGAGGCTGACGGCGGCAAGAAGATCCAGGTCATCAAGGTCGTGCGTGAGCTGACCGGCCTGGGCCTCAAGGAGGCCAAGGACGCGGTCGAGTCCGCGCCGAAGGCCATCCTGGAGAAGGTCAACAAGGAGACCGCCGACAAGGCGAAGGCCAAGCTCGAGGGCGAGGGCGCCAAGGTCACCCTCAAGTGACCTGACGTTCCACCTGCGCGTGCCTCGGCTCGGTGAGCCGCGACACGATCGCGTCGCGGCGGGCGGTGATCCGACACGGATCACCGCCCGCCGTGTTGGTGGATCCGGCGGCACCGGCCCTGAGCTGGGCGTCGACGATCGGTGTGGGGCCCCGGACGAGCGCGACGGGTCCACCTCCGGTGGGAAAGAACAGACGACCCGGATACCGGGCCTTGACGCGGCCCCGGGCTGCCAGGCACGCTGACACCAGCAAGACACCGCGCTTGCGACGGCCACAACGTGGGTAATGACAGCGGCGGCACCAACGGCTGCGGCAACCCGCGCGGCCCAGTGGGGACGTTGCGTTCTGAGCGGCCCGGCAGACCCCGGTTGACGGGGGCCGAGGCGCGTTCCGCGAACGACCTGCGGGGTGGGCTGGACAGCGGTTAGCCTCTCGGCTACACTGCTAGTTTGCGCTGCCTTCCGACTTGACCCCTGCTCGGAAATGTCCGTTTACGGATATTTCTGGTGGGGTCATTGGAGTGCACGCGTACCAGCCGTTCTGCAGCACCGGTCCTCGGAAGGACGCATCTTGGCAGCTTCCCGCCCTGCGAAGACCAGTCGTACGTCGAGCGCATTCGCTCCCCGCCGAGTTTCATTCGGCAGGATCACCGAACACCTCGAGGTCCCCAACCTCCTTGCCATCCAGAACGAGTCCTTCGACTGGCTCGTCGGCAACGAGGCTTGGCAGGGCCGGTCGGCGGACGACCCGCACGCACGCTCGGGTCTCGCGGAGATCCTTGAAGAGATCAGTCCCATTGAGGACTTCTCCGGCACCATGTCGCTTTCCTTCTCGGCGCCGCGCTTCGACGAGGTCAAGGCCTCGATCGAGGAGTGCAAGGAGAAGGACCTGACCTACTGCGCTCCGCTCTTCGTGACCGCGGAGTTCACCAACAACACCACTGGCGAGATCAAGAGTCAGACGGTGTTCATGGGTGACTTCCCGATGATGACGCCCAAGGGCACCTTCGTCATCAACGGCACCGAGCGCGTCGTGGTCAGCCAGCTCGTCCGGTCCCCGGGCGTGTACTTCGACAAGCAGCCGGACAAGACCTCCGACCGCGACCTCTCCAGCGTCAAGGTCATCCCGAGTCGGGGTGCCTGGCTGGAGTTCGACATCGACAAGCGCGACACGGTCGGCGTACGTATCGACCGCAAGCGTCGGCAGGCCGTCACGGTCCTGCTCAAGGCCATCGGATGGTCGGCCGAGCGGATCCGTGAGAAGTTCGGCTGGTCCGAGCTGATGATGACGACGCTCGAGAAGGACCACATCGCCGGCCAGGATGAGGCCCTGCTAGACATCTACCGCAAGCTGCGCCCTGGCGAGCCGCCGACGCGCGAGAACGCCCAGACCCTGCTCGACAACCTCTTCTTCAACCCGAAGAGGTACGACGTCGCCAAGGTCGGGCGCTACAAGTTCAACAAGAAGCTCGAAGTGGACGTGCCGATCACCACCGGCACGCTCACCGAGGACGACATCGTCGCCACCGTGGAGTACCTGTGCCGGCTGCACGCCGGTGAGGACGGCTACGAGGCCGACGACATCGACCACTTCGGCAACCGGCGCCTGCGCACCGTGGGTGAGCTGATCCAGAACCAGGTTCGGGTCGGCCTGTCCCGCATGGAGCGGGTCGTCCGTGAGCGGATGACCACGCAGGACGTCGAGGCGATCACCCCGCAGACCCTGATCAACATCCGCCCGGTGGTGGCGGCGATCAAGGAGTTCTTCGGGACGTCGCAGCTGTCCCAGTTCATGGACCAGACCAACCCGCTGGCGGGCCTGACCCACCGGCGCCGGCTGAGCGCGCTCGGCCCGGGTGGTCTGTCCCGGGAGCGGGCCGGCTTCGAGGTCCGTGACGTGCACCCGTCCCACTACGGCCGGATGTGCCCGATCGAGACGCCGGAAGGCCCGAACATCGGCCTGATCGGCGCGCTGTCCACCTTCGCCCGGGTCAACCCGTTCGGCTTCATCGAGACGCCGTACCGGAAGGTCGTCGAGGGTCGGGTCACCGACCAGATCGACTACCTGACCGCGGACGAGGAGGACCGGTTCGTCAAGGCCCAGGCCAACGCGCGGTTGAAGGCTGACGGCACGTTCGCCGAGGACCGGGTCCTGTGTCGTCGTAAGGGCGGTGAGACCGAGGACGTCGTCCCCGGTGCCGTCGACTACATGGACGTCTCGCCCCGGCAGATGACCTCGGTCGCGACCGCCATGATCCCGTTCCTCGAGCACGACGACGCCAACCGGGCACTGATGGGCGCGAACATGCAGCGCCAGGCGGTGCCGCTGGTCAAGGCCGAGGCGCCGCTGGTGGGTACGGGCATGGAGTACCGGGCCGCGGTCGACGCCGGCGACGTGGTTGTCGCCGAGGTCGGCGGTGTGATCGAGGACCTCTGCGCCGACTACGTCACGATCCACCAGGACGACGGCCACCGCCGGACGTACCTGCTGCACAAGTTCCGCCGCTCCAACGCCGGCTCCTGCGTCAACCAGAAGCCGGTCGTCTTCGAGGGCGACCGCGTCGAGGCCGGTCAGGTCATCGCCGACGGTCCGTGCACCGACGAGGGCGAGATGGCACTCGGACGCAACCTGCTGGTGGCGTTCATGTGCTGGGAGGGTCACAACTACGAGGACGCGATCATCCTGTCGCAGCGCCTCGTGCAGCAGGACGTGCTCACCTCGATCCACATCGAGGAGCACGAGGTCGACGCCCGGGACACCAAGCTCGGCCCGGAGGAGATCACCCGCGACATCCCGAACGTCAGCGAGGAAATGCTCGCCGACCTCGACGAGCGCGGCATCATCCGGATCGGTGCCGAGGTCGTCCCCGGCGACATCCTGGTCGGCAAGGTCACGCCCAAGGGCGAGACCGAGCTGACCCCGGAGGAGCGGCTGCTCCGCGCGATCTTCGGTGAGAAGGCGCGTGAGGTTCGGGACACCTCGCTGAAGGTGCCGCACGGCGAGACCGGCACGGTCATCGGTGTGCGGACCTTCTCCCGCGAGGACGGCGACGAGCTGCCGCCGGGCGTCAACGAGCTGGTCCGGGTCTACGTCGCCCAGAAGCGCAAGATCCAGGACGGCGACAAGCTCGCCGGCCGGCACGGCAACAAGGGCGTCATCTCCAAGATCCTTCCGGTCGAGGACATGCCGTTCCTCGAGGACGGCACCCCGGTCGACATCGTGCTCAACCCGCTCGGCGTGCCGAGCCGGATGAACATCGGCCAGGTTCTGGAGACCCACCTCGGTTGGGTCGCCAAGACCGGCTGGAAGGTCGAGGGTGACGACGCCGACTGGAAGCGGCAGCTGCGCTCGATCGACGCGCACGAGTCCGAGGGGGACACGAACGTGGCCACCCCGGTCTTCGACGGTGCCCGCGAGGAGGAGATCTCCGGTCTGCTCGAGTCGACCCTGCCCAACCGGGACGGCAAGCAGCTGATCGGGCGCACCGGCAAGGCGCAGCTGTTCGACGGTCGTTCCGGCGAGCCGCTGCCCGACCCGATCGCGGTCGGCTACGTCTACATCCTGAAGCTCAACCACCTGGTCGACGACAAGATCCACGCTCGGTCGACCGGCCCGTACTCGATGATCACGCAGCAGCCGCTGGGTGGTAAGGCGCAGTTCGGTGGTCAGCGTTTCGGTGAGATGGAGTGCTGGGCGATGCAGGCGTACGGCGCTGCCTACGCCCTGCAGGAGCTGCTCACGATCAAGTCCGACGACGTTCTCGGCCGGGTGAAGGTCTACGAGGCCATCGTCAAGGGCGAGAACATCCCGGAGCCGGGCATCCCGGAGTCGTTCAAGGTGCTGCTCAAGGAGCTGCAGTCGCTGTGCCTCAACGTTGAGGTGCTCTCCAGCGACGGTGTGGCCCTGGAAATGCGCGAGACCGACGACGAGGTGTTCCGGGCCGCCGAGGAGCTGGGCATCGACCTGTCCCGGCGCGAGCCGAGCTCGGTCGAAGAGGTCTGAGGTGAGCGGTCGGGGGCCGGCTCGCCGGCCCCCGACCCCACCCGAGAATTAGCAGTACAGACGACGACATAGGGGACAGAGTGCTCGACGTCAACTTCTTCGACGAGCTGCGCATTGGTCTCGCCACCGCCGACGACATCCGTCAGTGGTCGCACGGCGAGGTCAAGAAGCCTGAGACGATCAACTACCGCACCCTGAAGCCGGAAAAGGACGGACTCTTCTGCGAGAAGATCTTCGGTCCGCAGCGGGACTGGGAGTGCTACTGCGGTAAGTACAAGCGCGTCCGGTTCAAGGGCATCATCTGTGAGCGCTGTGGCGTCGAGGTGACCCGCTCCAAGGTCCGTCGTGAGCGGATGGGGCACATCGAGCTCGCTGCTCCGGTGACCCACATCTGGTACTTCAAGGGCGTGCCGAGCCGGCTGGGCTACCTGCTGGACCTCGCCCCCAAGGACCTCGAGAAGATCATCTACTTCGCCTCGTACGTCGTGACGAGCGTGGACGCGGAGTCGCGTCACCGTGACCTCTCGACGATCGAGAACGAGATCCTGGCCGAGAAGCGGCAGTCCGAGAACAGCCGCGACTCGGAGATCGAGAAGCGGGCCGCCAAGCTCGAGGCCGACCTGGCCGAGCTGGAGGCCGAGGGTGCCAAGGCGGACGTCCGGCGCAAGGTCAAGGAGGGCGGAGAGCGCGAGATGCGCCAGATCCGCGACCGGGCCCAGCGCGAGATCGACCGCCTGGACGAGGTGCTGGACACCTTCCGCAAGCTGGAGCCGAAGCAGCTGGTCACCGACGAGCTGCTCTACCGCGAGCTGCGCGACCGGTTCGGTGAGTACTTCACCGGCTCGATGGGCGCCGAGGCCATCAAGGCGCTGGTCCAGAACATGGACCTCGACGCCGAGGCCGAGAGCCTGCGGGAGACCATCCGGTCCGGCAAGGGCCAGCGGAAGATCCGGGCGCTCAAGCGGCTCAAGGTCGTGGCGGCGTTCCTGAACACCCGCAACTCGCCGCTCGGCATGGTGCTGGACTGCGTCCCGGTCATCCCGCCGGACCTGCGCCCGATGGTGCAGCTCGACGGTGGCCGGTTCGCGACCTCGGACCTGAACGACCTGTACCGCCGCGTGATCAACCGGAACAACCGCCTCAAGCGACTGATCGACCTCGGCGCGCCCGAGATCATCGTCAACAACGAGAAGCGGATGCTCCAGGAGGCCGTCGACGCGCTGTTCGACAACGGCCGCCGCGGCCGGCCGGTCACCGGTCCGGGTAACCGCCCGCTCAAGTCGCTCTCCGACATGCTCAAGGGCAAGCAGGGCCGCTTCCGGCAGAACCTGCTGGGCAAGCGCGTCGACTACTCCGGCCGTTCGGTCATCGTGGTCGGCCCGAAGCTCAAGCTGCACCAGTGTGGTCTGCCCAAGCAGATGGCGCTGGAGCTGTTCAAGCCGTTCGTGATGAAGCGGCTGGTCGACCTCAACCACGCACAGAACATCAAGTCCGCCAAGCGGATGGTCGAGCGTCAGCGCCCGGTCGTGTGGGACGTGCTGGAAGAGGTCATCGGCGAGCACCCGGTGCTGCTCAACCGGGCGCCGACCCTGCACCGCCTGGGCATCCAGGCCTTCGAGCCGCAGCTGGTCGAGGGCAAGGCGATCCAGATCCACCCGCTGGTCTGCACCGCGTTCAACGCCGACTTCGACGGTGACCAGATGGCGGTGCACGTGCCGCTGTCCGCCGAGGCCCAGGCCGAGGCTCGGATCCTGATGCTGTCGTCGAACAACATCCTCAAGCCGGCCGACGGCAAGCCGGTCACCATGCCCACCCAGGACATGGTCATCGGCCTGTACCACCTCACCCACCTCACCGCCGGTGAGAAGGGCGAGGGCCGGGCGTTCAGCTCGGACGCCGAGGCGCGGATGGCGTTCGACAACGGCGAGCTACACCTGCAGGCTCCGGTGAAGATCCGCCTGCGTGACGTGATCGGTGTCGACAACGGCGCCGGCGCCGAGGCGTGGAGCGCCCCGGAGGGCTGGGTCGAGGGTGAGCCGCTGACCGTGGAGACCACCCTCGGTCGGGTGCTGTTCAACGAGACGCTGCCGCAGGGCTACCGCTTCGTGAACTACGAGATCCGCAAGGGTCAGCTCTCCGCGATCGTCAACGACCTCGCCGAGCGCTTCCCCAAGGTGGCGCTGGCCGCCACCCTGGACGGGCTCAAGGAGGCCGGTTTCCACTGGGCCACCTGGTCCGGCGTGACGATCGGCATGGAGGACGTCATCGCTCCGCCGCGCAAGGCGGAGATCCTGGCGAAGTACGAGAAGGAAGCCGACCGGATCGACAAGCAGTACCAGCGTGGTCTGATGACCGCCGAGGAGCGTCGCGGCGAACTCATCGAGATCTGGACCAAGGCGACCAACGAGGTCGCCAAGGAGATGGACACCGCGCTGCCGCAGGAGAACCCACTGTGGAAGATGATCAACTCGGGTGCCCGCGGTAACCTGCTCCAGCTCCGGCAGATCGCGGCGATCCGTGGTCTGGTGGCCAACCCGAAGGGCGAGATCATCCCGCGGCCGATCAAGGCCAGCTACCGGGAGGGTCTGTCCGTGCTGGAGTACTTCATCTCCACGCACGGTGCCCGTAAGGGTCTCGCCGACACCGCGCTGCGGACCGCCGACTCGGGTTACCTGACCCGTCGTCTGGTGGACGTCTCCCAGGACGTGATCATCCGCGAGGAGGACTGCGGCACCGACCGGGCGATCCCGATGCAGATCGGCGAGCGCCTGGAGGACGGCAGGCTGGTCGTGCACGAGCACGCCGAGACCAGCGTGCACGCCCGTACCCTGGCCGACGACATCAAGGGGCCGGACGGCACCGTCGTCGCCGAGCGGGGTCAGGACATCAACTCGATCGGGGTCGACAAGATCGTCGCCGCTGGCGTGGAGACGGTCCGGGTGCGCAGCGTGCTCACCTGCGAGTCGAAGCTGGGTGTCTGCGGTGCCTGCTACGGGCGTTCGCTGCCGACCGGCAAGACCGTGGACGTCGGCGAGGCGGTCGGCATCATCGCCGCCCAGTCGATCGGTGAGCCGGGTACGCAGCTGACGATGCGTACCTTCCACACCGGTGGTGTCGCGGGTGAGGACATCACCCAGGGTCTGCCGCGTGTCCAGGAAATCTTCGAGGCTCGGGTCCCGAAGGGTAAGGCGCCCATCGCCGACACCCCGGGTCGGATCCGGATCGAGGACGGCGAGCGCTCCCGGAAGATCATCGTGGTGCCGGACGACGGCAGCGACGAGATCGTCTACGACAAGATCTCCAAGCGGGTCCGGCTGCGGACCCACGACGGTGGTCACGTCGAGGTCGGCGAGAAGCTCACCGAGGGCACCATCGACCCGCACGAGCTGCTGCGCATCCTCGGTCCGCGCGCGGTCCAGGTCCACCTGACCCAGGAGGTCCAGGAGGTCTACCGCTCGCAGGGCGTGCTCATCCACGACAAGCACATCGAGATCATCATCCGCCAGATGCTCAAGCGGGTGACGGTCATCGACTCCGGCTCGACCGAGTTCCTGCCGGGTGTGCTGGTCGACCGGGCGCTGTTCGAGTCGGAGAACCGCCGACTCGTCTCGGAGGGCGGCGAGCCCGCCGCCGGTCGTCCGGTGCTGATGGGTATCACCAAGGCCTCGCTGGCCACCGACTCCTGGCTCTCGGCGGCCTCCTTCCAGGAGACCACCCGGGTGCTGACCGACGCTGCGATCAACTCGCGCAGCGACTCGCTGGTCGGCCTCAAGGAGAACGTGATCATCGGTAAGCTCATCCCGGCCGGTACCGGCATCAGCAAGTACCGCAACGTCCGGGTCGAGCCGACCGAGGAGGCCAAGGCCAAGGTCTACTCGATGACCGGTTACCCGGAGACCGACTACGGGTTCGGGCCGGCCAGCGGGCAGGCTGTGCCGCTGGACGACTTCGACTTCGGGTCGTACCGCTAAGCACCAACACCGACGAGGCCCCCGGCACCTGCCGGGGGCCTCGTCGTGTCCGGACCTGCCCACCCGCACATCGGGTTGGGCAGAATGGGGGCATGACCACCGCAGCCGGCCAGGTGTCCAGCGCGCAGGGCCCCCGCCATCCGCTGGATCCCGATCCGGCCCGGGCCACCAAGGCGCGGGCGGTGTTCGCGCTGGGGCTGCTCGGGATGCTGACCGGCCTGTTCATCGGTGGTGTGGTGCCGGCGACGGTGGCCCTCCAACTGTCCCGCCAGGCGCGCCGCGAGGCGTACGCCTCGGGGGGTTTCCTGACCGGCGGCGCCTGGCTGCGGCGCGGGGAGCGGATGGCCTGGGCCGGCCTGGTGCTGGTCGCGGTCAGCGTGGTGGTCGCAGTGGTGATCGGCGTGGTCCGGTTGGCGGGCGCGCCGTTCGGCCACGACTACCCGACGAACATGGACTGACCCGATCCGCGGTCGCGCCCGGCGTGGGCGGTGGAACCTCCGGCGGTAGCCTGGCCGTGTCCGCCGCACGGCGGTGGTGGCCTGTCGACAGGAGGACCTCGTGACGGAACCGGCGCGGCCCCCGGCGGACGAGCCGGCCGGGCATCCTGGCGCGCCGACCTCGCCGCCGG
>NZ_WBKR01000021.1 GCF_008868155.1 Micromonospora sp. ALFpr18c
GTCGCCGGCGTAGGCGTCGGAACGACCCCAGCGGCCCGGGATGTCGAGCAGCTCCAGACGGCCGAAGCCCCGGGGTAGGGCCGGGTTCACCAGCAGGTTGTCTCCGGTGGGTCGCAACCCGAGCATGGTGCCCAGCAGCATCAGCAGCGCGCCCGAGGACCACGACTGGGGGCGACCGGCCGACGGCAGTTGGACGGGGTACTTCGTGGTGCTGCGGTCGTAACCGGCGATCAGCTCCGGCACCGCCCCGCCGAGGGTCTGGGCCATGTCGAAGATGCCGGCAGCGATCCGCGCCGCGTGGGTGTCGAATCGGTAGTGCCGCAGCCCCGCCGCGATGAGCGCGTTATCCGACGGCCACACCGCCCCCAGGTGTGAGCCCACCGGGTTGTACGGACGCTGTCCGGTCGCGTAGGTGCGCACACCCCAGCCGCTGAACAGCCGCGGCCCGAGCAGGTGCTCGGCGATCGCCTCCGCGCGGTCGTCCGGCACGATCCCGCTCCACAGCAGGTGCCCGATGTTGGAGGACAGGGCGTCGACGGGTTCGCCGTACGGGTCGAGGGCCAACGCGTAGTACTCGTGCTGCGGCAGCCAGAAGTCCCGGTTGAACCGCTCCTTCAGCGCCGCCGCCTCCCGTTCCAACCGGTCGGCGTACCCGGGATCGTCCCAGAACTGGCGGGCCAGGCGGGCGCCGCGTCGTTTCGCGTCGTACGCGTAGCCCTGCAATTCGCAGGTGGCCCGCGGGAATGCCGGTTGCTGCCCATTCCCGGCGGCGATCGCGTCGCTGGAGTCCTTCCAGGACTGGTTGATCGTGCCGTGCCGCTCGTTGCGCCGCTGGTAGCGCAGGTACCCGTCACCGGTCAGGTCGCCGTACTCGTCGATCCAGTCCAGCGCCATCCGGGCCGGGTGGCGTAACTCGCGGACCAGGTCGGCGTCGCCGGACCAGCGTTCGTACTCGTCGAGCAGGACGACGAAGAGCGGGGTGGTGTCGGCCGCGCCGAAGTAGATGGCGCTCGGCCGTTCGGCGAAGGCCGCCGACTCGCCGTAGCGGAGCTGGGCCAGGATCTTGCCCGGCTCCTCCTCGCGGTCGTCGTCGAGCTGGCCGCCCTGCAACAGCGCCAGCATCCGCAGCGTGGCGGGGGTCAGCTCGGGGGTGAACGCCACCGACTGCAGGCAGGTGATGATGCTGTCGCGCCCGCAGAACGCCATGGCCCACGGCAGGCCACCGACCGGCACCCGCTCGCTGTAGGACAGGGGCCGGTACCGCAGCGCGGCCAGGGTGGCGAGGCTGCCCTGGTACGTCTCCTCCAGACCGGCCCGTTCGGACACCAACTGCGGCGCCCGGTCCAGCCAGGCCGCGAGGTCCTCACGCATCCCACCGCGGACGGCCTTCTGGTGCGATTCCAGGCTGGCGCGCATGTCCTGCCCGCCCTCGCCCCGGATGATCATCGCCAGGTGCAGGTCGGTCTCCCACTGCCCTTCGGGTGGGATGCGGATCCGGAACGTCATCCCCTTCTCGTCCACCTCGACCGGAGCGGTGCTGCTCACGGTGGTCTCGCGGACGAACCGCTGCCGCTCGTAGCGCAGGACGAGTTGGTGGCGTGCGGAGTCGGCCTCGATCCGCACGTCCCGACGTCGGGGGTCCCCGACCTCGACGATGTCGGCGAAGTCGCTGCCCATCTCCACTCGTACGCTGAACTCGGCGTGCTCCGACGAGTGGTTGAGCACGGTGATCTTCTCGTGGAAGCAGTCGTGGACCGAGCGGTGCCGGATGATCGACACGTCCGCGTCGACGTAGTGGCTCGCGGTGCCCGGCACCAGGAAGAACCGGGTCTCGAAGTACGTCATGTCGTCGCGGGAGAGCGCGTTGAGCCGTTCACCGTCGATGCTCAGCACCCAGTGCGACAGGAAGCGCGTGTCGAACGAGAAGAGACCGACGGGAGCGTGCGGGTCGACCTCGATGTCACCCTGGGCGTCGCTGATGGCGAACGCGTTGCCGGCGATGACGTGCACGAGTTCCTGCCTCATGGCCGCCGCCCTTCCCGTGCGGCCAGGGCGGCCCGCCCCAACTCGCGCGGATGACGGGCGCCGCGCGGCCCGGGGAAGATCCGCCTCAGCAGCATCAGCAGCCGGATGTCGCCCTGCACGGTCAGGTCGTTGCGCAGCATCGCGGTACCGGGAGGCAGCTCACCGTTGGCCAACTGGTCGAAGACCGCCCGGTCGGCGCGGACCACCAGGTCGGCGTCGTCGGCCGATCGGGTCACCCGGACGTGCTGGTCGGCGATCGTCAGGTACCAGTGATCGGTGCATCCGTCCCCGCGGATGTCCAGCCGCATCGTCCCGGTGGTCGTCTCCGGCAGGTCGGGACGCCGACCGGTGTCCAGCTCCTGCAGGTACCGCGCCGTCGACGTGCCCATCGCGTCGCCCCTCCCCCCGGTTCTCCGCAGGATCCCCCGGGCCGGGGTGAGCCCGGTTCACCCGGATGGGGTGACCCGGCGGAGGCGGGCCGCGCGGTCGTGCCCGTTTGCCGGCCGGCGAGGTGGGCAGCCACGGGCAGGTGGAGACGGACGGAGGAACCGGATGCGGGCGCTGCGGTTGCGGGAGTGGATGTCGAAGCCGGAACTGGTCGAGGTCGACGAACCGACGGCCGGGCCGGGACAGGTCGTGGTCCGCATCGGCGGCGCCGGCGCCTGCCACTCCGACCTGCACCTGATGGACGAGTTCGAGCCGGGAACCCTGCCCTGGAACCCGCCCTTCACGCTGGGGCACGAGAACGCGGGGTGGGTGCACGCGCTCGGTGACGGGGTGACCGGGCTGTCCGTCGGGCAGCCCGTCGCCGTCTTCGGCGCGTGGGGCTGCGGCACCTGCGCCCGCTGCCGGGTCGGCGTCGACCCCTACTGCGAGAACCCGGCCGGCGCCCCGGTGCCGAGCGGGGGTGGCGGGCTCGGCCTGGACGGCGGCATGGCCGAGTACGAGCTCGTCCCGGACGCCCGGCACGTCGTGCCGCTGCCCGACGGGTTGGACCCGGTGCACGCCGCGCCGCTCACCGACGCCGGGCTCACCCCGTACCACGCCATCCGGCGCTCCTGGCCCAAGCTGCCGCCGGGCAGCACCGCCGTGGTGATCGGTGTCGGCGGCCTCGGGCACGTCGGGATCCAGATCCTCAAGGCCACCACGGCGGCCCGGGTGATCGCGGTGGACACCCGGCCCGAGGCGCTGCGGCTGGCCGAGGAGTGCGGCGCCGACCGCGGCGTGACCGCCGGCCCGCACGCCGCCGAGGAGATCCGGCAGGCCACCGGGGGCCGGGGCGCGGACGTGGTGCTCGACTTCGTGGGTGCCGACGCCACCCTCGCGCTCGGTGTGGCGGTGGCCCGCACCGTGGGAGACCTGACCATCGTGGGGATCGGTGGCGGCACCCTGCCGGTGTCGTTCTTCGGCGTGCCGTACGAGGTGAGCATCGCGACGACCTACTGGGGGAGCCGCCCCGAGCTGGTGGAGGTGTTGGACCTCGGCGCCCGGGGCCTGATCCGGCCGGCCATCACCACATTCGCCCTTGAGGACGCGCTCGACGCGTACCGCCAGATGCGCGACGGCACGCTGGAGGGCCGCGCGGTGATCGTGCCCTGAGCCCGGCGGACGCCGCCGTCAGTCGGTCTCGACGAGACCGCGGAGGTAGGCGGCCTGGCCGACGTGCTGCAGGTCGTCCTCGGCGACGCTGACCAGCCGCACGCCGAGGGTGACCGGCGGATCCCACGACTCGTCCACGACGCGGTCCAGGTCCGCCGGGCCCAATCCGGTCACCAACGATCGGGTACGCGCCGACACCGCCGCGTAGTAGTCGATCAGCGCCTGGGCGCTCTCCGGGCGCACGGCCGCGACCTGCGCGGGTGAGTGCCCGAAGCCGGTGTCGTCGGGGTCCGGGGTGAGCCCGAAACGGCCCGCCCAGTCGCCGCTCACCCAAATCTGCTCGGCGTCGAGCAGGTCGGCGACGTGGTGGTCCTGCACGCGGGTGAGGTGCCAGACCAGCCATCCGATCGAGTTGGCACCCGGTCCGGGCCGGTGGAGCAGCTGGTCGGGGCTGAGGCCGTCGACCGCGGCGCGGACGAGGTCGGGCAGCCGGTCGTACATCTCGGTCAGCAGGTCACTCACATCCACGAGCCACGCCTCCAGATCGGTGTTCGATCAACGTACCGCCGACACGGGCGGTCAAACCCCTGCCGCTACGGTGATCACGTGGTCGCGGCGCTGGAGTTGTATCTGGACCCGGACGCCACCCGTCGGATCCGGGTGCTGTGGGACGCGCTGGAGGCCGAGGGCGTGCAGAGCATGCGCTCGCTGCTGGAGCAGCGCCACCGCCCGCACGTCTCGCTCGCGGTGGCGCCCCGCTTCGACCCGGGGCAGGTCGCCGCGGCGCTGCGGGGGACGGTCGTGGCGGCCCCGCTGCGGCTCGACTTCCAGCACGCCGGGCAGTTCGTCGGCCGGGTGCTGTGGCTCGGCCCGGCGCCCACCCCGGAACTGCTGGCGCATCAGCGGCTGGTGTACGACCGCCTCACCGCCGCCGGCATCCCCCTCGCGGAGCACTACCAGCCGGGCCGCTGGGTGCCGCACTGCACGCTCTCGATGCGGGTGCCGAACGCGCTGATGGCCGCCGCGGTGCGCCGCTGCCTGGAGGTGCTGCCGATGGCCGCGACGGTGGTCGGTGCAGCGCTCACCGACCATGCGCGCGGCATCGCCCACCCGCTGCCCTGACGGTCCGGGAGACCTTCGGCGTCCTCAGTGCACGAGCACGTCGGCGCGGACGCCCCGGGCGGCCAGGCGTGCGGAGCGCGTCATCCCACGCGTCGCCGTCGCGCCACCGTCGCCCCCAGCACTCCCGTGAACGTGAGCACTCCACCGGCCACCAGCAGCAGGCGCGGGCCCAGCGGGGCGAGCACCCCGGCCAGGCCGGTGCCGAGCGAGGCGGCGGCCACCTTGAGCGCCGCCGTCGACACGAACACCTGTGCCCGCACGGCGTCCGGCGCGTACGCCGACCGGGCGGCCAGGGTGGCCGTGAAGAACGGCGCGGTCGCCGCTCCGGCCAGCGCGAAGGCGGCGACCGCCACCGGGAAGCCCGGCACGGCGGCACAGAGCGCGACCGCCACCGCGCCGATCGCCGCCCATCGGACGGTGAGCCGCTCCGGCTCGCCGGTCAGCGGGAACACCGTGACCAGGAGCGCGGCGGCCAGGTTTCCGGCACCGTAGGCGGCGGCCAGCAGCGCACCGGAGACCGCCTCCCGGCCGAGGTCCGCCGCCAGCGCGACGGCGAGCACCGACATCGCCCCGCCGGTGACCGCGGCGACCGTGGTGACCCCCGTGACGCGGCGCAGCGGCCCCCGACCCAGCAGCGCCCGGAGTGCCCCGCGCGCGGCGGGCGCGCGGCCCGGCGGCCCCTGCCGTCTCGGCCCCGCCGTCGGGAGCGTGCCCACCAGAGCCGCCGCGACCAGGGTCGCCGCACCCAACCCGACCAGGCACATCCGAGGCCCGGCAACGGCGGCGAGCACCGCCACGGCGGCCGGGCCGGCGCTGCCACCCACCCCGTACGTCACCGCGTCCCAGCCCTGACCCCGGCGTTGCGCCCGCTCGTCCGCGTCGAGCAGCGCCGCCAGCCGGCTGCTCAGTCCCCCCGTCAGCAGCGGCCCGCAGGCCCCGGCCACGATCAGCAGCGCGGCCGGCACACCAACCGGCACCCGTCCGAGCAGCAACGCGGCCGCCGCGACCGCGACGGCGTACGTGGCGAAGCCGGCAGCCAGCAGGCCCCGGCCGTCCGCGGCCCGGTCCAGCCGCCGGGCGAGCACCGGCCCGAGCAGGTGTGGTGCGGTCAGGCAGGTGGCCAGCAACCCGCCGAGCAGCGCCGGACGGCTGGACCCGACCTCCGGGAGGGTGGCCAGCAGGATCACCCCCACCGCGGCACCGGCGTCGGCACCCCGTGCGAGCGTCGCCGCGACGAGGTAGTGGGGTAACGCTCGGCGTCCGCGAACGGCCGGCGCGACCGTGTCGAGAGAGCTGCTCACCCCTGCGCTGCTACCCGGCCCGGCCCGCGAACCAACATCGGGGCGTGATGTCCGGTTTGGCGGGCGACAGTCGGGAAACCGAAAACAAGCGGTGCGGATGCGGCCGCGCGTGGGATGGTTCGACATGGATGCCGTACCGGTGGTGACCTGCTCGCGCGTGGGGTGACCCGGCCGGTGGCGCGGGCGCACACACCGCGCCGCCCGCGGCGGCTTCGACGACGAGAGGCAGTGCCCATGCAGGCTCAGCGCAGGCCACCGCGCACGGAGCGGAGCCAGACCCGGGACGACCGGACCGGGGGCGGCATGACCGGGGCGGCCACGCCACTGACGATCTGGGCCGCTGCCGTGCTGCTCGGCCGGATCGGGGCGGGCGACGACGACAGTGATGACGAGCGGCACATCCTGCGCGGCATCGAGTGAGCACCGCCTCCCGGGGTCAGAGCCAGCCGCGCCGCTTGAAGACCAGGTAGAGGGTGCCGCAGACCAGCACCATGAGCAGCAGCGCGAACAGGTACCCGAAGCGCCAGTTCAGCTCCGGCATGTGGACGAAGTTCATCCCGTACACGGTGCCGATGAGGGTGGGAGCGAACAGGATCGCGGCCCAGGAGGAGACCTTCTTCAGCTCCTCGTTCTGCGCGTAGCTGGCCGCGGTGAGGCTGCGCATCTCCTCGTTCTGCTGCTGTGAGACGAGGGTGGCGTTGACGGTGAGGATGTTCTGCAACAGGTGCCGGAAACCGTCCACCCGTTCCACCACCTGGGTGAGGTGATCGGTCACGTCCCGCAGGTAGCGGCGCAGTTCCTCGTCGGAACTGCCGGCGCCGTCGGCCAGTGCGCCGAGCACGGTGAGCAGCGGGCGGGCGGCACGCTGGAACTGGATGACCTCCCGGCTGAGCCCGTAGATGCGCCGGCTGGCGTTCGGGTCACCGCCGAACACCTGGGTCTCGATCTCGTCGATGTCGTTCTCCAGACCGGCCACCACCGGCGCGTACCCGTCGACCACCTGGTCGAGGATCGCGTACAGGACGGCCTCCGGGCCGCGGGCGAGCATCGGCGCGTCGGTTTCCATCCGCCGCCGCACGGCGGCCAGGTCCGGGGCCTCGCCGTGCCGGACGGTGACCACGAATCCCGACCCGATGAACAGGTGCAGCTCGGAGAACTCGACCTCCTCCCGCAGGTCGTCGTAGCGGGCGGCGCGCAGCACCACGAACAGGGTGTCGCCGTACCGTTCCAGCTTGGGCCGCTGATGGGCGTTGATCGCGTCCTCGACCGCCAGGTCGTGCAGCCGGAACTCCCGGGCCAGTGAGGTGATCTGGTCGATGTCCGGCCGGTACAGGCCGATCCACGCCATCGCACCGTCCTGCTCCTGCTCCTGCAGGCAGCGGTACGTCTCGGCGAGGCCGGACGGCGACGCGAACCGGTGCCCTCGGATGTAGACGGCGCTGTCCGCCATGCCACCGGAGGGTGGGGCGGCCGGCTCGGCCGGTGGCGGTACGCCGACGCGGGTCTCGTGGACGTCGAGCTGGCGGCCGAAACCACCACCGGGGCGGAAGCGACGGTTGCCGGCCATGACCCGCCCCTCCCCGGTGACGTCCCGCCCGGCGGCCTGCCGACCCGACCGGACAGGTCGGTGCGGGGCGCCGGAGGCGCTGCATCCCCCCTGCCCCCGAGGCGAAACCCGACCTGGCGGTCCGCCCGTCGCGGACGGTGAGCGTGGTCATAACGACTGGACGATGCACCGGTCGCGGCTGCTAGCCTCGGCGCAGGTCATGAGCGCCAGCGCGAAGCCCCGGCTCGCTGGCCGGCAACCCTCCTCCGCGGTGGGGTGCCCCGGGTGAAGACCAGGCACCGGCAGGACGTCGGTGCAAGCGTGGCCTGGCACCCAGGTCAGCACAGACCCGGGAGACCGTATGCGCATCCTCAGCTCCACCCCAGCGGACGACCGCGTCGACCGGCGCTCGCCGGCACTGACCCGGCGTCGGCACGTGGACATGATGCGAATGTGCAGCGCGGCGTGTCGTCGCCGCACCGCGCACTAGCACGTCCCTCTTCCCGCACCCATTTTCCAGCGGTACGCCCACCGGGCGCACCGTCAACGGCGCGCGTCCGTGCCCGCCGTTGCGTACCCCTTCGGAGACACCTGTGCGATTCCTTCCTGCCCTGACCCGTGCCGCCGCCCTGGGCGCGGCCACCATCCTGGCCGCCACGGCGCTGACCGCCTGCGGCGACGACGCCTCGACCGACGAGGCCGCCAACCCGTACGGCCTGGCCCAGCCGGGCGTGCTGCGGGCCGGCACGCTGACCGACGCCCCGCCGAACGTGTACCTCAAGGACGGTAAGTTCACCGGCTTCGACAACGACCTGCTGACCGCGGTGGCCAACAAGCTCGGTCTCAAGGTCGAGTTCGTCGGCACCGACTTCTCCGCGCTGCTGTCCCAGGTCAACAACCACAAGTTCGACGTGGGCAGCTCCTCGATCACCATCACCGAGGCACGCAAGAAGACCGTCGACTTCGGCAACGGCTACGACTTCGGCTACTTCGGCCTGGACGTCCCCGCCGGTTCGCCGATCACCGGCTTCGACCAGCTCGCCGGCAAGCGGGTCGTGGTGGTCCAGGGCACCGTCCAGGACGACTACGCCACCGGCAAGCAGCTCAACCCGGTGCGGGTGCCGGACTACAACGGCGCGATCAACCAGCTCAAGGCGGGCACCGCCGACGCGTGGATCGCCCCCGCGGAGATCGGCGAGAAGTCGGCCGCCGACAGCAGCGGCAAGATCACTGTTGCGGCCAAGCAGCTCAGCCCGGCACCGACCGCGTACGCCGTGGCCAAGGGCAGCGACAAGCTGCGCGAGGCGCTCAACAAGGGCCTCGACGAGGTGATCGCGGACGGCACCTGGAGCCGGTTGCAGGCGCAGTACTACCCGGGTCGGCCGATCCCGGCGGACTTCAAGCCGGGCAGCGGCACCGTTGCGGCGCCCACGACGTCGGCGTCCGCGTCGGCCGCCTCCTGAACCGGTGACGAGCGAGCGGGGCGGTAGGAGAGGCGACCGATGGATCCGTTGAGCACCCTGTGGGAGACGTTCTTCGACGTCGACGCCATGCGTGAGGCGCTGCCCGAGATGCTGACCGTCGGGTTGCCGAACACGCTGATCCTGGCGGTCTCCGCCGCCCTGCTCGGCTCGGTGCTGGGCCTGCTGCTGGCCGTCGCCGGCATCTCCCGCAGCCGGTGGCTGCGCTGGCCGGCCCGGGTCTACACCGACGTGTTCCGGGGCCTGCCGGCCGCGGCGACGATCCTGCTGATCGGCGTCGGGCTGGCACCGCTGGGCATGCAGGTCTGGGGGCCGGACCCGTACCCGCTGGGCATCCTGGCGCTGTCGTTGATCGCGGCCGCGTACATCGGGGAGATCTTCCGCTCCGGCATCCAGTCGGTGGAGGCCGCGCAACTGGAGGGTGCCCGCGCCCTCGGTTTCTCCTGGTCCGACGCGATGCGGCTGGTGATCATCCCGCAGGGTGTCCGGCGGGTGCTGCCGGCCTGGGTGAACCAGCTCATCGCATTGATCAAGGACTCCAGCCTGGTCTACTTCCTCGGCCTGGTGGCCAGCCAGCGGGAGCTGTTCCGGATCGGGCAGGACTACGCGGCCACCACCGGCAACGAGTCCGCGCTGCTGCTGGCCGGGCTCTTCTACCTGGCCCTGACCGTGCCGCTGACGCACGTCGTCAACTGGATCGACGGGCGGCTGCGCCACGGCCGGCCGGCCACCGCGCCCGCCGACGAGGACGAGGACGACACCGACCCGGCGCTGGCCGGCGCCCCGGAAGGAGACCGGCGATGACCACCTCCGTCAGCCTGGAGGCTCGGGACGTACACCTCGCCTTCGGGCCGAACCGGGTGCTGCGCGGCGTCGACCTCACCGTGCGGCGCGGTGCGACGGCCTGCGTGATCGGGCCGTCCGGGTCGGGCAAGTCCACTCTGCTGCGTACCCTCAACCGCCTGATCGAGCCCGATCGCGGCGACGTGCTGCTGGACGGGCGCAGCGTGCTGGGCGACGACCCGGACGCGCTGCGGCAGCGGATCGGCATGGTGTTCCAGCAGTTCAACCTGTTTCCGCACATGACCGTGCTGCGCAACGTCACCCTGGCGCTGCGCCGGCTGCGCAAGCTCGGCGAGGACGAGGCGGACGCCCTCGCCCGCGCCCAGTTGGAGCTGGTGGGGCTGGCCGGCAAGGCGAACTCCCGGCCGGCCCAGCTCTCCGGCGGCCAGCAGCAGCGCGTGGCGATCGCCCGTGCATTGGCGCTGAAGCCCGAGGTGATGCTCTTCGACGAGGCCACCTCGGCGCTCGACCCCGAGCTGGTCAAGGGGGTGCTCGCGGTGATGGCCGACCTGTCCGCCGCCGGGATGACCATGGTGGTGGTGACCCACGAGATGGGGTTCGCCCGGCGGGTCGCCGACACCGTGGCCTTCATGGACCGGGGTGTGGTCCTGGAGGCCGGCCCGCCCGAGGCGATCTTCGAGCGGGCCGAGCATCCCCGGCTGCGTCGGTTCCTCGCGCAGGTGCTCTGAGCGCGGCGGCTCAGCCGGCCTGGCGGCGCAGGTGCGCGGCGAACGCCGTCGGATCGCCGAGCAGCACGAGGATGGCGTTGCGGTAGGCGACCGACGCCCACAGGTGCAGTTCCTCGTCGTCCAGCCCGCCGAACGCCGTCGACAGGGCCTTGCGTCGCCGCCGGTCGAGCACCTTGTGCGGACGCGCCAGCAGGTCACCCTCCCGGCGCAGCGCCTGCACGTAGGCGGCCACCGCGTCCTGGTAGTGCCGACCGGCGACCCGTTCCAGCAGGGTGAACTCGAAGACGTGCAACGCCGCCTCGGACTCCCAGTAGGCGCTGTCGCGCTCCGGTGCGGCCGCGACGTGCCGGCCCATCGCGTGCCGCGCCTCGTACAGCAGCAGCACGCCCCGGCCGGTGGTGCTCAACGGGCGGCGCGGCGCCGGCAGCCGTAGCGTCCGCACCGGCGCCGCGCCGACCAGGTCCACCGCCCCGGCGTACGACGGCATCCGCTGCGAGCCCGCGCCCAGCTCCGGCACCAGGCACGCCCGTTGCGCGTAGGCCAGCGGACCGCCGGTGGGCAGCGACCGCACCGCCGCGGCGTGCAGCTCGGTCAGCGGGCGGTCGTCCGCGGCCCGATCCGGAGCAACGGTGAGGACGAGACCACCGGCGCCGGGCACCGGCACGCCCAAGACGCAGGACGTGCGCAGGAACGCCCAGGTCGCCGCCGCCTCACGGACCCCGCTCGCCACGGCCTGCGCGTCGGCCCGCCAGTCCCGGGCGATGCGCAGCCGCTGCCGCAGGTCCGCCGTCGCGGCGGCGTCGTGCGGGTACAACTCACGCAGCGCCCGGGGCAGTGCTCCGGGGCGCAGATCCAGCAGGTCGCCCGTGGGTGCGGGCACCGCGTGCCGCGCGCAGTCGGCATCGGTGTGCGGGTCACCGTCGACGGCGTGGCAGTCACCGAGCCAGCTCTCCCCCGCCGAGCCCGCCCGTCGGGCGAACGCCAGATGAGGCAGTCGGCCGGTCCGCAGCACCGTCTCGTACTGCGGGCGGGCACGCCCGGCGCGCATGACGTCCAGCGGGAGCACCGGCGCGAGCGCCAGCACCGCCTCGAGGACCAGGCAGTGCGGGCAGGAGTCGCGTACGCGGTAGCGGCGCAGATGGTCGACGCCGGGCTGCTCCCACTGGACGCCGATGACGGCGTCGCCCTGCGCCATCAGGTACAGGAACTCCGTCGCGGTACGCGCACGGGTGACCGAGGTCAGCTCGTCGAGGAACTCCCGTTCGGTCACCACCCGCGGGTCGGCCTCGCTCGCCCCGGTGGTCATGGGCACCCCCTCGCGGATCGTACGCATCGACCGGAGCCGAACTGGTCCCCACCGTACCCGGCGCGGCGACGCCCGAGCGTCCGTAGCCGCGCCGGCCGACTTCCTGCGTTCAACGGCCGTTCGCCGTCGACGACTCCACCCGGCGGTGCCGCCGGTGCCCGGTCAGTCGTTGGGTCCGCGTCCCAGCAGCCGGATCTCCTCGTTGTCCAGAGCGGCCTGCAACTCCAGGAGCACGAGGTCGTCGATCTCGCGGTTGTCGCGAAGGCGGGTGACCTCCCGCCGTTTGTGGGCGAGGACCCCGAGGCGGAGTTCGCGTTCCAGCCGGCGTTCCTCGGCGGTGCGCCCGCCGGTCTCGTTGACGTCCTCCAGGTGCCGCTGGTATTCGGCCTGCAGCCGGCGTATCGACTCCTCTCCGGCACCGACCTCGGCGGCCACGTGCGGCACCGCGGCCAACCCCACCTGGGTGGCGCGCAGGCGGGCCTGCCGGGCCTCGTCGACACGTTCGGGGTCGCCGGCCAACCCGGCCCAGCGCACCACCAGCGGCAGGGTGGTGCCCTGCAGGATCATGATCAACACGATCACGAGGGCGGTGACGAAGATGATGAGGTCGCGTTCGACCACCGGTCGACCGGCGACCGTCATCGTCGGCACGGCCAGCGCGGCGGCGAGCGAAACCGCGCCTCGGAATCCGGACCAACCGGCCACGGTTCCCACCCGCCAGTTGGGCGGGCCCTGACTCGGGTCCACGACCCGGTGCCGCCGCAGCCTCGCCACCTGCGACGTCAGGTAGACGAAGGCCAGGCGGGTGCTGAGGACGACCAGCGTGACCACTAGCACGATGAACAGAGCCCGCTGCGGCGAGGTGCTGGAGATGCCCCGCACCGCGCGCGGGATCTGGGTGCCGAGCAGGACGAACAGCCCGCCGTTGATGAGGAACGTGGACAGGTCCCAGAACGCGTACGCCAGCACCCGGGACCGGGCGCGGATCACCCGCGGGCCGGCGTAGGCCAGCATCAGGCCGGCGACCACGACCGCCAGCACTCCGCTCGCGTGCACCGATTCGGCGAGCAGGAAGGCGCCAAACGGTGTCAGCACACTGAGCGCCCCCTCGCGCAGCGGATCGTCGAGTCGCTTACGGATCAGCACCACGGCGGCGCCGACCAGCAGACCGGCGACCACACCGCCGACACTGGCCCCGACGAACTCCTCGCCGATGGCGAGCGCCCCGGGTCTCGCGCTCTCGGTGAGCAGACCCACAGCCACCGCGAAGATCACCAGGGCGGTGCCGTCGTTGATCAGGCTCTCCGCGTGCAGCGTGGTGAGGAGCTTTCGGGGCAGCCGTTTGGCCAGGCCGGTGACCGCGGCGGCGTCGGTCGGCGCGAGGACCGCGCCGAGCACCCAGGCGGCGGCGGGGTTCACCCCGAACGCCTGCGCGGTCAGCGACACCGTGACCATGGTGAGCACCACGAGCACCACGGCGAGCAGCCCGATCACCGGCAGGTTGGCCCGGATCTCGCGCAGGCTGATGGTGAGGCTCTCCCGGTACAGGATCGCCGGCAGGAAGATCAGCAACACCAGGTCCGGTTCCAGGGTCAGCTCGGACAGCGGCGGCGCCAGCCCGAGCAGCACCCCGAACGCGATGAGCAGGACCGGCGGCGCGACCCGGTACCGGCCGCCGAGCGTGGTGCCTACCAGGACCGTGACGCCCAGCGCCACGATCAGGACGAGCACCTCCACGGCAAACCCCCCTCGATCCCCGGCCGACGACGCGTCGGTGGTTCCATCTGACCGCAACCGCCGGCCTGTTCCGAGCGAAACCGGCAAGTCGCCGCGGGCCGGGGACGGCGGTCAGCTCGGCGAGGCGGCGGCGCGGGCGCGGGCGGCGCGGCGGCGCGGGCGCGGGCGGCGCGGCGGTGCTGGGTGACGACGCGGCCGGGGTGTGGCGGGCCTGGGGCACCTGACCTGGCGCACCAGACGGTCACTTGTGGGCACTTCATGGCCGAGGAGGCACCGGCCGAGGTGGTCCGGGCACTGCACGCGCTGCTGGCCCGCTGATCGACCGACGGCCCGAGCAACTCGAATGTCACCCTGAGTTAGATATGTGACACTTTTCGTCACGGCGGATCCGAAGTGGCCGGGCCGCCGCACTCAGCCCCGCCGTTCGCCCGCACAAAAGGCCTTGACCTGCGGATCTGCCACGTTACACCAGGTGGACGCCAACCGGTCACCGGTGATACACAGGCAGATAGCGACAGCCAACGGCGGCAAGTCGGCTACCTCCTCGACCATCGACCGTTCACCCGCAACGCCGCCGACGGGCTCCGCCGCAGGACCGCACACCCGGTCACGACTCGCACGGCACCGGCCCACCGGCCGTTGGCGGACGACGGTCCTCGACCAGGGAGTTGCCGTGGTAAAACTACGAGTCCGGGCCAGGCACCAGCCGTTCGAGGTGGCCGCGCTCGTCACCACGCCCATCTGCGGCGTTCTACTGCTCGTGCTCGACGTTCGGCCGCCGTCGGTGCAGATGTCGATGCCCGAACCCATTCAGGTCGGCTGGGAGATCGCCCTGATCATCGTCGGTCTGGGCGGGCTGCTCGGCATCCTGTGGCCCGGCCAGTTCTCCACCGGCCTCGGCGTCGAACTCGCGTCCGTCCTGGTGCTCGGCACCATCACCGGCATGTACGCGGTGGCGTTGGTGGCGGTCGCCGGCCCGCAGGGTGTCGTCGCCGCGTCGTTGATCGCGGCGGTGCCGGCCGGGTCCTTCTGGCGGGCCGCCCAGATCGCCGTCGACCTGCGCTGCCTGGCCAAGGGCCACCAGTGCGCGACGCACCGACGGGTCGTGGGAGGTGTGACGTGATCACCGCACCGGCGCCCGAGGCACCGCACTGGGTGCAGATGCTGCTCAGCCTGCTCGGCGTTCTCGGCGGCACCACCGGCCTGGCCGCCATCGCCACCGTCGTGTCGCAGCGGGGCAAGTTCAAGGCCGACGCCGCCGACACCCTCACCGAGGCCGCCCTGACCCTGGTCCAACCGCTACAGGTGCGGATCACCGAGTTGGAGGGCGAGGCTTTGCACGCCCGATCGGAGCTGGGGACGCTGCGCGAGCAGGTCAACCAGTTGCAGTTCCTCGTCCGGGTGCTGAGCCGCACGCTCGACCGGTGGCGTACCGCGGTGCACGCCCCCGACGCCACCCTGCGCAAGATCCGCGCGGTGGTCGCGGAGTCCGAGCGGCTGTCGGAGGACCGGTGACGGTCACTTGAATCCGTCATACGCTCAGGCGCCACCCGGGCCACACCTACGGGGGCAGCCGCAGCACCGCGAGGGCCAGCAACGCCGAGCCATGGCTGTGCCCGGACACCAGATCGGGACAGGTGACACCGGGCAGCGCTCGGCTATCCGCCGGTCGCCCGTTCCGCGACCACCACCGAGATCCCGTCGAGGACGCGTTGCAGGCCGAACTCGAAGGCGTACTCCGGCCCGTACGCGGCGCCGTGCTGCTGCCCGGCCGCCGTGCCGACCCGGGATGCGGTCGGGTAGCTGTCGGGCGTCAGGAACGTCTCCAGCCAGGGCGCGTGCGACTGCCACCACTGGCCGTCGGTCATGCCGGTCTCCCGCTCCAGGTCGACCACCTCGGACGCGGCGCGCGCGGAACTCTTCACGTGCCCGAGGACGAGGGTGAGCACCGCGTCCATCTCGACGTCGGTGAGCCCGATGTCGGCGACCGCGCCGAGCTCGTAGTCGTACTTGGCCACCAGGTGCGGCCCGAGCACCGGACGGGTCGTCTCGGCCCGCAGCATCCACCGGTGACGCTGGTAGAGCGCCAGATTGTCGCGGGCGATCCGCTCCAGCCGTACCCGCCAGTCCCCCTCGACGACGGGACGCGGCATCTCGCCGTACACGGTGTCGATCATGACGTCGACGAGTTCGGCCTTGCCCGGCACGTAGGTGTAGACCGACATCGTGCCCACACCCAGCGCCTCACCGACCCGGCGCATGGTCAGCGCGTCGAGGCCCTCGGCGTCGGCGACGTCGATCGCGGCGCGGACGATCCGCTCGACGCTGAGCCCCTGCCCGGCACTGCGGCTGGTCGGCTCCCGGGTGCGCCACAGGATGGCCAGGCTGCGGGCCGGGTCCGCGGTCGCCTTGCGCTCACTCGCCATGGTGCGGCCATCCTACCAACGCGGGCGTACGACGTACGCCGCGCGCCGGCCGGGCACCCGGTCACTCGGTCGGCGGGGCGAGCGACCGCAGCCAGCGGTAACCGGCCCCGAGCGTGGCCGCGAAGGCGATCACCACGGCGTACGACCAGGCGTCCGTGCCGGCGGTCAGGTCACCGAAGCGGTGCGCGAGGAAGCCGACGAAGGTGGCCATGCCCAGCCCCGTCACCGCGGCGACCGCGCGCAGATCGGCCACCACCGCCGCGTACGCCCCGGCGGCGACGGACATGACCAGCGTCCGGGCCGGCAACTCCGCCGGGGCGAAGAGCACGCCCGCGAGCAGCGCGGCGCCGATCATCACCGCCCATCCGATCGCCACGCTCACCCCGGTGGGCGTCGGCTCCCCGACCACCGCGGTCCTCTGCTCCCGATCGACCACCACAGCACGCCTCCGGCGAGGGCGACGGCCCGTACCTCGGACCCGCCGACGGCCATACCAACGCGGGGACGCCGGCTCCGGCGAGGGTTTTCACGCGTCCACTACGCCGATCGACGCGATTGTGACGCCACGTTCACGCACCCGGGTGGGGTCAGAGCCCCTCGCGGTCGTCGGACAGCGCCGGGCCGGCGGCAGCGGGCACCAGGTGCCGCACCTCGGGTTCGCCGTCGGTGCACTCCCGGGCCCGTTCCTCGGCGGCGCGGTCCTCGCCGGTGAGCCGGCCGCCGTGCTGGCGCAGGTGCTCGTCCCAGGACGGCACCAGGTACACCTCGACGAACCGGTCCGTGGTCTCGGCCGGGCGGAACAGGCCCCAGCGCATCGCGCCGGTCCGCTGACGGGCGCCGCGGACCAGGTCCATGGCCGCCAGGAACGACTGTGTGCGCTCCGGTCGGACGGTGTACTGCACCGTCACCAGCACCGGCCCCACCCCCGGGTCCGGTTCGTGCGCCAGGTGCAGTTGCGGCCAGTAGGCGGCCGGTTCCCGGTTCACCGACCGCAGGTCCGGCAGCGGCCAGATCCGGCTCGTCACGGTGCCGATCAGCATCACCCCGGCCGCCGCGAGGTACGCGAGGACCAGCCCGGCCATGTCGGCCGCCAGACCCCACAGCAGGGCGCCGACGGCCTGCCCACCGGCGAAGCACACCTGGTAGACGGCCAGACCCCGGGCGCGTACCCAGGTCGGGAGGAAGAGCTGCATCTCGGCGTTGACGTTGGCCAGCACGGTCACCCAGGCCATCCCGGCGGGCAGCAGCGCGAGGAGCACCAGCGGCACCGCCCGCACGGTGCCGACCACGGTCAGCGCGACGGTGAACACCGCGCCGGCGGCCAGCAGGAGCTGGTTGGCCGACAGCCGGGTACGGATCACGGCCAGCAGCACGCCACCCGCGATGGCCCCCACCCCGAGGGCGGCCAGCAGCAGCCCGTACCCGCCGGAACCCAGCCCCAGCCGGCGGTTCGCCACCAGTGGCAGCAGTGCCCACAGCGCGCTGGCCGGGATCACGAAGACCAGCGCCCGGCGCAGCAACCGACGCACGGTCGGCGAGTGCCGGACGTAGCGGGAACCGGCGCGCAGCGCGGCGGTGAACCGTTCGGGCACGTCGACCGCGCGGGCGTTGCCGGGCCGCCAACGCCACAGCGCGTACGTGAAGATCCCGAACGCGACGGCGTTGAGCGCGAAGACCGGGGCGACACCGGTACGGGCGATCAGCACACCGGCCACCGCCGGCCCGACGGCCCGGGCCACGTTCACGCTGATCGAACCGAGTGCCGAGGCCGACCGGAGCTGCTCCTGGGGCACCAGCTCCGGGATCACCGCCGCCCAGGCCGGCAGGGTGAGCGCCTGACCGACGCCGAACGCGAAGGTGAGGGTGAGCAGCAGCGCCGGCGGCATCCGGTTGGTCAGGGTGAGCAGCGTCAACGCGACCGCCACCGCCACCAGGAACAGCTGCACGGCGATCAGCAGGTGCCGGCGGTCGAAACTGTCGGCGAGCACCCCGGCGGGCAGCGCCAGCAGCAGCACCGGCAGCAGACTGGCGGTCTGGACCAGCGCGACCAGCGTGGAGGCGTTGGAGTGGTGGATCAGCAGCCACTGCGCGCCGACCGTCTGCATCCAGGTGCCGATGTTGGCGGCGAGCAGGGCCAGCCACAGGTTGCGGTAGACCGCGGTCCGCAGCGGTGCCCAGGCGGAGGCCGGACGGTCGGCGGGTCCGGCTGCGGCCGTCACCACCGCCCGTCCGCGCGCAGCACGCGCTCGCCGGAGACGTAGAGGTCGTCGGGTTCGAGCAGCAGCAGCCGGACGACCTCGGTGGCGACCTGCTCCGGCAGGGCGTACACCTCGTCGAGGAATTCGGCGCCGACCCGTTCCTGCAGGCGGGTCGGCATCGGCCCGGGATGCAGCTGCATCACCTTGACCTGGTTGCTGTGCTGGGCCTCGGCCACCGAGTCGACGAGGCTGCTGCCGTAGCTCTTGGTGGCCCGGTACAACGGGATGCCCGGCCGGGGCGCGGCCAGCGCCATCGCGCCGATGTACACGACGTTGCCGTGGCCCTGCCGGTGCATATGCTCCAGCGCCTCCCGCAGCAGGTACGTGACGCCCAGAACGTTGATCTCCACGGCCCGCCGGATGTGCTCCACCGGGAGGTCCATCAGGTCGCCGCCCGCCCACATCGACGCGCAGGCCGCCACCCCGTCGATCGTGCCGTGGCGTCCCACCACCTCGGCGAACCCGTCGCGGACCTGCTCGTACGAGGAGATGTCGCAGACCGCCCCGTCACAGCCCAGCTGGTCGGTCGTCGCGGCGACCTCGGCCGGCACGTTGCCGAAGACCACCACCCGGTGCTCGTCCACCAGCAGCCGGGCCACCGCGAGGCCGAGCCCGCTGGTACCGCCGACCACCACGAAGGTTCTGGCACCCATGTCTCTCCCGCCGCCGCGAGCACACCTCACGCCGGACGCGTGATGGCGCGTCGTTCCCGTTTACGTGCCCTCCACACCCGTTGGGCCGGTAGTGCTGGGCCTACCCCAAGAGTGGATCTGGACGGCTGGGGTGGCCGGTCGTCCGCGATTAGCGTCTGCGGCATGACCCCCGAACACCCTTCTCGGCTGGCCGAGGCGCTGCGTCGCCACGACTGGCTGCTCTCCGCCTGGCCCTGGCGGGCGCTGGCCTACCTGGTCAGCACCGTCCCGATCGCCGGCGTGCTCAGCATCGGGCTGCTCGTCATCGTCGGACCCCTGCTGGCCGCCGTCAACGCGCTCCGGCTGCACGGCCGGCCGCCGAGCCTCGCGCTGATGCTGTTCCTGGCGACCAGCAGCCTCATCCTGCTGGCGTTGGCTCCGATCGTGAGCTTCCCGGTCGCCGCCGTCGAACGATGGCGGCTCAGACTCGTGGACGGCCGGCCGCTGCCCTCGCCGTCGTGGCCGGGCCTGGCCGCGCGCTACCGCAGCGCGGGGACCTGGCGGGAGGTGGCCTACCTGTTCTGGCTGGGCGGTGTGGCACCCATCGCGTACTGGGTGTTCCTCGTGCTGGTGCTGCTCGACCTCGGGATGATCACCAGCCCCTGGCTCGCCGGCGATCCCACCGAATCGGTCGTGATCCTGGGCCGGGTCGAGAGCACCGGCGAAGCCGTTCCGTACGCGATCGTGGGTGTGCTGCTCCTGCCGGTCTTCTGCTACGCGGGCGGCCTGCTCGCGGCCGTGCAGGCCGCCGTGGCCCGGTGGGCACTGGCCTGGCCGGTCGACACCGCGGCGCTGCGTGAGGTCGCCCGCTCCCGCACCCGCCTGGTCGGCGCGTACGAGGCCGAACGGCGCCGCATCGAACGGGACCTGCATGACGGCGCGCAGCCACGGCTGACCAGCCTCACCCTCCAGCTGGGCCTGGCCCGGCTGGACGTACCCGAGGACTCCCCCGCCGCCCGACCCCTCGCGGTGGCGCACGACCAGGCCCGGGGCCTGATGGTGATGCTGCGACAGCTGGTGCACGGCATCCGGCCGCAGAGCCTCACCGACCTCGGTCTCGCCGGCGCGGTACGCGAGCTGGCCGACGCGGCCACCGTCGCGGTGACCGTGCACGCGGACGTCGACGGCGAGCTGCCCGAGATCGTGGAGACCACCGCGTACTTCGTGGTGTCCGAGGCCCTGGGCAACGTGGCCCGGCACGCCGGGGCGACCCGCGCCGACGTGCGCCTCACCCGGGTCGGCGGTGACCTCGTGGTCGAGGTGTCCGACGACGGCGGCGGCGGCGCCGACCCGTCCCGGGGCACCGGCCTGACCGGCCTCGCCGATCGGGTCGCCGCCGTGGACGGTCGGCTGCTGCTCTCCAGCCCTCCCGGCGGGCCTACCCTGGTCCGCGTGGAGCTGCCGTGTCGCCGGTGACCCGGGTGGTGCTCGCCGAGGACGAGGTGCTGCTGCGGGAGGGCCTGGTCGCGCTGCTGACCCGCTTCGACTTCACGGTGTGCGCCGCCGTCGGCTCCGCGCCCGCCCTGCTGGACGCGGCCCGCGACCACCAGCCGGACCTGGTGCTGACCGACATCCGGATGCCTCCCGGCCGGCGCGACGACGGGCTGCGCGCGGCCGTCGCGCTGCGCGCCGAACGGCCCGGGCTCCCGGTCGTGGTGCTCAGCCAGTACGTGCAGACCGGGTACGCGGCGGCGCTGCTGGACAGCGGCGACGGCCAGCGGGTGGGCTACCTGCTCAAGGACCGGGTCGCCGAGGTCGCCGAGTTCGTCGACACGCTGCGCCGGGTCACCGCTGGCGGCACCGCCATCGACCCGGACGTGGTCCGGCAACTCCTGCACCGCCCGCGTGATCCGCTCGCCGCGCTGTCCGCCCGGGAACGGGAGGTGCTGGCGCTGCTGGCCGAGGGCCGCTCGAACGCGTCGATCGCCGCCCGGCTGCACGTCACCGAGGCGGCGGTCGGCAAGCACGTCGGCAACATTCTGCTGAAGCTCGACCTGCCACCCAGCGACGACACCAATCGGCGGGTGCTCGCGGTGCTCACCTACCTTCGCAGCGACCCGGCGGGCTGACCAGCGCCGGGCTGAGGTCGGGGCGTAGATTCGACCAGCGGTACCGGTGCCACCAGGGGCGCGGGCCGGCGAGACGGGGGTGTGGCATGGCGGAGGCGCTGCGGGTTGGCCTGCTGGGGTACGGGCTGGCGGGCCGGGTGTTCCACGCACCGCTGATCGCCGCGACGCCCGGGTTGCGGCTCGACGCCATCGTGACCCGCGATCCGCAGCGACGCGAGCAGGCCCGGCAACACTTCCCGGACGCCCGCCTGGTCGAGGACGCCGACGAGTTGTGGCGTACCCCGGAGGCTCTGGACCTGGTCGTGGTGGCGACGCCGAACCGGCAGCACGTGCCGATGGCGCGGGCGGCGCTCGCCGCCGGCCTGCCGGTCGTCGTGGACAAGCCCCTCGCGGCGACGGCGGCGGAGGGCCGCGCGCTGGTCGACGAGGCGACCGAGCGTGGGGTGCCGCTGACGGTGTTCCAGAACCGGCGCTGGGACGGCGACTTCCTGACCGTCCGCCGCCTCGTGGAGCAGGGCGAGTTGGGGCGGGTGCTGCGCTTCGAGTCCCGTTTCGAACGGTTCCGTCCGACGATCAAGCCGGGCTGGCGGGAGCTCGCCGGTCCCGAGGAGGCCGGCGGTGCCCTCTTCGACCTCGGCGCGCACCTCATCGACCAGGCGGTGCAGCTGTTCGGCCCGGTCGACCGCGTCTACGCGGAGGTGGACCGTCGCCGCGCGGGTGCGGCCGTCGACGACGACGCGTTCGTGGCGTTGACCCACGCGGGCGGGGTGCACTCGCACCTGTGGATGGGCGCGGTGACCGCTCAGCTCGGGCCGCGCCTGCGGGTGCTCGGCGACCGGGCCGGCTACACGACGTACGGGCTGGACGTGCAGGAGGCGGCGCTGCACGACGGCGGCCGACCGGACCAGCCGGGCTGGGGCGAGGTCCCGTCCGAGCGGTACGGCATGCTCGGTGTCGACGGCGACCTGCGACCGGTGCCGACCGTGCCCGGCGCGTACCAGAGCTTCTACCAGCAGGTGGCGGCGGCGCTGCGGGACGGCACGCCCATGCCGGTGGACCCCCGCGACTCGGTCGCCACCGTCGAGCTGATCGAGCTGGCGCACCGGTCCGCGGCCGAGGGCGTGGTGCTGCCGGTCCCGGCCTCCTGAGGCCACACCTCAACCAGTGGGTGCCGTCGCTGACGCCACTCACCACCCTGCCGCGGGAACACGTCGTCTGGGCAACAGCGTGTGCCGGTCCACCTGCCTGTTGAATCGCTGACAGCGTTTCGTCTGTGCTGAATACTGGTGCTGAGATGCACTGGGGAGGCATCTCAGAGGGCGGCACACAGCCAGCCGGCAGACGCCCGACCGGACGTCGTCGCCGCCTCCGTCAACCGGCTAGGTGGCGTCCCGTTCGGAGGGGGCGTCGTCCGGCACCCGCGCGTCATCGTCGGTCAGCGCGTCATCGGACGAGTTGGCCAGGTTGGCGAGCTGGCGCTCAGCCTCCCGGATCTCCTCGGCGAGCCTCGGGTTCTCCTCGGCGGATCCCTGCGACATGGCGACCTCCATCACGGATTCCGGACGGATACCCGACCTGACGGCGGAGACACGGGGCAGATCCGGACACCGTGGCGGCGGTGGCCGTCGTGGACAGGAACCCGTGTTGATCCATTGGACGGTAAGGTGCCGTCCAGTCCGCTCGGATGTGATCACAATCGTCATGTCGGAGAAGCGATCCCCGTTGATCCGCGGCAACAGAGCCCTTACCTGGAGATGGAGCAAGAGATGAGCAAGAGATTCAACGGCAGTTGCGCCTGCGGCGCCGTGACGTACGGGTTCGACAATGAGCCCACCTTCGTGGCGAACTGTCACTGTACGGACTGCAAGCGCGCCTCTGGTGGAGAGATGGCGACCTTCGCGCTGGTGTCCGACTCGGATTTCACCGTGTTCGGTGGCGAAACCAAAGGCTTCCCGTACCCCGCGAACCCGCAGACCTGCGCAGGCAACGGCCTGACCCGGGTATTCTGCGTCAACTGCGGCTCCCGGGTGTTCACCAACGAACTGGCTGACTTCCCGGGCGGGGTATTCGTTCAGGAGGGCACCCTCGACAACCTCACCGACTGGTTTGCGCCACAGGCGGAGATCTACACGTGGAGCCGCCAGCCGTGGATGCCGGCTCTCGACGTCCCGCAGCACGATCACGGCGTCAGCTGACGTTTCCGGTGTGACAAACGAGTGAGGAACCCATCTTCCCGAACTGACACGTTCTCCGGCGCCTGAGACGTCACAGCCACTCAGTCGAGCACCGGACCGGACCGGCGAGCGCGCCAGGCTGAGCCCGGAAGCGTCGCCGGCCCGGCCCGGTGCCGGATCAGCGCTGCTTTAACTCCTGCCAGGATGGGTGGGTGCCGCGCCAGGCGTCGGCGAGGATGGCCGCCGAGGCCCTGCTGGGGCACTGCTGCACCCGCTCACGACCCGACGCCCCACCGATCTGGGCGCGGACCTCCCAACCCTGCCCGTCAGTACGGATATACACGTCCCTGCGCCCGCGCGGGGTCGTGTCTCCGTTCCACCAGTGCTCCTCCACCTTCATTCGCCGACCGTATAGCAATTCCCGCGCCGAGGGTACGGCGCAGGTGTGCCCAGAGCGGGGCAAGAGCCGCAATTCAGACGTATTTCGGGCCAAGCGTTGGCAGTTCAAAACCATATCGGCGGATCTCCCCCTCCTGAGTTGCAGATCAGGAACGTCTCCGAACCCGCAGGAGAAGACACCGAGGGCCGGCGGTCAGGGCTGGGTTGTCAGCAGGTAGTCGTCGGCCTCGGGGCTCCACCGAAGGTCGAGGACGCCGGCGGTCGCGGCGGCCTTGCAGAACTGGAGGAAGCTGCGGTAGCCGAGCTTCTTCTCGCTGAAGTCGGGCCGGGCCCGGCGTACCTGGTTCTTCAGCCCGGACAACGCCACCGGGTTGCCGCCGCTACCGAGGTCCGCCACGACGCCTCGGAGCAGGCCGAACGCCACCTCCCGGTCGCCGTGCTCGGGCAGGGAGACCTCGGGGTCACCCTTCGCGGGGCCTTCGGCCAGCTCGATCACGTTGCGTTCGGCGAGGTGGCGCAGCAGTTCACCGAAGGTCCGGAAGCCGTAGTCGGATTCACTGAACGTCGGGTCCTTGCGCAGCAGGGTGCGCTTGAGCCGGGAGGCGGTGACCTCGCCGTTGGCGCTGCCCTGCAAGCCGGCCACCGTCTGGGCGACCTGCACGGCGAGCGAGTCCACGTCCCGGCCGGGCTCCTCCCCCGCCGGCCGGTGGTCGATCTCCGCCTCGCGCTCCGGCTCGGGTGGTCGCTGGTCCGGACCGGCCTGCCGGGTGGCGGCGGGACGAGCGCGACGGCCGCGGGCCGGCGGGATGTCCACGCCCTCCAGCCGGTCGTAGTAGAGGAACTCGTCGCAGGCCGGCGGAAGCAGCGCCGACGTCGACCCCTCGACGCCGACTCCGATGACCCGCTTGTTCAGCTCGCGCAGCTTGTGCACCAGCGGCGTGAAGTCACTGTCGCCGCTACAGATGACGAAGGTGGAGATGTAGTCGCGCTCGAACGCCAACTCGATCGCGTCGACGGCCATCTTGATGTCGGCCGCGTTCTTGCGGGAGGCGCCCATCCGCTGGGGAATCTCGATCAGCTCGACGTGCGAGCGGGTGAGCATCCGGCGGTCCTCGTCGAAGTACGACCAGTCGGCGTACGCCCGGCGCACCACCACCCGGCCCCGCTCGGCCAGCGCGTCGGCGATGGGTCGGAAGTCGAAGTCCGCGCCGCCACGGTGGTCGCGCGCCCCCAGCGCGAGGTTCTCGTAGTCGAGGAACAGGGCAATCCGGTCTTCTTGATCCACGCGGCCCAGCGTACGCCCGCCGTGGGCGCTGCGGGCGCTGGCGAAAGCGCGACACATCAACTCTCCGACCGTCCATTTCTTGCGGCCTGATAGTCGCATCTTTTCGCTATTTCATTGTCGTCTTGCGGCAGGCTGTTCGGTGCTGCATCATGACGATCAATGTCGGGCGTTGGGGCAGCGCCGGGCGGACCTCCACCACCACCCACCCAGGAGGGTCACCGATGTTTCGCAGCCTCATGCCGGCGCGGGGACGCCCAGGCCGGCCGGCCGCCACCGCCGTCGCGCTCGCGACCGGCCTCGCCGTTCTGGTCGCCGGACCCACCGTGGCCGCCGCCGGTCCGTCCACATCCGCCGGAGCAGAGCCGGTGGTCACCCGCGCCGCCCTCGACCCGGCGCTGGTCGCCGGACGTGGCGCCGACGTCGACTTCGTCGAACAGGAGGCGGAGAACGCGCGCACCAACGGCGAGGTGATCGGCCCGGACCGGTCCGCCTACACGCTGCCCGCGGAGGCGTCCGGCCGCCGGGCGGTCCGGCTCACCCCCGGTGAGTACGTGGCGTTCGTCCTGCCCAGCGCGGCCAACGGGATCACCGTGCGGTACAGCATCCCGGACGCCCCGCAGGGTGGCGGGATCACCGCGCCGCTGCGGGTCGCGGTCAACGGCAAGCACGTCCGCACCATGACGTTGACCTCGCAGTACTCCTGGCTCTACAACCAGTACCCGTTCTCCAACGACCCCCAGGCCGGGCTGCTGCACCCGGACTGGTGGATCACCGAGTGCCAATGCGTGCCGTCGGCCACCACGCCGTACCCGAGCATCAGCACGCCGTTTAGGCCCACCCACTTCTACGACGAGCAGCGACTCCTGCTGGGTCGCACCTACCGGGCCGGTGACACGATCCGGCTCACCGCGCCGCCCGGCAGCGCCGCCGCCTGGACCATCATCGACCTGCTCGACTCCGAACTGGTCGCGCCGCCGCGCGTCCGTCTGCTCGCGGCGAACGTGCTCGCGTTCGGCGCCGGTCCCACCGGCCGGCGGGACTCCGCCGACGCCCTGGACCGGGCCATCGCCTTCGCCCGGCGCACCCACCTGAAGGTCTACGTCCCGCCGGGCACCTACCAGGTCAACCGGCACATCATCGTCGACGACGTGACCATCGAGGGCGCCGGCAACTGGTACACCACCTTCAAGGGCCGCGAGGTCGCCCTGCCGACGCCCGCGCCGGACGGCTCGGTGCACACCGGCGTCGGCTTCTACGGCCGCGACGCCGACGACGGCGGGAGCCGCAACGTCCACCTGTCCGGCTTCGCCATCGAGGGTGACGTGCGGGAGCGCATCGACACCGACCAGGTCAACGCGATCGGTGGGGCGATGAGCGACTCCACCGTCGACGGGCTCCACCTGCGGCACACCAAGGCCGGCCTGTGGTTCGACGGTCCGATGCGCAACGTCCGCGTCAGCAACACCATCATCGTCGACCAGATCGCGGACGCGCTCAACTTCCACACCGGCGTGACCGACTCCCTCGTCGCGCACAACTTCGTCCGCAACACCGGCGACGACGGCCTGGCGATGTGGTCGGAGAAGACGGCGAACGCGCGCAACACGTTCGACCACAACACCGTGCAGTCACCGACCCTCGCCAACGGCATCGCCATCTACGGCGGCACGGACACCACCGTCTCGCACAACCTCGTCGCCGACCCGGTACGCGAGGGCAGCGGTCTGCACGCCGGATCCCGCTTCGGAGCGGAACCGTTCACCGGGTACCTGCGGTTCACCGGCAACACCACCGCGCGCGCCGGCACGTACGAGCTGAACTGGAACATCGGGCTGGGCGCGATCTGGATCTTCGCCCTGGACCGCAGCATCGACGCGGCCATCGAGGTGACCGGCGACGCGTACCTCGACAACACGTACAACGCGATCATGCTGGTCAGCGACTGGCCGGTGAAGGATCTCTACTCGATCACCGACGTACGCTTCCGCGACGTCCGGGTCGACGGCACCGGCACCTCGGTGGTCAGCGCCCGCTCGGCCGGGTCGGCCTCGTTCGCCAACGTGGACGCCCGCAACGTGGGTGCCGTGGGCGTCAACAACTGCGGGTCGTTCCACTTCACCCCGGCCGGCTCGGAGTTCACTCTGCACGACCTCGGCGGCAACGACGGCGGCTGGCTCGCCCCGTGGCTGCTGCCCAACACCATCACCTGCGACGACCGGCCCCCGGTGTCGCCGCCCCCGCCTCCGGCGCAGTGGTGAGACGCGGTGGGGAGGTCCGGCTGACCGGGCCTCCCCACCGCTCACTCAGCGCACTCGGGCGTACGCCAGCGGCACGCTCGTCGGCTGCCCATCCCAGCTGCCACTGAGGACGGCACCCACTCCCCCGTCGCCCCCGACACCGGGCCGGCGGACGACGACGAGCTCCACGGAGTCGGTGCCGATGACCGTGCGGTCATCGTCGGCCACGCTCCGGACGGCACCGACCGGGGGCACGTCGGTGAGCCCACCGTCGCTGGCGACGACCGTCACGCTCGGCTCGCGCAGCTCACGCCGACCGTCCACCTCGAAGTACTGCTCCGCCTGGCCGGCACCGGCCAGGATGGCGTGCGCCAGCGCGGCGGCGTACACCGGGTCGGCGCAGCCGTCGTACACCCAGCGGGTGCCGAGCACCGAATGTTCGGTGGTGCCGACCAGCCAGTCCTCGGCACCGTTGAGCGGTGCGTCACGGTAGGTCAGCGGGACGTGGTGGACCGGACCGTCGGCGGCACCGACCAGGATCGTCTCGATGCCGACCGCGCCGGCCGGGTCGTCGAAGCGGTAGGCGCCCCGGCTCACCAGGTCGGCGTCGGCCGACCCCCGGTACCAGGGTCGGCCGGGCAGCCAGGTCGCCAGCAGGTCGATCTTCGTGGGGCGCAGGGTCGCGCGGTGCAGCAGTGCCATGCCGGCAGCCTAGGTCACACGCCCGCGCAGGGTTTCCCGCCGATCACGCAGCTCTCCGGTTCCCGTGCCTTCGGACGGCTGTCGCGCACGTCGAAGCGGAACGTCTGCGACCCTCCGGCCGGCACGGCCGGCCCGGTGAAGGTGATCGCCCGGCCGTCCTGCCGCCAGGTCGCGTCGTCGACGTCGTCGACGGTGGTGCCCTCAGCGAGGGTGACCACCACGGCCCAGTCCGCCACCGGCGCGCCGCCCGGGTTGTCGACCACGATCTCGCCGGTGTAGCCGAACAGCCGGCTGGAGTCGGTCTCGTAGCGGGCCACCACCGGCGGCGGAGCTGGCGGGGCCGGCGTGGGCGTGGGCGACGGCTTCGCCGACGGGGAGCGGCTCGGTCGGGTGGTCGGCGACGCGGTGGTCCGCGAGGGCCGCACCGAGGGCGTCGTGGTCGGCGCGGTCATGGTCGCCTCCGTCGTCGGTGTCGGTGTGGCCGCCGGCGCCGGCGTGGCGACGGGATTCGACTCGGGGGGCAGCGCGATCCACGCCGCCGTCCCCACCACCAGCACGGCCCCGCCGACCAGGCCCAGCACCACGCGACGTCGACGGCGGGGCCGGCCGCGTACGCCGATCAGCGGCAGCTCGGCGGTCATCCCGGCCTCACCGCGGCGTAGGTCGACCTGTTGAAAGGCGAGCCAGTCGAGGATGGCCGGCAGTCGCACGGTCAGCGCCTGCCGGAGCTGCTGCGCACGCGATTCGTGCTGCTCGGCGGACCAGGCACCGTGCGTGGTGACCTCCCGCACCGCGAGCCGGCAGCCCTGCTTCGTGGCGGTGACGGCGCAGGTCAGCTCGGTGAGCCGGCCGGCCTCGTCGCAGCGCAACGCGAGCAGTTCGGGCATCTTTCGCTCGGTCACCTCGACCTCGACGTCGGCGTCGAAGCCCGGCACGCCGGCCGTGTGCAGCAGCAGCCGGTCCGGCACGCCCTCCACCGTCTCGGCCTCGACGAACCAGCGGCCGAGCAGCTCCAGATCCGTCAGGGCGAGCCAGACCCGGTCGGGCGGGTGGGACAGGTCGACCTGCGCGTCGATCTCGATCACGGCGAGACTCTAACGGGTTTCCCACCCGACGCCGCCCGCCCCCCGATGGTCACCGCGCTGGTCAGCCCCAGCGGGTCGACCGCTCGGCCACCGCCGCCAGCGCCGCGCGGGCATCGGCGCTCAGCTCGGCGAGCAGTTCGGCCGCCGGCACCTCCCGGGCCAGGGGGTGCGCCTGACCGGCCCACAGGTTGGCGACCGACGCGTCCCCGTCGCGGCGGGCGGCGGCGAGCAGCGGCCGGGTCAGGTGCAGCACCTGCGGGTAGCCGGTGGGAGCCGCCGCGTCGTGCCGGCGCAGGAAGTCGTTGACCACGCCCCGGGCCCGCTTGCCGGTGAACGCCCGGGTCAGCGCGGTCGGTCCGGTGCCGGCCACCGCGGCCCGATGCAGGGGCGAGCTGCCCGCCTCCGGGCACCGCAGGAAAGCCGTACCGAGTTGAACGGCGGCGGCGCCGGCGGCCAACGCGGCGGCGATCCCGGGACCGTCGGCGATGCCGCCCGCGGCCACCAGCGGCCGAGCACACCGGGAGGCGGACAACCGGAGCAGCGGCAACAGCGCGTAGTCATCGTCGTCCGGCATGCCGCCGCGATGCCCGCCGGCCTCGGTGCCCTGCACCACGACCGCGTCCACACCCAGCTCGGCGGCGGCCGTGGCCGCGTCCGGCCGGGTGACGGTGGCCCACACCTCGGTGCCCCGCTCGCGCAGGGCGGCCACCGCCGCCCGGTCCGGCAGCCCGAACGCGAAGGACACCACCGGGACCGGGTCCGCGAGCAGCGCGGCCAGCTTCCCGGGGTACGCGTCGTCGCCGCCCACCGGCTCGCCGAGGCGCACCCCGCGCTGGTCGGCCTGCGGGGCGAGCCGCTGCGCGTACGCCTCGATGGCGGCCTCGTCGACCGGGCCGGAGCCGGGCAGGAAGACGTTGACCCCGAACGGCCGGTCGGTGCGGGCGCGGACCTCGGCGACGTCGGCGACCAGCCGGCCGGTGTCGATCATCCCGGCGGCCAGGAAGCCCAGGCCACCGGCGGCGGACACGGCCGCCACGAGCGCCGGTGTGGACGGGCCGCCGGCCATCGGGGCGGCGACGATCGGGTGGCGCAACGTGGACAGCACGGACATCCGCCCATCCTGCCGCACCGGGTCCGGGCCGGTCGGTGACCCGTCGGTCACCGGCGGTCGGTGTGCCGCCGCCACAGCACTCCGGCGACCGCGAGGAGCGCCAACAGCGTCCCGGCGCCGGCCGCGAGCGGCCAGATCGGGCCGCCGACGTCGCCGGTGTGCTCGGCCGCGGGAAGGGCCGCCGTGGTCGCGGGCGGGGCCGCGGCGGTGGACTCCGCCGGATGCGAGCCGGTGGCGGTCGCCGTCGGGGCCGCGTACCGCAGGATCGTCGGGCGGGCGCCCGGCGCCTGGTCGGCGGACTCGGAGACGGTGAGCAGCGACTGGCCGTCCCGGCTGTAGGTGATCGACTCGCCCTGCGGCTCGTCCGGCAGCGGGACGGTCCGCGGGGTGCCGCTGGTCAGCGCGGCGACCACGTCACCGTCGGGTACGTCGTACTCGATCGCGTCGGCGTAGGTGCGCAGCACCACGCGGCGCCCGTCCGGTGCGTTCGCCGCGCCGGTGACCACCCGCCGACCGAGGAACGAGTACGGGTTGGCGGTGGTGCTGGGCGGCAGGACCACCTGGCCGACCGAGGCCAGCGGCGTCTTCGCGCCCGGCCGGAGCGCGGCGGTCGGCGCGTAGAGGACGGCGGTGCCGCTGCCGTCCTTGGTGATGACCAGCGGCCGGCCGTCGGCGTCGAGCAGCAGCGCCTCCGCGTCGTGCGGGCGATCCGGGTACGTCATCCGGTGCAGCACGGGCTCGTCCGCGCCCGGTGCGAGACGCCACAGGGCGACCGTCTCCCGCGTGCGGTCGTTGTCCCCGATGTCGGCGACCCAGAGGGTGCCGTCCCGGCTCATCGCCAGGTCCTCGGTGTCGCGGGGACGGGAGGGGTAGCTGACCGTCCGCGTCACGGCGCAGCCCCGGTCGAGGAAGAAGATCCGGCTTCGGGCCTCGTCGTCGGCACCGTCGTTGACCACCACGTACCCGTCGTCCGTGGCGACCATCCCGGAGATCTCGGTGAGCCGGTCGTCCCGTACCTGGCAGACCTGCGCCGGGCTCGCCGCGACGGCCACGCCCGGCGTCAGCAGCGCGGCCGGCACGGCACCGACCGCCAGCGCGGTCAGCGCCGCTGTCGCGCGGGCACGCCGCCCCCGGGTCAGCCACCCGCGTACCCGCATCGCCCGCCTCCTCGTCGCGGCCGTGTCCCGGCCGTCCCGACCATCCTGGCGGATCCCACCCACCGGCGGTGGTCATCTCCGGGGGACGCGTCGGCGCGCGTTGCCGATGTCCTGTCCGCTACCGCGTGGACCAGCGTTGTACGCCGGTGCCGTTGCACGTCCAGAGCTGCACCCTGGTGCCGTCCGCGCTCGCCCCGCCGTTCACGTCCAGGCACCGGTCGCCGTAGACCCGCAGCTCACCGGCGGCGGTGCGGGTCCAGCGCTGGTTGGTGCCACCGTGGCAGTCCCAGATGATCGTGAGGGCGCCGGCGGTGGTGCTGGCGCCGGAGACGTCCAGGCACCGCCCGGAGGCGGGGTTGACCAGGCCGACCGGGGTGCCCACCGGTGGGCCGCCCGCCGGGGACGAGACTGCCGGGCACCGAGCGCAGCGCGTCGTACCAGCGGACCGCCATCTTGTCGTACCCGCCGGCGTTGGGGTGGACGCCGTCGGCGAGGTCGGCGGTGGTGAGCGCGGCGTGCATGTCGACCAGGTGCGCCCGGCTGCCCTTCTGCGCCACGACGCCGGGGATCGCCGCGTTGTACGCCCGGACCCTCGCCTCCAGGTTCGGGTCGGACTCGGGGGTGATGGTGGCGACGAAGAGCTCGACCTCCGGCACCGTCGACCTGATCTTGTCGATGGGGCCGGAGAGCCGGGCCGGCGCGTTGGCCAGGTCGTAGTTCTGGTTCACGTCGTTGGTGCCGATGTGCAGCAGCACGGTCCGCGGGTCGGTGGCCCGCAGCCAGGTGACGATGTTGGCGTCGAGCTGGTCGATGCGCCAGCCGGAGTGCCCCTCGTGGTCGTGGTCGCCGAGGCTGGCGGGGCCGTTGAATCCCGAGCCGACGAAGTCGACCGTGTAGCCGCCGCCGGCCAGCCGCTGCCACAGGTTGATCCGGTACCCGCCGGGCACGTTGAACCCGTCGGTGATCGAGTCACCGAGCGGCATCACCCGGACGCCGCCGTTCGATTCGGCCTGGGCGGGTGCGACCTGGGCCAGCGCCAGCACGGCGCCGAGGACGAGCCCGAAGCCGCCTCGACGGCGACGGGTGGCACAACTACTACGGCTGGCCCACGGATGCCCGTTCGCCGTTCCTGTTCACCGCCACCGGCACCGACGTGGACGGCCTGGTCTACGGCAACCTCGGCTCGGGCGGCCTGTCGGTGTCCCCGTTCGCCGAGCGGTCCCCCGGGTACGGCCGGCACACGATCGAGTACCGGGGCATCGACGCGGTGGGCAACATCGGGGCGGCCGGCGCGTTCGTGGCCACGCTGATCCCGCCGCCACCGGCCTGCACCAGCGTGGTCACCGGCCGGCACGCCGGCCCGCTGGTGCTCGCCGCCGGCGTCACCTGCCTGCGGGGGGCCACCGTCACCGGCCCGGTCACCGTCGCACCCGGTGCCGCCCTGGTCGCCGAGGGGTCCTCGATCGCCGGGAGCCTGGCGTCGTCCGGTGCCACCGCCGTCGAACTGCTGACCGCCGAGGTCCGCGGTGCGGTCGCGCTGACCGGCACCACCGGCCACGTCACGGTGGTCGGGACGCGGGTGGCCGGCCCGCTGGCGCTCACCGGCACCGCGTCGGCGCCGATCCTCGCCGGCGGTCAGGTGGGCGCGCTGGTCTGCTCGGGCGGCCCGGCCCCGGTCGATCTCGGGGCACCCACGGCGGTACGAACCGGACGACCGGGCGGAGACTGCGGGGCGTGATGCCTGAGTGTGGCGGTACGGGGTAGGCAGCGGCCCGGCGGCCTGTCGACGACCGCCGCGAGGAGGCTGCGATGGGCACGTACCGGGACGACCAGAGCGCTCCGATCCCTCCCCCGGAGGCGGATGCCGTCGAGCAACGGCAGGACGCGTTCGACGTCGGGCCGCCGGACCGGGTGTCGGGTGACGTCGACCCGGAGGCGTCCGAGGCCGACCTCGCCGAGCAGGGGGCGCTGCCGGCGGGCACGCTGGAAGAGGTGACGTCGTTGCCGGCCGACGCCAACCCGGCGGACGCCCTCGAACAGCGTCAGGAGATCCCGGCCCGCGACGAGGGCCGCCGGACCTGACCGCACCGGGCCGGGTCCGGCCCGCCCAGCGTGTCCTGCCGACCCGGCCCGCTCAGCCGATGGCGACCTGCCAGAGCAGGAAGGCGTTGAGCGCGACCACCAGCACCGCCACCAGCGACGCGGCGGCGGTGGTGAGCGGGTGGTTGACCAGGTTTCCCATCAGGTCGCGGCGGCGGGTGAAGGCGACCACCGGGATCAGCGCGAACGGGATACCGAAGCTGAGGATGACCTGGGACAGCACCAGCGCCCGGGTGGGGTCGAGGCCGATGGCGAGCACGGCGAGCGCGGGCAGCAGGGTGACCAGACGGCGCAGCAGCAACGGCACCCGCCGCCGCAGGAAACCCTCCATGATCACCTCGCCGGCGTAGGTGCCGACGCTGGTGGACGCAAGCCCGGAGACCAGCAGCGCGATGGCGAAGGCGAACGCGGCGGCGGTGCCGATGGTCTGTCCGAGGCCGGCGTGCACTCCCTCCAGGCTGTCCGCCCCGGCGGGACCACCACCGCGGAAGCTGGCCGCGGCGATCAGCAGCATGGCGAGATTGACCGCTCCGGCGGCGGTCAGCGCGAGCAGCACGTCGGTGCGCTGGCCGCGAAAGAGCGTACGGCGTTCGCTGTCGTCGGCGGCGGGGATGCGGTCGCGGGTCAGCGCGGAGTGCACGTAGATGACGTGCGGCATGACGGTGGCGCCGAGGATGCCGGCGGCCAGCAGCACGCTGTCGGTGCCCTGGAGCCGGGGCACCAGGCCGGCGACGGCGGAGCCGGGGTCGGAACCGGAGGCGAGCAGGTTGCCCGCGAAGGCCAACACGATGACGCCGAGCAGCACGGCGATGCCGATCTCGAACGCGCGGAACCCGCGTGAGCGCAGGGCGAGCACGGCGAACGCCGCGGTGCCGATGATGATCCCGCCGGGCAGCAGGGGGATGCCGAGGAGCAGGTAGAGGGCGACCGCGCCGCCGATCACCTCGGCCAGGTCGGTGGCCATGGCGACCAGTTCGGCCTGCACCCACATCATCCGGTTCACCGGCCGTGGCAGGCGCTCCCGGCACAGCTCGGGCAGGCTGCGCCCGGCGGCGAGGCCCAGCTTGGCGGTGAGCGTCTGCACCAGCATGGCCATCAGGTTGGCCACCACCACGACCCAGACCAGCAGGTAGCCGTAGCGGGCGCCGGCCGCCGAGTTGGTCGCGAAGTTGCCGGGGTCGACGTACGCGACGGCGGCCACGAACGCCGGGCCGAGCAGGATCAGCCGTCCGCGTACCCGACCCCGGGCTCGGGCCGTCTGTAGCGGTGTCGCCGTCGACGCCGTGAGCTGCCTGGTGACCATCGACCACCTCCGTTCGCGCGGATCGCCTGCCGGCCCCTTCCCGATCCGCTGGCCCGTCGGTGCCAACCTCTGGCCCGCCGGTGTCACCCACCGCCGCCGCGCCGTGTTTTCCACGGCACGCCGGGTCGTGCTTGACAGGTGGGGTTCCCCCGGTGAAGCTGTCTATTAGTCCTACTGTCGTAGGACAACAGGAAGGATCATCTCGAGTGATCGAGTTCGTGCTGGACAGCCGGTCGAAGGTGAACACCTACATGCAGCTCGTGCAGCAGGTGAAACAGGCGCTGCGGGTGGGTCTGCTCTCGCCGGGCGACCAGTTGCCGAAGGTCCGGGACGTCGCGCAGTCACTGGCGATCAACCCGAACACGGTGCTGAAGGCGTACCGGGAGTTGGAGATCGAGGGTCTGGTCGGCGGCCGACCCGGGGTGGGCACGTTCGTCCAGCGCACCCTCGCCGGCGCGTCCCTGCCCAACCAGGCCGAGCTTCGCGACGACCTGGTCGCCTGGCTGCACCGCGCGCAGGCCGCCGGTCTCACGGCCGAGGACGTCATCGCCCTCGTGGAGACGACGCTGCGCGCCACCCTCGCCGACGACGCCCCGCAGAGAGAACCCGCATGAGCGCAACGAGAGGACAACGGATGGACATGGTCTTAGAGGCGGACCGGCTGGGCAAGCGGTACGGCAGCACCTGGGCGTTACGGGACTGCTCGCTGCACCTGCCGGCCGGCCGGATCGCCGCGCTGGTCGGGCCGAACGGCGCGGGCAAGAGCACGCTGTTGCACCTGGCCGTCGGGCTGCTCAAGCCCGACTCGGGCGCGGTACGGGTGTTCGGCCGTTCGCCCTACGGCGACACCGAGGGCCTCTCCGACATCGGGTTCGTCGCCCAGGACACCCCGCTGTACCGGGACTTCACCGCCGCCGAGCTGGTGATCGCCGGCGGCAAGCTGAACAAGCGGTGGGACGCGGGGTTGGCCCGCCAGCGACTGGCGCAGCTCGGCATTCCGCCGGACCGCCCGGTCGGCAAGCTCTCCGGCGGGCAACGGGCCCAGGTGGCGCTCGCCCTGGCGCTGGCCAAGCAGCCCCGGCTGCTGCTGCTCGACGAACCGGTCGCCAGCCTCGACCCGCTCGCCCGCCGGGAGTTCCTCCAGTCGCTGATGGGCAGCGTGGCGGAATCCGGCACCACCGTGCTGCTCTCCTCGCACCTGCTGGCCGACCTGGAACGGGTCTGCGACTTCCTGATCGTGCTCAACGCCTCCCAGGTGCAGCTCACCGGGGCCGTCGACGACCTGGTCGCCGAGCACCGCCAACTGGTCGGTCCCCGGCACGACGGCGGCGTGATCGGGGGCGTCGCCGCCGTGGTCCGGGCCAGCCACACCGACCGGCAGTCCACCCTGCTGGTCCGCACCGACGGCCCGGTCACCGACCCGGCCTGGACGGTCCGTGACGTCAGCCTGGAGGACGTCGTGCTGGCCTACCTGGCCGACGGCACCACGCAGACCAGTCACAGCGAGTGGGGAGTGGCGGCATGATCTGGTTGACCTGGCGGCAGCACCGCAAGCTGGCGCTCTACACCCTCCTGGGGTTCGCGGTGCTCGCCGCCGTGCTGGTGCCGATCGGCCTGTCGATGCGGCACACCTTCGCCGACCTCGGGCTGGCCGAGTGCCTACGCCCGTCCGCCCTCAGCGAGGCGGCCGCGCAGACCTGCGACGTGGGCCTCCGCCGGTTCAGCGACCGGTACGACAGTCTGAACCTGGTTGCGGTGCTGCTGATCAGCCTGCCGGTGCTGGTCGGCCTGTTCTGGGGCGCACCGCTGGTCGCTCGCGAGGTGGAGCAGGGTACGCACCGGTTCGTCTGGACCCAGGGCGTCGGCCGCACCCGCTGGGCGCTGGTGAAGTTCGGGCTGGTCGGCGGGGCCGTCGTGCTCCTCTCGGTCGGCTATGGACTGGGCATGTCGTGGTGGGTCGCACCGCTCACCCAGGCCGCACACGAGGGCCGACTCGGCGTGATCGTCTTCGATCTGCAGGGCATCGTGCCGATCGGCTACACCCTCTTCGCCGTGGCGCTGGGCATCTTCGCCGGCACCGTGTGGAAGCGGATGCTGCCCGCCATGGGCATCACCCTGGCCGGGTTCATCGGCGTACGGGCAGCCGTCGAGATGCTGGCCCGACCGCACTACCAGCCCGCGCGCACCCAGACCTTCCCGATCGAGGGGAACGGGATTCCGGAGGGAGACCGGGGCAACTGGATCCTCGCCGCGGGCATCCGGAACCCCGACGGGACGATGGTCGCGGAGAACGCCCGGATCCAGTGTCCGCCGGGCGGAAAGGGCCCAGACGGCCGGGCCTGCGGTGCCGAGCTGGGCCTTCAACCGGGCGCGTACAACTGGGAGCTGTACCAGCCGGCGGACCGGTTCTGGCTGTTCCAGGGCATCGAGACGGGCATCTTCGTCGCCCTGGCGGTGCTGCTGCTCTACCTCGCGGTGCGTCGGGTCCGCCGGATCGCGTAGGCCGGTCAACGGGTGCTCGTCGGGGTGCGGGGGCCTCGGCGAGCACCCGTCAGCGCAGGCCCTCGACGGTCAGCGTGAGCCAGGACGCCAGGTCGTGCAGCTCGTCGTGCACGGCCCGGGTCAGCTCCGGAGTGAACGGCACATCCTCGTGGACGGCGTGCACGGTGAACGCGCCGCGCCTGCGGTCGGCGGTGGCGTCGACCTTTCCGACCAGCCGGTCGCCGTGCAGGATCGGCAACGCGAAGTAGCCCCACCGCCGGCTGGCCTTCGGCTTGTACATCTCCAGCACGTACTCGTAGTCGAACAGCTCGGCCAGGCGGACCCGGTCGTGCACCAGCCGGTCGAAGGGCGACAACACCGCGGTACGGCCGGTGAAGGGCTGCCCGAGCGCGGCCGGGTCCACCCGCCACACGCCTGCGACGCCCTCGACGACCGCGGGCTCACCGGCGTCACCGACCTCGGCCGGTTCGCCGGGGACGACCACCGTCTTCTCCCGGGCGATGCCCAACGCCCGCAGCCGGCGCTCGTTGCGGAGCCGGTGCGCCTGCTCCACAGGGACGACGGGCGTACCGGCCGGGTAGACCCGCTCCGCCACGTCCCAGAGTCGCTGCCGCCCCCGGCGGCCGGCGATCCCGACCTCGCCACGCAGGACCAGGAACTCCAGCATCTGGGTGACGTTGCGGTTGTTGGTCCACCCCGACGACGGCCACGGCACCACGCAGGTGTCCGGGATGTCGCGGGAGAGCAGCGGACCGTTGGAGCGGAGCAGGTCGAGCACGTCGCGGCGGAACGAGTCGTTGGCACGCAACCACTCGCGCTGCCGCCCGTGGGCGGGCGCCTGCGCCATCGCGGCGAGATGGAGCCCCAGGTCCTCCATCGGACGCACCATCGCGTGGTGCTCGAAGAGCGTCCGGTCCCGTTCCAGCGCCCGCCGCAGGTGCTCCGGCTGGTACGACGAGCCGAGCCGGCTCCAGCACACCAGGTCGGCGCTCGGCGCGACGGCGGCCGTCGGGTCGATCTGCACCAGGGTCAGCTGGCGTACCACCGTCAGCAGGTCGGGCGGGCGCGGAGCGGCCAGCAGTTGCGCACGGACGGCGATCCGCCGCGCCTGAGCCCGATCGATCTGGTGGACGACCACGTCGCCGACCCTAACGGCGAGCACCGACACCGCGCCGGTCGGCGGCTCGGCCGGCGAGCCGCCGGTACCGGGCGACCGAGAGCGGCCCGAAGACGGCGACCAGCACGATCGGCCAGGCCACGGCCAGCACTGCCCGACGTCGCGGGCGGGTTACGCCGGGGTGGCGGTCTCGGTCTGGCCCGCCACACCCACGTTGAGCGGATCGGCCAGGAGCTTGTCGAAGGCCAGCTCGGCGGCACCGATCAGGACGGCGTCGCGGCCGAGCGCGGCCGCGCGCAACCGCAGGTGCTCCCGGGCTCCCGGCAGCGGCATGGTGTCCAGCCGACGGCGGACCGTGTCCGCCCCGGCGGTGAAGATGTCGCGCAGCGAGCCACCGAACACCACCGCGTCCGGGTTGACCACGTTGACCAGGTTGGCCACGCCGAAGCCGAGCCACTCGGCGACCTGCTCGACCGCCGCCCGTGCGGTCGAGTCGCCATCTGCGGCGGCGCGCAGCACCTCGGCCACCGCCGCACGGTCGCCGGGGTCCCGGCCGGCATGCCGCAGCAGCGCGGCCTCCCCGATCTCGGTCTCCCAGCAGCCCCGCGAGCCGCAGCCGCAGGGCAGGCCGTTCGGGTTGACGACCATGTGGCCGACCTTGCCGCTGTGGCCACGGTGGCCGGCCATCAGCCGGCCGCCGACGATGATGCCGGCGCTGATCCCGACGTCGCCGTGCAGGTAGATGAGGTCGTCGACGCCGGCGGCCACGCCCCGTACGTGCTCGGCCAGGCCGGCGATGTCGGCCAGGTCGCCGGCCACGAAGCCCGGGCAGGCGGTCAGCTCGGCCTCGAGCGCGGCCCCGAGGGTCGCCTCGACGCTCGCGACCCTGATCCTGCCGTCGGGGGTGCGGGTGGTGTCGGTCACCGCGACCGCGCCGCCCACCAGCAGCGCGTCGGGGGCCACCGAGCGTTCCATGTCGCGGACCAGGTCGGCGAGCGGCCGGACGGCGTCGACGGCCGACATGCCGCCGGGCCGGGCGACCTCGCGCAGATCGAGGATGCGTCCGCCGAGGCCGACCCGGGCGGCCCGCAGCCGGTCCGCGTCGATGCTCAGGGCGTGTGCGTAGACCCGGTCGGAGCGCGGGCTGACCACCAGCGAGGGGCGGCCGGCGCGACGGGCGGTGGTGGGTACGTCCTCGGTGACCAGGCCACCGGCGACCAGGTCGGCGGCGAGGGCGCCGATGGTGCTGCGGTTGAGGCCGAGTCGGCTGGTCAGCTCGGCCCGGGACGTCGGCCCGTGCAGGTGCACGTAACGCAGCACGGCGCCGAGGTTCTGCCGCCGGATCTCCTCCTGGCTCGCGCCGGGGACCGGTGGCAGTGGGGATTCGGGGTTACGGCCGACGCCGGCTGGCCTGGACCGGATGGGTGCCCCCACGGTCAGACCTCCTTCCGGGTCGCTGCCGGGTGGTGCGGGTGCGACAGGACGACGATGGGTCCCGGAAGAGGAGATCCGGGACCCATCGGCGTTGCTGCCTACCGTGCGGTGATTACTTGGTGAGCGGCGCGAGCTTCGGGTCGTTGGCGTACGCCTCAGCCGCGTTCGCCTTGGTGACGGCGACCGGCGGGAGCAGGTACGTGTCGACGACCTTGCTGCCGTTGTTGTAGGACTTGGTGTCGTTCACCTGCGGGGCGTTACCGGCCTGGAGAGCCTTGACCATGTTGATGGTCTCCTTCACCAGGTTGCGGGTGTCCTTGTTGATCGTCATGTACTGCTCGCCAGCGACGATCGACTTGACCGACTCAACCTCGGAGTCCTGACCGGTGACGACCGGGGTCGGCTTGCCAGCACCCTTGACCGAGGTCAGGATGGCGCGGGCCAGCGTGTCGTTCGGGGAGAGGACGCCGTCCAGCTCCTTGCTGCCGTAGGTCGAGGTCAGCAGCTGGTCCATGCGGGCCTGCGCACCCTCGGCCTTCCAGCCCTGGATGGCGGTCTGCTTGACGTCCTTCTGACCCGAGGCGACAACGACGTTGCCCTTGTCGATCTCCGGCTTGAGCACGCTCATCGCGCCGTTGAAGAAGACACCGGCGTTGTTGTCGTCCGGCGAGCCGGAGAACAGCTCGATGTTGTACGGGCCGTTCGGCTTCTTGGCCTTCATGCCGTCCAGCAGGGCCTGGCCCTGGAGCTGGCCGACCTTGAAGTTGTCGAACGCGACGTAGTAGTCGAGGTCCGGCGTGTTGGTGATGAGCCGGTCGTACGCGATCACCTTGACACCGGCGGCGTGCGCGGCGGCGACCTGGGTCGACAGCTGCGCGGCGTCGGTCGCGCCGATGACGATGACCTTGGCGCCCTTGGTGGTCATGGCGGTGATCTGGGCCTGCTGGTCGGCGACCGTGGTCGACGCGCCGGCGTACTGCACGTCAGCCTGGAAACCGGCCTCCTTGAGACCGTTGGTGAACAGGTCACCGGCGAGGACCCAGTTCTCCGAGGTCTTGGCCGGGAGGGCGACACCGATCAGGGAGTTCGCCGCGAAGCCCTTGGCGGCCTCGCCGCCGGAGCCGGAGTCGCCGTCACGGCCGGAGCCGCAGCCGGCGAGGGCCAGCATGGCGGCGGCGCTGATGGCCACCACCGACGTGCCGAAGAATTTACGCATGGTGAGGACTTGCCTTTCTTGATGTGAGACGGGTGGAGAGGTCGGTGGCCGTCAGCCGGACACCGCTGCCTTGGCGGGCTCGCGCTCCGCGTCCGGCGGTGAGGCAGGTGGGGCGGAGTCCTCGCGGCGGAACGGCCGCATCAGGCTCCCGATGACGGAGAAGCGCCCCTGGCTCTTGTTGTAGACGTCGATCGCGACGGCCAGCAGCAGGACCAGACCCTTGATGATTTGGACGCGGTCGGTGCCGACGCCCATCAGCTGCAGGCCGTTGTTGAGCACGGCCATGACGAGACCACCGACGATCGAGCCGCTGATGGTGCCGATACCGCCGGAGACGGCCGCACCACCGATGAAGACCGCGGCGATGGCGTCCAACTCCCAGCCGTTGCCGTCCTGCGGGCCGGAGGCCGCCGAACGGGCCACGAAGATCATGCCGGCCAGCGCGGCCAGGACGGACATGTTCATCATGACGAAGAAGTTGACCCGCTTGAGCTTCACGCCGGACAGCTCGGCCGCCCGGGAGTTGCCGCCCACCGCGTAGATGTGCCGGCCACCGGCCGTGTTGCGGGTGTAGAAGGAGTACGCGATCACCAGGACCAGCAGGATGATGCCGGAGATCGGGAAGCTGGTGCCGACGCGACCGCTGGCGAAGCGCAGCGAGGCGAAGGCGATGACCCCGACCATGATGGCCATCCGCAGGATCGAGATCCACATGGGTGCCGGGTCGGCGTCCATCGCCCGACGGGTCTTGCGGGCCTGGATCTCGCGCCACACCACCGCCACCGCGGCGGCCAGACCGAGCAGCAGCGTCGCGTTGTTGTAGCCGGTGTTCGGACCGAACTCGGGCAGGAAGCCGGAGCCGATCTCCCGGAAGCCCTCCGGCACCGGGATCGTGTTGGCGTTACCGATGAACTGGTTGCCACCACGGAACAGCAGCATGCCGGCCAGGGTGACGATGAACGCCGGCACCCCGATGTACGCCACCCAGAAGCCCTGCCAGGCGCCGATGATCGCGCCGATCGCGAGGCCGAACAGGATGGCGACGGGCCAGGGCAGGTCCCACTCGGCCATCGACTTGGCCACCAGGATGCCCGCGAAGGCGGCGACGGAGCCGACCGACAGGTCGATGTGCCCGGCGACGATCACCATGAGCATGCCGATGGCCAGAATCAGAATGTACGAATTCTGCTGGAACAGCGCGATCAGGTTGTCCGACCGCAGGGTCAGGCCATCGGTCAGGATCTGGAACAGGACGACGATCGCCACCAGGGTGAAGATCATCCCGAACTGGCGAGCGTTGGAGGTGGTGCCTCCGAACAGGTTCTTCTGAAGGTCCTTCAATCGGCTCATTTTGTCAGCATCTTCTTCGTCGAGGTCATCTGCTTCATGAGGTTTTCCGGGGTCGCGTCCGCCCGGGCGATCTCGCCCGTGATGGCACCTTCGAACACGGTGTAGATGCGGTCGCACAGCCCGATCAGCTCAGGCAGCTCCGAGGAGATGACGATGACGCCCTTCCCCTGATCGGCGAGCCGCTGGATGATGCCGTAGATCTCGTACTTGGCACCCACGTCGATGCCGCGCGTCGGCTCGTCGAGGATCAGCAGGTCCGGGTCGGTGAACATCCACTTCGCCAGGACGACCTTCTGCTGGTTTCCGCCGGAGAGCTTGGAGACGCTCTCGTCGACCGTCGGGGCCTTGGTCCGCAACTCCTTGCGGTACGCCTCGGCCGCCTGGTACTCCTCGACCTCGCTGAGGACGCCGCGGTGCGAGATCTTGGACAACTTGGCCGCCACCGTCGACGACTTGATGTCGTCGAGGAGGTTGAGGCCGATCGCCTTGCGGTCCTCGCTGACGTACGCGAGCCCGTTGTCGATCGCGTCCGCGACCGACTTCAGGACGATCTCCTTGCCGTCCTTGATGATCGTGCCCGACTCGTACACCCCGTAGGAGCGGCCGAAGACACTCATCGCGAGTTCCGTACGGCCCGCGCCCATGAGACCGGCGAAGCCGACGATCTCGCCGCGGCGCACCACGAAGCTCTCGTTCTTGCAGACCTGCCGCTCGGCGGAGATCGGGTGGCGCACGTTCCAGTTGCGGACCTCGAAGAAGACGTCGCCGATCTTCGGGGTGTGGTCCGGGAACCGGCTGCTCAGCTCACGGCCGACCATGCCCCGCACGATCCGGTCCTCGTCGACCCCGTCCGCCTTGACGTCGAGGGTCTCCACGGTCCGGCCGTCGCGCAGGATGGTGATCTGGTCGGCGATCGCCTCGATCTCGTTCAGCTTGTGCGAGATCATGATCGAGGTGATGCCGCGGGAGCGGAAGCCGCGCAGCAGGTCCAGCAGGTGCTTGGAGTCGGCCTCGTTCAGAGCCGCGGTCGGCTCGTCCAGGATGAGCAGCTTCACGTCCTTGGCGAACGCCTTGGCGATCTCCACGAGCTGCTGCTTGCCGACCCCGATGTCCTTGATCAGGGTGTCCGGGTCCTCCTGGAGACCGACCCGGGCCATCAGGTCCAGCGCCATCCGGTTCGCGGCCTTCCAGTCGATCGCGCCCCGCTTGCGCGGTTCGTTGCCGAGGAAGATGTTCTCGGCGATCGACATGCCCGGGATGAGCGCGAGCTCCTGGTGGATGATCACGATTCCGGCGTTCTCGCTGGCCCGGATGTCGGAGAACTTGCTCTCCGACCCCTGGTAGACGATCTGGCCGTCGTAGCTGCCGTACGGGTAGACCCCGCTGAGGACCTTCATCAGCGTGGACTTGCCCGCACCGTTCTCGCCGCAGATGGCATGGATCTCGCCGGCGCGAACCACCAGGTTGACGTCGGAGAGGGCCTTGACTCCGGGGAACTCCTTGGTGATGGAGCGCATCTCAAGGAGGATCGGCACGTCGCTCATAGCTCGTACCACCTCGCCAACGTCATCGGTTGCCTCCGGAAGGTTGAACCTTCACTTGGTTTTGTTGTTGACGGCAACGTATTGCGGTGGAGAGGCCATCCGCAAGGCGAGGGACTGTTGAAAATGTAACAATCCGGCAATATAGACGTAGCGCAGTGTTCGCACGCCACAGCGGCCCCGGCGGCCCCTCCCGGTACCCCGGATCGGCTCGCCACACTCCCGCCGGGCCCGACGGCCCACGTGATCGACATCGGTCGTTGATCGCAGGCCCGCCACCAGGCACGATCTCCGCCGGCCGGTCGCCGGGCAGCATAGCCCGCCGTCCGCCGACATCGAACGGCCTGGTCAGACGCCCACCACACCACCCGTCACGGCCACCGATAAACGCCGATGTGATCAACGCCTCTGACGGAGGCGGACATCGGCGAGGGCCGTTCGGCCACACCGACGCCTCCGGCGTCCCTGCCGTGCCCCGCTGTCCCGAAATGAGCGGATCCGCGTGATCCACTCGCTCTCCTTGATATCGCGGTCTCCCCGCGCCCGGGACACACCGGATTCCAGGACCCCACCCACCTCGCTCGCCCACCCCGCTCGCCCGCCGTGCGCGGAGTGCGAGCGGTGGCAGGCACGCGACACCTCAGTCTGCGTACCCCGGTGAAGGCCGGCCGGGTTCGGTCCCGGTCAGCGGGTCAGCCGGCCGCGCAGGGTCGCGACGCCGCCGCCGGAGAGTTCGTCGAGAGCGACGGGGCGGCCGGTCAGCGCGAGCAGCAACGGCTCGGCCGGGCCGGCGACGGTCGGCCCCTCCCCCGACGCCCAGCCCAGATCGGTCGCCTCGAACCGCAGGCCGGTGGGGAGCCCCCGGGGCACGAAGAAGCCGACGGTGCGAGGGCCGGTCAGGAAGTCCAGCGAGGCGCGCAGCCGCTCGGGACGCAGGTCGTGCGCCAGCCCGAGCGGACGGCGGATGTCCTGCCCATGCACCTGGGTGAACTGGCTGGTGCTCGGCGCGTTCGTGCTGCTCTTCCTCGCCGCGACCTGGGCGGTGCTGGTGCGTCGAGAGTCCCGCCGTGGGCACTGAGCACACCCCTCCCACCTCGCCGGCCGCGCTGCCGGGGTACGCCGGCACCGCCCGGATCGACGAACTGCGTGCCACCGAGTACCAGCATCTCGACCGGCACGGCCAGGTCTACCTCGACTACGCCGGGGCCGGGGTGGCCGCCCAGGCGCAGGTGCGGGCGCACCACGACCGGCTGTTGGCGGGTCTGTACGGCAACCCGCACTCGGAGAGCCCCACCAGTGCGGCGGCCGGTTCGCTGGTGGAGTCGACCCGGCGTGCCGTGCTCGACTTCTTCCACGCCGACCCGGCCGAGTACGCGGTCGTGTTCACCGCGAACGCCAGCGGCGCCTGCCGTCTGGTCGGCGAGGCGTACGACTTCGGCGGTGCGGCGCCGCTCGTGCTGACCTGGGACAACCACAACTCGGTGAACGGCATCCGCGAGTACGCCCGGGCGGCCGGGGCGTCGGTGCGCTACGTGCCGCTGAGCGGCCCGGAGCTGCGCGTCGCCGAGTCCGACCTGGGCACGGTGCTGGAGGCCGCCCGGGGCCGGCGGTGGGGACGGGCCCAGGGCCGAGGGCTGTTCGGGTACCCCGCGCAGAGCAACTTCTCCGGCGTGCAGCACCCGCTGGACTGGGTGGACCTGGCCCACCGGCACGGGTACGACGTGCTGCTCGACGCGGCCGCGTTCACACCCACGAACCGGCTGGACCTCCGCACGGTGCGGCCGGACTTCGTCTGCCTGAGCTGGTACAAGCTGTTCGGATACCCCACCGGCATCGGCGCGTTGCTGGCCCGCCGCGAGGCGCTGGCCCGCCTGCGCCGCCCGTGGTTCGCCGGCGGCACGATCCGCGCGGTCAGTGTGCAGGGCGACTGGCACCGTTCGATGGACGACGAGTCGGCGTTCGAGGACGGCACCCTCAATTTCCTGAGCATCCCGGACGTGTTGTTCGGGCTGCGGTGGCTCGACGGGATCGGCGTGGACCTCGTGCACAGCCGCGTCGGCCTGCTCACCGAGTGGTTGCTGGGCCGCCTGACCGCGCTGCGGCACCGCACCGGTCAACCGGTGGTGCGGGTGTACGGGCCGACGACGGGCGAGGGCCGGGGCGCGACCGTGACGTTCAACGTCCTGCGCCCGGACGGGTCCCTGGTCGACGAGCGGCTCATCGCCCGGGAATCCGCGTCGGCCGGTTTCTCCCTGCGCACCGGCTGTTTCTGCAACCCGGGTGCCGGGGAGGGCGCGTTCGGGATCAGCGGGACCTCGCTGCGGCGGCGCCTGCTGGCCCGGGTCGACACGATCGACCAGTACCTCGGCGCGCTGCGGTTGCCGACCGGTGGCGCGGCCCGGGTCTCGTTCGGTCTGGCCTCCAACGCGGCCGACGCGGAACGCTTCCTCGCCTTCGTCGAGGCGTCCTACCTGGACCGCGACGTCACCGTCGGGCCGCCGTTGCCGCCCCGGCTGCGCTGCTGACCCAGCCGCGGCCGGCTAACCGACCTGGGCCACTGGCGCGGGCCGGTGCTTGTTCTCCTCCATGAAGGGGAACCGGGCGGTCAGTTCGGCGATCGTCAGCCCGGCCCGCCAGGCGGCGGCGACCTGGGCGACCCGGAGGAGGTCCATGACGTCGCCGCGCGCCAGCACCTCGCCCGAAACCCGAAGGTCGATCATGAAGTATCGGGCCTGCGAGCCCAACCCGACGCAGGCGACGCCCTGGTCGGAGTGCAGCTCGGCGCAGGTGAACCGGCTTCGCCCCTGCTCGGGGGCGGTCACCCGGCCGATGTCGAGCTGGTGGTGTGCGGCGGTCTCGATGAGCGCGGGGGCCAGACCACCCCGCTCGACCAGATCCGGGTAGAGGCGCACACCCAGCGCCGTCGACGCGTCGCTCATGACTGACTCCCACTTCCTTGTGACAGAGACCAGCAGCGCGCAGGTTACGGGGAGGTTTCCTGCGAACCTCGTCATCCTGTCCCGGGTGGACGCTCCACGGCAATAGGAAGGGTCGATTCGACCGCTATCGAGGGGTGCGATCGGGCGGTAACGGACGGTCGTCGTATTGGAAACACTCTTGACAGAAAGACATGATATCGACATGCTTCGCTTTAGAGAGCGCTCTCCACCTCTCCGGCGCGCAGCCTCCGCCACCCCCCTCGCTGAGGAGCCTCCCGTGC
>NZ_WBKR01000022.1 GCF_008868155.1 Micromonospora sp. ALFpr18c
TGATGCGTCGGGGATCGACGGGGATGGAGGGTGAGCTTTGCGTCGATGCTGTGCTGCGTACCACTCCTCGACACAAAGAGGTCATCTTGGCTCTGTCTTCCAGGCGTTGCCGCTCCGGGCTGATCGCCCTCGGCGCCGCCCTCACCCTGGCGGCCGGGTTCACCCCACCCGGCACAGGGGCGTCCGCCGCCCCGCCGAACAACCCGGGCCAGCCCACCGGTCAGCCGCCGGCCGCCCCCGGACACTCGTCCACCGTCACCCTGATCACCGGTGACACGGTCAACGTCACCACCGCGGCCGACGGCAGCACCATCTCGACGGTCCGCCGGCCGGACGGCAGCACGCCGACCTTCCACCGCACCGTGCTCGACGGCGACACCTACGTGTACCCGGACGCCGCGCTGCCGTACGTCACCAGCGGCGTGCTGGACCGGCAGTTGTTCAACGTCACCGAGCTGATCGCCGACGGTTACGACGACGCGCACTCGGACAAGCTGTCGCTGATCGTCACCCTGACCGACGCGGCGGTCCGCAACCGCACCCGTCCCTCGGTGGACGGTGCCGAGCTGGTCCGCCCGCTCGACAGCGTGCAGGGCGCGGCGCTGACCCGTCAGCGGGCCACCGCCGGCACGTTCTGGACCGCCCTCACCGCCGGCACGGCCCGCCGTACGGGCGACGCGCCGACGCTCGCGGGCGGAATCGCGAAGGTCTGGTTGGACGGACGGGTGCACGCCGACCTGGCCGAGTCCACCGCCCAGATCGGTGCCCCGGCCGTCTGGGCCGAGGGCAACACCGCCGCCGGTGTCGACGTCGCGGTGCTCGACTCCGGTGCGGACACCGAGCACCCGGACCTCGCCGGCCAGGTCACCGCGTCGAGCAGCTTCGTGCCGGACGAGCCTGACATCCTCGACTACAAGGGGCACGGCACGCACGTCGCCTCGACGATCGCCGGCACCGGTGCGGCCTCCGGCGGCACCGAGCGGGGTGTCGCCCCCGGCGCCCGGCTGCACATCGGCAAGGTCCTCAACAGTGAGGGCAGCGGGCAGGACTCGTGGATCATCGCCGGCATGGAGTGGGCGGCCCGCGAGCAGAAGGCCCGGATCGTCAGCATGAGCCTGGGCGGCGAATCCACCGACGGCAGCGACCCGATGAGCCAGGCGGTCGACCGGCTCAGCGCCGAGACCGGCGCCCTGTTCGTGATCGCCGCCGGCAACAGCGGCCCGGCGACCATCGGCAGCCCGGGTGCCGCCAACTCGGCGCTCACCGTGGGCGCCGTCGACGCCACCGACCACCTCGCGGACTTCTCCAGCCAGGGCCCCCGCGCCGGTGACGGCGGGCTGAAGCCGGAGATCACCGCGCCCGGTGTGGACATCCTGGCCGCCCGCTCCCACCTCGTACGTGGTGGTTCCGGGGACTACACGCTGATGAGCGGCACGTCGATGGCCACCCCGCACGTCGCCGGTACGGCCGCGCTGGTGGCCGCCGCGCACCCCGACTGGACCGGCCAGCGCATCAAGGAGGCGCTGGTCAGCACGGTCAAGGCCACCCCGGCGTACACCCCGTACCAGGCTGGTGCCGGCCGGCTGGACGCGGTCGCCGCCGTACACGCCACCGTCTTCGCCACCCCGAGCGCCTACTCCGGCTTCCAGGCCTGGCCGCAGCAGCCGGGGACGACGGTCGACCGGACGGTCACCTACACCAACGTCGGCGGCGCACCGGTCGCCCTGCGGCTGGCTCTCGACGCGCCGACCGCGCCGGCCGGCCTGTTCGCCCTGTCCGCCGACACGGTCACCGTGCCGGCCGGCGGCACCGCGACGGTGACGCTGCGCGCGGCGTACGACAAGCTGCCGGTCGAGAAGCAGGTCAGCGGCGCGATCATCGCCACCGACGACGCCGCTACGGTCCGTGGTCGCACCCTGATCGGGGCGAGCAGGGAGGGCCAGCGGCAGAACCTGACGCTGGTCGCGAAGGACCGGGACGGCAGGCCGCTCGCCGGCAAGGTCATTCTCACCGCCGATGGTCTGTTCACCGCCGTGGATCTGCCCGAGAGCGGCACCGCCACGCTGCGGCTGCCGGTGACGAACTGGAACGGCTGGATCTCCGCGGACGTGCGGGGCCTGAACGGGCCGCACTCCAAGGGCATGGTGATGCTGAGCTTCACCGACGTCATCCTGGACCGGGACCGGACGGTCACCCTGGACGCGCGGGCCGCCCGGCAGGTACGGGCCGAGGTGCCGCAGGAGGCCACCGCCACGTCGCTGCGGATGGACATCCACCGGTCCTTCGGGGCCAGCCTCACCGAGAGCCAGGTGCTACCCGACGACTCGTACGACAGCATGTGGGCGTTGCCGACGAGCCGTGCGGTCACCGACGGCGAGTTCGAGTTCGGTGCCCGGTGGCGCCTGGAGCAGCCGGCGCTGACCGTCGCGGCGGGCGGCCGGTCGTACGCCGATCTGCTGGTGAAGCGGGCGACCCCGGCGCTGCCGGCGGGTCGTCGCCAGCTGGACGCGGTCTACGTCGCCGACGCGTCGGCGGCCGGGCTGGCGAAGCGGCCGGTCCGGGACCGGGCCGTGGTGGTGCGGCGCAGTGACGGCGTGGACATCGCCACCCAGGCGCAGGCCGCCGCGGCGGCCGGGGCCACGCTGCTGCTCGTGGTCAACGACCGCGTCGGGCGGCTCCAGCCGTGGGACGAATCCCTGTGGGGTCCGGAGAACCCGGCCCCGGTGACCGTCGCGACCCTCACCGCCGACGAGGGCGCGCAGCTCATCGCCGCGTTGGCGCGCGGCCCGGTGCGGCTGTCGGTCGAGTCGCACCCGGAGACCACCTACCTGTACGACGTGGTGCACCACTGGACCGGCACGGTGCCGGCCGATCCCACCTACCGGCCGACGAAGCGGCAGCTGGCCCGGGTCGACGTGGAGTTCCGCAACTACCGGCAGGGCAGGGCGCTGGAGTTCCGCACCGACATCTGGAAGGGCCTGGGGTCGAGCAACCAGGAGGCCACCGCGGCGCGGGGCCGACGCACCGACTGGGTGAGCACCGACCAGCGGTGGGTCGACGACGCGTACATCCCCGGTGAGACCGGACAGCACGTGCCGGAGGTGACGACGTATGCGGCCGGCAAGCCGAGCACCGTCACCTGGTTCGGGCCGATCCAGCGCCCCCGGATGGGTGGGAACTACGTGCCGATCCGGTACCTGGACACCCTGTACCTTCCGGCACCCGGCTGGGGTGACGGTGGCGGGCACATCGGGGAGGCGTACGCCAACTTCGACATGGTCAACCGGACCACCCTCTACCAGGGGGACAAGGAGCTGAACTGGGGTAACGCCGAGTACCTCCAGGTCTCCGGCCTCGCGGAGCAGGGGCTGCCGTACCGGCTGGTGGTGGAGAACGACCGGGCGGCGTGGACCAACCCGTACTCCCGGCAGACCCGCACCGAGTGGGGCTTCCGCTCGGCGGCCACCGGGGAGGAGTCGGCGGAGGCGCTGCCGATGATCCAGCTGGACTATCAGGTGGACATCGACGCCGACGGCACGGCGTCGCGGCGGGCACCGCTCACCGTGGTGGCCTCGCACCTGCCGGGCGTGCAGGGCACGATCGGCGCGGTCACCGTCGAGGTGTCCTACGACGACGGCAGGACCTGGCAGGAGCAGCGGCTGATCCGGCACGGCGACGGCTGGCGGACCTCGCTGGCCGCACCGGCGAAGGCCGGCTTCGTGAGCCTGCGCACCACCGCGCGGGACGCCGCCGGCAACACGGTGAGCCAGAGCATCACCCGGGCGTTCGGCCTGCGCTGACGCCGTGGCGGCCGCCGGTCGGGGTGCCTCGCGCACCCGGGCCGGCGGCCGTCCGCTGTCGCCGGCGTCAGCCGACGGACGGTCGCGTCAGCGGGGCACCGCCGGTCGGTCGAGGAAGAGCAGCCGGGCGCGCTTGTCCGGCAGGTCGATCAACGGTCCGGGCCGGAACCCGGTACGCAGAAAGCGGTTGATCGCGCGGTCGTTGCGGGCGTCGGGCTCCAGCACGACCCGCAGCCGGCTCGGGTCGGCGAGGACGAAGTCGAGGATCGCGCCGAACAGCGCGCCGGTGAAACCCCGCTCGACGGCCACCGGCGGCCCGATGAGCAGGTGGACGCCGACGTCGCCGGGGCGTACGTCGTAGCACTCGCCGACCGGGTCGGCCTCGGGCTGGTAGGTCTGCGCCAGCGCCGCCGGCACCCCGTCGCGGTGCACCAGGTACGCGTGGTGGGTGGCCAGCGAGTCCAGGTACGCGTAGATCTCGTGCACGCGTTCGCGGCTCGCCTCCCGCATGCCCCAGAATCGGGCCCGGTCCTGGGTGACCCAGCCGTGCAGCAGGTCGACGTCCTGGTCGGGCCGGACCGGGCGGATGGTGACCACCCCGAAGCCGCTGACCTCGCTGCGGTAGGTGTGCTGTTCAGTGCGCATCGGTCTCCTCGGTGAGCTGGTCCCAGTCCGTGACCACCCGGAGCAGCTCGCCGGACAGCCACGCCGGGCTCTGGTCGTCGTGGTGGCGGTCGTCGGGCACCCCGCACGCGCCCAGCGGGACCACCCAGCGGCTGTCGTCGCGACGGGCCAGGTCCCAGACGAAACGGGCGGCCGGACCCCGGAAGCACCGGTGGGTGACGCCGGGCACGCTCGACGTGGCCAGCACGCAGTCGTGGTCACCGTCGAGGCGGGGGCCCGGCCCGCCGTCCGGGTCGGGCAGCGCCCGCCACGGCGCCAGCCGGTGCAGGTCACCCCAGAGCGCCGGCCCGTCCGCCGCGCCGGCGACCTCCTCGGCCGCCGCGCCGACCAGCGCGGGCACGTCGACGCCGGGCAGCCGCCCGGCGCCGAGCAGGTGCTCCAGCGCGTAGCCGACCCGCGGCGTCAGCGCCAGCCAGGGCGTGAACACCTCGGGGTACGCGGGCGGCGCGGCCAGCGCGGCCAGCGACGGATGGGCGGCGATCCGGCGTACGACGGCCGCCCGCAGGAGGGCGAAGTCGGCGGCGTCGGTGCTGTCGGCGGCCATCCGGCGGTCCCAGCGCAGCAGCCGGTCCCGCAGCGCGGCGGCGTCCGGGCTGAGCCCGGTCAACCCGGCCAGCACCACCAGCAGTGGCCCGGCCGAGCCCAGGTGGGTGTCGGTGTGCACGGCGGCCATCTCCCCGGCCGTCCAGTCCCGACCGGCGTCGAGCAGCTCGGCGATCCGGCGCGCGCGGTGCGGCGGTGCGAACTCGACGCCGAGGGGCGCCGCCAGCCCGCGTTCGTTGGCCATCACCGCCCGGCCGGTCACCTCGGCGCGGGGCATCGGCGCGTACCAGCCCCGCCAGGCGTGCCGGGCCTCCCAGGCGGGAACCACCCGCCGGCCGTTGTCCGGATGCCGTACCGGCACCGCCCCGGCGACCCGGTGCAGCAGCCCGCCCGCGGTGTCCGCCGCCTGCACCACGTTGACCGGCTCCATCCAGTGCCGCAGCGCCCGGTCCACGTCGGCCACGGTACGGGCGCGCAGCAGCTCCGGCAGCGCGGCGAACCCCAGCTCGGCCCGGACCCGCGGCGGGTAGCGCAGGCTGATCGCGGCCGGTTCGTCGGGTCCGCCCACGATCACCGGACCCCGCTCGGTCTCCAGCACCTCGACCTCGACCGGGGCCGCCCCGGCCACCTCGATCGTCTCGACGTGGCGGTGCACCGGCTCCCAGCCGTCCGGGCCGAGCGCCCGCACGTCGGAGCCGTCGCGGCGCAGCCGCTCGGCGTACACGTCCTGGTAGTCGGCCATCGCGTTGGTGATCGCCCAGGCCACCGCACCGGTGTGTCCGAAGTGGGCGATGCCCGGTACGCCCGGCATCGCCAACCCGACCACGTCGTACTCCGGGCAGGCCAGCCGGATCTGCTGGTAGACGCCCGGATCCTCGATGAACCGGTGCGGGTCGCCGGCGAGCAGCGCGGCACCGGTGCCGGTGCGCTCGGCGGCGAGCAGCCACCCGTTGCTGCCGGCGACGGCCGGCCCGTCGGTGGCGAACGCCTCGACCGCGTCCGCGCCGAGGTGCTCCGCCACGTGCTCGCGCCAGAGCTTGCCGGGGAACCCGGCGAACAGGATGTGCTGGCCCAGCCAGACGGAGAGGGGTGTCCACGGCTCCCACCGGCCGGGGGTCAGCCCGGTGGCGGCGAACTCCGGTGCGCGCGCCGCCCCGACGGCGAGGCCGGCGTTGACCCCGGCCACGTACGCGCCCACCCACGCGGCGGTCGCCTCGTCGAGGGCGGCGTGGCAGCGGCGGGCGGTGTCGTCGAGGCGGACCTGCCGGGCGAATCGGTCCCAGGCGAGCGCGTCGGCGCCGAGGAAGGCCGCGCTGGTGCCCGCCGACCGGTGCCGTTCCACCTCGATCTGCCACGCCCGGTCGTACGCGGTCACCCGACCCTGCTCGGCCGCCAGGGCGAGGGGGTCGTCGGCCCGCAGGTGCGGCACGCCCCACGGGTCGCGGAAGCGTCGGGTGCTCATGCCGGCTCGGCCGCGCGTCGGCGGGCGGCGGGAACGACCAGCGGGGTGCCGGTCTCCGGGTCGTCGATCACCCGGCAGGGCAGCCCGAACACCTCGGCGACCAGGTCGGCGGTGACCACCGTCGCCGGGTCGCCGGCGGCCACCACCCGACCGTCGCGCATGGCGATGAGGTGGGTGGCGTAGCGGGCCGCGTGGTTGAGGTCGTGCAGCACCGCGACGAGGGTGCGGCCCTGCTCCTCGTGCAGCCGGGCGCAGAGATCCAGGATCTCGATCTGGTGGGCGATGTCCAGGAAGGTGGTCGGCTCGTCGAGCAGCAGCAGCGGGGTCTGCTGGGCCAGCGCCATGGCCAGCCACACCCGCTGCCGTTGCCCGCCGGACAGCTCGTCCACCAGCCGGTCGGCGAGGTCGTCGACCCCGGTGGCGGCCATCGACTCCTCGACCACCCGCTCATCCTCGCGCGACCACTGCCGCAGCAGCCCCTGGTGGGGGTAGCGGCCTCGCGCGACCAGTTCGGCGACGCTGATGCCGTCCGGCGCGATCGACGACTGCGGCAGCAGGCCGAGGGTGCGGGCCACCGCGCGGGCGGGCCGGTCGTGGATGTCCCGCCCGTCCAGCAGCACCGTGCCGACGCTCGGGCGCAGCATCCGCGACAGCGCGCGCAGCAGGGTCGACTTGCCGCACGCGTTCGGGCCGATGATCACCGTGAACGACTGATCCGGAACGGCCACGGTCAGATCCTCGGCGATGGTGCGCCGGTCGTAGGCGAGGGTCAGCGCGGTGCCACCGAGCCGGGTGCTGCCGGGGTGCATGGGTGCTCCTTCGAAGGGGTCGCGGATGGTCACAGCCGACCCGCCCGGCGTTCGACGGCGAGCAGCCAGACCAGATAGCCACCGCCGATCACTCCGGTCACCGCGCCGACCGGAAGTTGGTGCCCGGTGAACGCGCGCTGGGCCAGCAGGTCGGCGCCGACCAGCAGCGCCGCGCCGACCGCCATCGACGGCAGCAGGTTGGGGCCGGGCGCCCGGGTCAGTCGTTTCGCGACGTGCGGCGCGACGAGCGCCACGAACGACACCGGACCGGCGGCGGCCGCCGCGAACGACACCAGCAGCACCGCCGCGGCGAGCAGCACCAGGCGCAGGCGGCGGACCGGCACGCCGAGGGCGCTGGCCGTGTCGTCGCCCAGTTCCATCATCCGCAGCGCCGGGGCGCAGCCGACGAGCACCAGGGGCGCCAGCACGGCCAGGACGGCGAGCAGCGGCCCGGCGTTCGCCCAGCCGCGCCCGTCCAGGCTGCCGGTGAGCCAGAGCACCGCGCGGGCGGCGTCCATCAGCGGCGCCCGGGTGAGCAGGTAGCCGTTGACGCCGGTGAGGATCGCGGCGACGCCGATGCCGACCAGGATGAGCCGGTAGCCGTGCACGCCGCGCCGCCAGGCGAGCGCGTAGATCAGCAGGCCGGTGGCGAGTCCTCCGACGACCGCGGCGCCCGCGAGGGCCAGGCTGCTGCCGCCGAGGACGACCACCACCAGCGCGCCGGTCGACGCGCCCTGGGTGAAACCGAGGATGTCCGGGCTGCCCAGTGGGTTGCGGACCAGCGACTGGAAGACCGTACCGGCCAGCGCCAGCGCCGCGCCGACCAGCAGGGCGGTGACCAGCCGGGGCAGGCGCAGCTCGGTCACGATGAACTGCTCCGCCGGGGTGCCACCACCGGTCAGGGTGCGCAGCACGTCGGCCGGGCCCATCGGGTAGTCGCCGCTGCCCACGGCGACCAGGCCGAGCCCGGCCGCGAGCAGGGCCGCGCCGGCACCGACGGCCAGCGCGCGCGGGCGGATCCGCACCGACAACCCGCCGGGGGTACGCAGGACGGTCATGGTTGGGCCACCGGTCGCCGGCTGACCAGCCAGAGGAAGAGCGGGCCGCCCAGCACGGCGGTCACCATGCCGACCTGAAGCTCGCCCGGTCGGCCCAGCACCCGGCCGAGCACGTCGGCGCCGAGCAGCAGCACCGGCGCGAGCACCGCGCAGTACGGCAGCAGCCAGCGCAGGTCGGGGCCGGTCAGGGCGCGGACGAGGTGCGGCACCAGCAACCCGACGAACACGATCGGGCCGCAGGCGGCCGTCGCCGCGCCGCAGAGCAGGGTGACCGCGACGATCACGGCGGCGCGGATGAGCGCCGGCCGGGCGCCCAGGGCCCGCGCCGTGTCGTCGCCGAGCGCCAGGGCGTTCAGCGGACGGGCGGCGCCGAGCGCGACCAGCAGACCGACCAGGATGAACGGTGCGACCCGGGTCACGGTCGCGGAGTCCGCGCTGGCCAGCGAGCCGACCGTCCAGAACCGCAGCCGGTCCAGCGACGCGGTGTCCAGCAGCATGACCGCGCTCACGTACGAGTAGAGCGTGGCGTTCAGCGCGGCGCCGGCCAGTGCCAGGCGGGCCGGGGTGGCGCCGCGTCCGCCGCCCACGGCGTAGACGAGCGCGGTGACCACCGCCGCGCCGAACAGCGCGAACCAGACGTACCCGCCGATGGCGGTGACGCCCAGGAAGCTGGCGGCGGTGGCGACGGCGGCGGACGCGCCGGCGTTGATGCCGAGCAGCCCGGGGTCGGCGAGGGGGTTGCGGGTGAGGGCCTGCATGACCGCGCCGGCCACGCCGAGCGCGGTGCCGGCGAGCAGCCCGAGCAGGGTGCGCGGCAGGCGCATCCGGTGCACCACGGCGTACTCGGTGGCGTCGCGGTGCAGCAACCCGGACCAGACGTCGGCGAGGGGCAGCGACTTCGCGCCCACCGCGATGCTGAGCAGCAGGAGCACGCCGAGCAGTGCCACGGCGCCGAGCAGGCCGGCGGCACGGGCCGCCTGGTGTCGCACCGGGGGCGGGGCCGTGGACCGCGCCGGCACGTGTGGTGCTGGTCTGGTGACGGTGGGTGAGGCGTCCAGTGTGGGCTCCGGTTTCGTGGCGACACGTCGGTACCGCTGTTGACAACGACCGAGGTTAGGCTAACCTAACCCCGCTGTCCCGGTCGACACCGACCCTCCCTTGATCGAAAGACGACACCATGCCCGATGCACTGTCCTCCCGTCGCCTCTCTCGTCGTGGCCTGCTGGCCGCCGGTGGCGCCGCCACGCTGGCTGCCCTGCTCGCCGGCTGCGGCAAGGACGATGCCGCCAAACCCGCTCCCAATAACGGAAACGGGCCCTGGTCGTTCACCGACGACCGCGGCAAGAAGATCGAGGCGGCGGCCCGTCCGGCCCGGGTGGTGGCGTTCACCGGAGTGGCGGCAGCGCTGGTCGATTTCGGTCTCGACAAGCAGCTCGTCGGAGTGTTCGGCGAGACCAAGCGCGCCGACGGCACGATCGACCCGCAGGCCGGCGACCTCAACGTCGAGGCCGTGGAGGTCATCGGCAACGTGTGGGGCGAGTTCAGCCTCGAGAAGTACGCCGCCCTGCGTCCCGAGCTGCTGGTCACCCACATGTACGACCCGGACGCGCTCTGGTACGTGCCGGACGAGAGCAAGGACAAGATCCTCCCGCTCGCGCCGAGCGTGGCCGTCACCACCGCCCGGGTGCCGATGACCAAGCCGATCGAGCGGTACGCCGCCCTGGCCGAGTCGCTCGGCGCGGACCTGTCCGCGAAGAAGGTCACCGACGCGAAGACCCGCTTCGACGCCGCCGCCGAGGCGGTCCGTCAGGCGGTCAAGGCCAACCCCGGCATCACGGTGATGGCCTGCTCCGGCAGCCCCGACCTGTTCTACGTCTCGAACCCGAAGGTCAGCACCGACCTCATGTACTTCGCCGAGCTGGGCGTCAACATCGTCGTCCCCACCAAGCTCGAGGCCGGCGACTACTTCGAGGCGCTGAGCTGGGAGAACACCGGCAAGTTCCCGGCCGACCTGATCCTGCTGGACAACCGCAGCACCGCGTTGCAGCCCAAGGACCTCGCCGCCAAGCCCACCTGGCAGCAGCTGCCGGCGGTCAAGGCCAACCAGGTGACCCCGTGGGACGCGGTGCCCCGCTTCTCGTACGCCGGCGCCGCCCCGCTGCTGGAGAACCTCGCCACCGCCATCCGGAACGCGAAGAAGGTCAGCTGACGCCATGAGTACGAGCACCGTCGCGCCCGTCGCCCCGCAGTTCCGCTTCTTCGCCGCGCACGTCGTGCGGTCACGCCGGATCGGCGCCTCGCTGATCCGGGTCACCCTCGGCGGTCCGGAGCTGGTCGACGTCGCCGGCGGTGGCCGGGACCAGAGCGTCTCGCTGTTCCTGCCGCACCCCGGGCAGCACGCCCCGGTGGTCCCGGTCGAGCACGGCGACGACTGGTTCGGCGCCTGGCGGGCACTCCCGCCCGACGTCCGCGCCGTGATGCGCTCGTACACCATCCGGGAGCAGCGCCCGGCCGCCGGCGAGGTGGACATCGACTTCGTCAGCCACGGCGACGGCGGCCCCGCCTCGCGCTGGGCCGCCCTCGCCGGGCCGGGCGACCGGGTGCTGCTGCTCGGCCCCGCGGTGCACGACAACCGCAGCGTCTGCTTCCGCCCCCCGGACGGCACCGACCTCGTCGTGCTGGCCGCCGACGAGACCGCGCTGCCCGCCGCCGCCGGGATCCTCGGCTGGCTGCCCGCCGGCACCCGGGTACGCGCCTGGATCGAGGTGCCGGACGCCGCCGACATCACCGAGCTGCCCAGCGCCGCCGACGCCGAGATCCGCTGGATCGTGCGCGGCAGCACCCCGCCCGGCAGTGACCTGCTGGTCGGCTCGGTGCGCGCGGCCCGGCTGCCCGCCGGCACCCCGTACGCCTGGATCGCCGGCGAGTCCGGCGTGGTGCGGGCGCTGCGCCGGCACCTGGTCGGCGAGCGGGGCTTCGACCGTCGACGGGTGACCTTCGCCGGCTACTGGCGACGCGGACTGTCCGAAGAGGACCTGCGTGCCGAGGCGCTGGCCGGCGTCACCGCCTGAGTAGCGACCCCCATCGAAGGCAGCACGACCCCGTGGCGCGACGGCGCGCCGGGGCCGGTCGCGGCTGCCCATCGTCGAGAACGTGGAGGACATCCGTGACCGTGCCGACGTACCCCGTCGAAACCACCGCGCCGCCACCGGCGCCGGCGACCGCACCGGCCGCCGCGCGGGCACAGCTGCTGCACCAGGGCTCCGTGGAGCAGTACCGGCAGGCCATCGCCGACGGCGTCGACCGGGTCGCCCGGCGGGTGGCCGGCGTGGACCGGCCCGGCACCGGCATCACACCGGCCGAGTTGGCGCCCCTGGTCGACCGCGTGGACCTGGACCGGCCGCTGGGTGACGCCGGGGCCGCCCTGGACGAGCTGGAGGACGTCTACCTGCGCGACGCCGTCTGGTTCCACCATCCCCGCTACCTCGCCCACCTCAACTGCCCGGTGGTCATTCCGGCGCTGCTCGGCGAGGCCGTGCTCACGGCCGTGAACTCCTCGTTGGACACCTGGGACCAGAGCGCCGGGGCCACCCTCATCGAGCGTCGCCTGATCGAGTGGACCGCTCAGCGGATCGGCCTCGGCCCGGACGCGGACGGCGTGTTCACCAGCGGGGGCAGCCAGTCCAACCTTCAGGCGCTGCTGCTGGCCCGGGAGGAGGCGTGCGCCGACGCGCTCGGCCCGGCGGCCCGCGCGGAGCTGCTGCCCCGGCTGCGGGTGCTCACCTCGGCGGCCGGTCACTTCAGCGTGCAGAAGTCCGCCAAGCTGCTCGGCCTCGCCCCGGACGCGGTGATCGCGGTGCCGACCGACGCCCGGCGGCGCATCCGGCCCTCCGCCGTGCGGGACGAGATCGCCCGGTGCCGGCGGGCCGGACTGGTGGTGATGGCCGTCGTCGGGACCGCCGGCACCACCGACTTCGGCTCCATCGACCCGCTCGCGGAGCTGGCCGGGATCTGTGCGAGCGCCGGCGTCTGGCTGCACGTGGACGCCGCGTACGGCTGCGGGTTGCTCGTCTCGCCGACGCGCCGGCACCTGCTCGACGGCATCGAACTGGCCGACTCGGTGACCGTCGACTACCACAAGTCGTTCTTCCAGCCGGTCAGCTCCAGCGCGCTGCTGGTCCGCGACCGGCGGGTGCTGCGGCACGTCACCTACCACGCCGACTACCTCAACCCGGCGCGGATGGTCGAACAGCGCATCCCCAACCAGGTCGACAAGAGCCTGCAAACCACCCGCCGTTTCGACGCGTTGAAGCTCTGGCTGACCCTGCGCGTGATGGGGCCGGACGCGCTCGGTGCGCTCTTCGACGAGGTGGTCGACCGGGCCGCCGACGCCTGGCGGCTGGTCAGCGAGGACCCGCGCTTCGAGGTGGTGACCCGCTCGCAGCTGAGTACGGTGGTCTTCCGCTACCTGCCCACCGGCCCGGGCCGCGAGCTGGCCGACACCGCCAACCTGTACGCCCGCGAGGCCCTCGCGGCCACCGGCCTCGCCGTGGTCGCCGGTACCCGGGTCGACGGCCAGCACTTCCTCAAGTTCACCCTGCTCAACCCCGCCACGACCGTCGAGGACGTCGGTTACGTGCTGGACCTGATCGCCACCCACGCCGGCCGGTACGTGCACGACCACACCGCCGCCGAACTGACCTGCCCCGTCGGCTGACGCCGGTGACCACGAACCCGCGCCTGGAGACCCCGATGTCCACCCACGACTTCATCGCCATCGGGCTCGGCCCGTACAACCTGGGCCTGGCCTGCCTCACCGCGCCGATCGACGAGCTGGACGGCGTGTTCCTGGAGGCCCGCCCGAGCCTCGCCTGGCACCCCGGCATGCTGCTGGAGTCGGCCCGGTTGCAGACCCCGTTCATCGCCGACCTGGTCAGTCTCGCCGACCCGACCTCGCCGTACTCCTTCCTCAACTACCTCAAGGAGATCGGCCGGCTCTACCCGTTCTACATTCGGGAGAGCTTCTACCCGCTGCGCAGCGAGTACGACGCGTACTGCCGGTGGGCGGCGGCGAAGCTGCCGAACCTGCGTTTCGGTCAGACCGTGACCAGCGTGGAATACGACGACACCGACGAGCGGTACGTGGTGCGGGCCAGCGCGGGCACCGGGGAGACCGTGGAATACCGCGCCCGGCACCTGGTGCTCGGCACCGGCACCCCGCCACACCTGCCGGAGGCGGTCGAGGGGCTGCCCGGTGACGTCGTGCACAACTCGCGGTACCTGGAGAACCGGTCGACGTTGCGGACCAGGCGCAGCATCACCGTGGTGGGCAGCGGGCAGAGCGCCGCCGAGATCTACCACGACCTGCTCGGCGACATCGACCGGTACGGCTACCAGCTGAACTGGGTGACCCGCTCGCCCCGGTTCTTCCCCCTCGAATACACCAAGCTGACGCTGGAGATGACCTCGCCGGACTACGTGGACTACTTCCACGCGCTGCCCGAGGCGACCCGCTACCGGCTGGAATCGGAACAGAAGGGCCTGTTCAAGGGGATCAACGCCGACCTGATCAACGACATCTTCGACCTGCTCTACGCGCACAGCGTCGACGGGCCGGTGAACACGCGGCTGCTCACCAACACCGAGTTGGTCGGCGCCGAGCACCGGGACGGGGCGTACACGCTGAGGTTGCGTCAGGTGGAGCAGGAGCGCGACTTCGCGCTGCGGACCGAGGGCCTCGTCCTGGCCACCGGCTACCGCTACCAGGTGCCGGAGTTCCTCACCCCGGTGTCCGACCGGATCCGCTGGGACTCCCACGGTCGCTTCGACGTGGCCCGCAACTACAGCATCGACCACACCGGGCGGGGCATCTTCCTACAGAACGCCGGCACCCACACGCACAGCATCACCTCACCGGATCTCGGCATGGGCGCCTACCGCAACTCGTGGATCATCCGGGAACTGCTCGGCCGGGAGCACTACCCGATCGAGAAGAGCATCACCTTCCAGGAGTTCGGAGTGTCGTCGTGACAGGCGTCTTCACCCGCCTCGACGAACGGCTCGGCGAGTTTGCGCTGCGTCCGCTCGACCCGGACGCCGACGCGGCGCTGCTGCACACCTGGGTGACCCATCCGAAGGCGTCGTTCTGGATGATGCAGGACGCCGACGAGGCCCAGGTCACCGAGGAGTACCGGCGGATCGCCGAGCACCCGCACCACGACGCGTACCTCGGCCTGTGGCGGGGGAGTCCCGCCTTCCTCGCCGAGCGCTACGACCCGGCCCACGTCGAGCTGGTCGGCCTCTACGACCACCAGCCCGGTGACGTGGGCATGCACTTCCTCTGCGCGCCGGTCGACGCGCCGGTGCACGGCTTCACCCGGGCGGTGATCGGCACCGTCGTGGCGTGGCTGTTCGGCGACCCCGCCACCGCGCGGGTGGTGGTCGAGCCGGACGTGCGCAACACCGCCGTGCACGCGCTGAACGCGGCCGTCGGCTTCGAGGTCGTCGGCCCGATCGTCAAGCCCGAGAAGGACGCGCTGCTCAGCGTCTGCACCCGAGCCCAGTTTCAGGCCGCCGCCGACCGCGTTGCCGCCATCCGAACCGAAGGAGCCCCGGCGTGACCACCACCGCCGTCCCCACCCACCCGCCCGTCGCCACCGCGCACAGCGCCTCCGGCGACCCGGTCGGGCACCTCACCCCGCAGCGCTGGGCGCGGGCCAACCGGCTGCTGGTGCGTAAGGCGCTCGCCGAGTTCACCCACGAGCGGCTGCTCAGCCCCGAAGCCGTGTCCGGCCCCGACGACCGGCAGTGGTACGAGGTCCGCAGCGACGACGGCACGGTCACCTACCGGTTCGCGGCCCGGGTGCTGACCCTGGCGCACTGGCAGATCGACGCGGACAGCATCACCCGACACCGCGACGGCGCCTCGCTGCCGCCGGACGCGGTGGACCTGATCGTCGAGTTGCGCCACACCCTCGGACTCTCCGCGCGGGTGCTCCCCGTCTACCTGGAGGAGATCACCTCCACCCTCGCCGGCACCGCGTACAAGCTGGCCCAGGCCGCGCCGAGCGCCGCCGAGCTGGCCGAGGCGGACTTCCAGACCATCGAGACGTCGATGACCGAGGGCCACCCCTGCTTCGTCGCCAACAACGGCCGGCTCGGCTTCGGCGTCGACGAGTACCACCGGTACGCCCCGGAGGTCGCCGCGCCGGTACGGCTGGAGTGGCTGGCCGCGCACCGGGACCACTCGACGTTCAGCAGCGCCGCCGACCTCGACTACGACACGCTCATCGAGAGCGAACTGGACGTCGAGACCCGGGCCCGGTTCGCGGCCACGATGGCCGATCTCGGGCTGGACCTCGCCGACTACCACCTGATCCCGGCGCACCCGTGGCAGTGGTGGAACAAGCTGGCGGTGACCTTCGCCGGGGAGTTGGCCGAGCGCCGGCTGGTGCACCTCGGCCCGGGGCCGGACGTGTACCTCGCCCAGCAGTCCATCCGCACCTTCTTCAACGTCAGCGAGCAGGGTCGGCACTACGTCAAGACCGCGCTGTCGGTGCTGAACATGGGCTTCATGCGGGGGTTGTCGGCCGCGTACATGGCGGCCACCCCGGCGATCAACGACTGGTTGGCCGACCTGATCGCCGGCGACGAGGTGCTGACCGGCACGGGCCTGACCGTCATCCGGGAGCGGGCCGCGGTCGGTTACCGGCACCGGCAGTACGAGGCGGCCACCGAGCGCACCTCCCCGTACCGCAAGATGCTGGCCGCGCTGTGGCGGGAGAGCCCGGTGCCCGACCTGGCGCCGGGGCAGCGGCTGTCCACCATGGCCGCGCTGCTGCACGTGGACAGCGCCGGTGGTTCGCTGGCGGCGGCCCTGATCGAGCGGTCCGGGTTGCCCGCCGAGGTGTGGCTGCGCCGCTACCTGGACGCGTACCTGACCCCGCTGCTGCACAGCTTCTACGCCCACGACCTGGCCTTCATGCCGCACGGCGAGAACGTCATCCTGGTCCTCGGCGAGCGGGACACCGTCGAGCGGGTGATCTTCAAGGACATCGCGGAGGAGATCGCGGTGATGAGCGCCGACCGCGAGCTGCCGGCGGAGGTGGAGCGGATCCGCGTCGACGTGTCCGACGACACCAAGCTGCTGAGCATCTTCACCGACGTGGTGGACTGCTTCCTGCGCCACCTCAACGCGGTGCTGGTCGAGGCCGGGGTGCTCACCGAGGACGCCTTCTGGGGCGCGGTCGCGGCCTGCGCGGTCGACTACTTCGACCGGGTGCCGCACCTGGCCGAGCGGGTTCGCCACTACGACCTGTTCGCACCGGAGTTCACGCTGTCCTGCCTCAACCGGCTCCAGTTGCGCGACAACCAGCAGATGGTCGACCTGGCCGACCCGTCGGCCGCTCTCCAGTTCGTCGGCACCCTGACCAATCCGCTGGCCGCCCACGCCCCGCGTCGGTGACTCCGTCCACGCCTCCTGGTGTTATCGATAACACCAGGAGGCGTGCCGTCCACTGAGCCGTCACGGCCCTGATCGTCGGGGACGAGCCAGTCACCATCTTGAATGAGACCGCCCCTCCGCCGTAACATGCCGGACACGGATGTGAGCGCTAACGCTCGTGTCTGACCGCCCTGTCGAGCCCGTCCCCGCCCGGCTGTGCTCCGTCGCCCGTTGCGCTCTCCGTGGAGGTTCCATGTCCCCCCTGCCCATCAGCCGGCGCCGCGTGCTGCAAGCCGCCGGTGCCACCGCAGTCATGTCCGCGACCGGTACGACGGTCCTCACCGCGGGCCCCGCCGCGGCAGCCGTGGTCCCGCCCGCCCGGCCGGACATCGGGGTGTCGGCGTACCCCTTCGACCCGGGTCAGGTGCGACTGACCGCCGGTCGCTGGCTGGACAACCAGACCCGCACCCTCACCTACCTGCGCTTCGTCGACGTCGACCGCCTGCTCTACAACTTCCGCGCCAACCACCGGCTGTCCACCAACGGGGCCGCCACCAACGGAGGCTGGGACGCGCCGAACTTCCCCTTCCGGACCCACATGCAGGGCCACTTCCTGACCGCCTGGGCGTACGGGTACGCGGTGCTGGGCGACACCACCTGCCGGGACAAGGCGAACTACATGGTGGCCGAGATGGCCAAGTGCCAAGCGAACAACGGCGCTGCCGGGTTCGGCTCGGGCTACCTCTCCGGGTTCCCGGAGTCCGACTTCACCGCGCTCGAGGCACGCACGTTGTCCAACGGCAACGTGCCCTACTACTGCATCCACAAGACCCTCGCCGGGCTGCTCGACGTCTGGCGTTACACCGGCAACACCCAGGCCCGCTCGGTGCTGCTGGCCCTGGCCGGCTGGGTCGACACCCGGACGGCCCGGCTGAGCTCCAGCCAGATGCAGTCCATGCTGGGCACCGAGTTCGGTGGCATGAACGACGTGTTGACCGACATCTACCAGCAGACCGGCGACGCCCGGTGGCTCGCCACCGCCCAGCGGTTCGACCACGCGGCCGTCTTCAACCCCCTGGCCGCCAACTCCGACCAGCTCAACGGTCTGCACGCCAACACGCAGGTGCCCAAGTGGATCGGCGCCGCCCGCGAGTTCAAGGCCACCGGGACCACCCGGTATCGGGACATCGCGAGCAACGCGTGGAACATCACCGTCGGCGCGCACACCTACGTCATCGGCGGCAACAGCCAGGCGGAGCACTTCCGGGCGCCCAACGCGATCGCCGGTTACCTCAGCAACGACACGTGCGAGCAGTGCAACACCTACAACATGCTCAAACTGACCCGGGAGCTGTGGCTGCTCGACCCGAACCGGACGGACTACTTCGACTTCTACGAGCGCGCGCTGATCAACCACCTGATCGGCGGACAGAACCCGGCCGACAGCCACGGCCACATCACGTACTTCACCCCGCTGCGCCCGGGTGGCCGTCGGGGCGTGGGCCCGGCGTGGGGCGGCGGCACCTGGAGCACCGACTACAACTCGTTCTGGTGCTGCCAGGGCACCGGCCTGGAGATCAACACGAAGTTGATGGACTCCATCTACTTCTACAACGGCACGACGCTGACCGTGAACCTGTTCACGCCGTCGACGCTGACCTGGTCGCAGCGCGGCATCACGGTCACGCAGAGCACCAGCTACCCGGTCAGCGACACCACCACCCTCACCCTGTCCGGCACGATGAGCGGGTCGTGGAGCGTCCGGGTGCGCATCCCCGCGTGGACGAGCGGCGCGACGGTCAGCGTCAACGGTGTGGCGCAGAACGTCGCCACCACGCCGGGCAGCTATGCCACGGTCACCCGCACCTGGGCCGACGGGGACACCATCGTCGTACGCCTGCCGATGCGGGTCGTCATGCGGGCCGCCAACGACAACCCCGGCGTCGCCGCCGTCACCTACGGCCCGAGCGTGCTCTGCGGCAACTACGGCAATACCGCGCTCACCGCGCTGCCGTCACTCACCGTCGCGTCGATCGCCCGGACCAGCACCAGCTCCCTGGCGTTCACCGCGACCGCGAACGGCTCCACCGTCACACTCGCGCCGTTCCAGGACGCCCACGGTTACAACTACACCGTCTACTGGAACGCCAGTGGCAGCAGCGGCGGTGGCAGCCACCGGCTGGTCAACGTGGGCACCGGCCTGGTGCTCGGCATCCAGAACATGTCCACCGCCGACGGTGGGCTCGCCGTGCAGTGGGGTGACAGCGGCACCGCCGACCACAACTGGGTGGTGGTGACCGACGGCTCAGCGGTCAGGTTCCGCAATGTCAACAGCGGGAAGGTCCTCGGGGTGGAGAACATGTCCACCGCCGACAACGCCCGCGTCCTGCAGTGGTCCGACAACGGCACCGCCGACCACCGGTGGACCCTGGTGGACAACGGTGACGGCACCTACCGGATCCGCAACGTCAACAGCGGCAAGCTGCTCGGCATCCTGAACGGGTCCACCGCGTGGGGTGCCCAGGCCGTGCAGGATTCGGACAACGGCAGCGCGGACAACCGCTGGCGGCTCGTGGCGAACGCCTAGGACGGCGCGGCCTGGCTCAGTCGGTCGTCCCCGCGCTGCGGAACGCGCGGGCCAGCTGAGCCAGGTCGAAGCCGTCGAAGTGCTGGAGGAACCGTCGGCGTACGGCGGCCAGGTGGCTGGGCCACGACTCTTCCAGGCGGGCGAAGCCCGCGTCGGTGAGGACGGCGTTCCAGCCACGGGCGTCCTCCTCGCACCGTTCCCGCTTCACCAGGCCCTGCGTCTCCAGTCGGATGATCGTGCGGGTCATGCCGCTGAGCGAGAGGTGGCAGAGCGAAGCGAGTTCGTGCATGCGCATCCGCCGGTCCGGTGCCTCGGAGAGGTTCATCAGGGCGGTGTACTCGGTCAGCGGCAGTTGACGATCAGCGATCATGTCGCCGTCGATGGTGCGGGGCAGCACATGCATCACCTGGCCCAGGGCGCGAACCAGGGCCTCTTCGTCCGGATTGAGGGGAAGCGGACGCTCTGCGGGTGGGCCGGCCATCCCGACATCCTAGTTGCTTGACCGATCAATTGCCCACCGTGCGTGTGGGGACAGCCACACCAGGCCCATTTGCTTGACCAAGCAACAACCGGCTAGCGTCGGCGCGTCAGCCCAACCCACTTCTGAAAGGCGCCACCATGACCAGGATCGGGATCATCCTCGGCAGCACCCGCCCCGGGCGGAACGGGGAAGCGGTCGCCCGCTGGGTCCTCGAGGTCGCCAAGCAGCGCTCCGACGCGGAGTACGAGCTGATCGACCTGCTGGACTACGAGCTGCCGCACCTCGACGAGGCGTACCCGCCGGCGATGGGTCAGTACACCAAGCCGCACACGCTGCGGTGGGCCGAGACGATCGCCTCGTACGACGGGTTCATCATCGTGACCCCCGAGTACAACCACTCCACGTCGGGCGCCCTCAAGAACGCCATCGACTACCTGTACGCCGAGTGGAACAACAAGGCCGTCGGCTTCGTCAGCTACGGCTCGCTCGGCGGCGCCCGGGCCGTCGAGCACCTGCGTCTGATCGCCGGCGAGCTGCAGATGGCCGACGTGCGTTCCCAGGTGGCGCTGTCGCTCTTCACCGACTTCGAGAACTTCAGCGTCTTCAAGCCCAACCAGTTCCACGAGGACGCGCTGACCACCACCCTCGACCAGGTGGTCGCCTGGAGCGGCGCGCTCGCCCCGCTGCGCCAGAGCTGACCCTTGCTGACCCGGAGCCGGCCGCGGGATGTCCTCCCGCGGCCGGCTCGTGGTTGACGCCCCTCTGGTGCGTACTACTCTCGATCCGGTGAGTCGAGTTGCCAACGCGCGCCATGCGCCGCTGTGGCGGGACCGCACCTTCGGCACGTACTGGATCGCGCAGTCGCTCTCCGCGGCCGGTGACTCGTTCGCCTACCTGGCGGTACCGCTGCTGGTGCTCCAGGCCACCGGGTCGGTGGCGCAGATGGGCCTGCTCACCGCCGTCGCGGGTGCCGCGTCCGTCGTGGCCGGCGTCTTCGGCGGGGTGCTCGTCGACCGGTACGACCGCCGCACCCTGATGATCGCGGCGGACCTGACCCGGCTGGTGCTGTACGGCCTGGTGCCCCTGGCCTGGCTCGCCGGCCCGCAGGTCTGGCTGCTCTTCGTCGTGCTGCCGATCTGCGAGGCGGCCGGCATGGTGTTCCAGGTCGCCGCGGTGACCGCGGTTCGCAACCTCGTCGACCGGGACCGGATCACCGAGGCCAACGGCCGGTTGCAGGCGACGTTCGCGGCGACGGCCGTCCTCGGGCCGCTGCTCGCCGGTGTCGTGTCGGCCCGCTTCGGGCCGGCGGTCGCCATCGCCGTCAACGCGGGCAGCTTCGCGCTCTCCGCGGCCGGTCTGTGGCTGATCCGACTGCGGCCGGTCGAGGTCGACGACGCCGCGGACGCCACGGCCCTCCGGCAGCGCCCGCTGGCCGAGTTCCTGGCGGGGGCGCGGTTTTTGTGGCGGCAGCCCGTGCTCCGCGCGCTGACCGTGCTGCTGTCGGTCTTCATCTTCCTGACCTACGGCTTCACCGACGTGCTGATCTACCACGTCACGCACGACCTGGGCGGCTCCGAGGGCACCGTCGGCACGGTGCTCGGTGTGGCGGCGTTGGGCACGGTCGCCGGCGCGCTGCTGGTCGCGCCGCTGCGCCGTCGGCGCGGCTTCGGCGTCACCTGGATCAGCGCCCACACGGTCTGTGGCTGCGCGGTGGTGGGAGTGGGTGCCGCCACCAGCGTGCCGGCGGTCACCGCGCTGACCGCCGTGTACCTGTGCTGCCTCAGCATCGGCGGCATCTGCTCGATGTCGCTGCGCCAGGAGATCACCCCCGACCATCTGCTCGGCCGGGTCACCTCGGCGTTCTGGAGCATCCACTACTCCCTCGGGCCGGCCGGTGCGGCGGTGCTGACCTGGTCCGCCGGCCGGTACGGCGTCCAGGCCGTCACGCTCGTGGCGGGAGCGGGGTGCCTGCTGGTCGCGATCGGGGGACTGTTCACCCCGATCCGCCGCGCCGGCGCGGAGCTGGCCGCCTCGCGGTCCGGACTTCGCGCCGCCCCGGCCGGGGGCAACCTCAGTGGTTGAGACGCTTCGGAGTTGATGTCGTCAGCGAATCACGCCCTGACGGCGGCGCGGAGGTCGGTGCGCGGTGCGCGGCAGCGGAGCCCACCACCACCATGGCCCCCCGAGCGCCGGGCTCAGAACTCCTGGTACATGACGTGCAGGCCGACCCGGCCGAGGGTGGGGTGGCGGAACGCGCCCGGCACCGTGCCGACCACCGTGAAACCCTCCCGCCGGTACAGCTCGACCGCCGACCGGTTGCTCTCCACCACGGCGTTGAACTGCATGCCCGCGTACCCCTGCTGGCGCGCCCAGGTGAGGGCGTCGCGGCACAGCGCGGTGCCCACGCCCCGCCCTCGCGCGCCAGCGGCGACCATGAAACTCGCGGTGGACACGTGCGCGCCCGGCCCCGGCCGGTTGGCGCCCATCTTCGCGGTGCCGAGGACCCGCTCCCCGTCGACGGCGACGACGGTCCGTCCCGGCGGGGCCTCGGCCCACATGCCGTACGCCGCGTCGGAGGTCATCGCCGGGTCGTAGACGAAGGTCTCCCGGGCCCGGATCACCTCCTCGACGATCGGCCAGACCTGCGACCAGTCCTGGTCGACGAACTCCCGAATCAGCACCGGGCGAGGCTAAGCCCCGGACAGGTTCCGGACAATCCGTTATCCGCAGGTGCATCCGAGGGGCGTTGACGATGCGAAGCATGGGTCGTGACGAGACGTCACGGATCTGTCGCCTCGACGAAAGGCCCGCTGATGAAGATCGCACGACTCGCCGCCCGGGTGGCGGTGGGCACCCTGGCCACCGCGCTCGCCACCACCGCCGTCGCCGTGCCGGCCGCACAGGCCACCGGCAAGAAAAAGCCGTTGGGCACGGCGTCGCTCGCCCAGGTGCTCACCAAGGACCGGTCCGGATTCGATCGCAACGCACGAGACTTCGACGTGCTGACCGCAGCCGTGCTGGCCGTGCTGGAGGCCAAGCCGAACTCACCGGTCAAGGTGCTCACCGACGGCACGGTCGCGTTGACCGCGTTCCTGCCCAACGACGCGGCGTTCCAGCAGTTGGTCCGGGAGATCACCCACGCCCAGAAGCTGCCCGGCGAGAGTGCGGCGTTCTCGGCCGTCGCCGGGCTGGGCATTGACACCGTGGAGACGGTGCTGCTCTACCACGTGGTGCCGGGCGCGACCATCGACCGCAAGACGGCCGTCACGGCAGACGGCGCCGAGCTGACCACCGCGCTCGGCCCGACCGTCGAGGTCGACGTGCGCACCTACTGGCACTACTTCCGTCAGGTACGCCTGGTCGACGCCGACACCAACGATCGCGACCCACGGGTGGTCGCCTTCGACGTCAACAATGGCAACCGGCAGATCGCGCACACCGTGGACCGGGTGCTGCGCCCGATCGACCTGCCCTGATCGAGGTCGGGTGGCGTGCGACCAGGCGTCGCACGCCACCCGCACGGATCGTCAGACCGGGCTGAGCGCCGTGATCTCCGCGTCGAGCAGGGCCGCCAGCCGCTCGTGCCGCCCCGGGTGGCTGCCCGGGGTCATGCCACGGCTGGGCATCTCCACGGTCATCAGCAGGTACAGGTGCAGCCGGTACAGCGCGAGCCGCCGACGCGCCGAGGCGTCCAGGACCAGCGGCTCGGCGGCGGCGTCCCGGTAACCGCGCAGCAGGGGGTGCTCCGGCTCGTCCTCGACGCGCCGGAACAGCCGGGGCGAGACCAGGTCGAGCAGCGGGTCGCCGTACAGGAACCGCTCGCCGTCGACCAGACCGCGCAGCCGTAGCCGTCCGTCGGCGTCGGGCGCGGTTAGCACGTTGCCGTCCCAGCAGTCGAAGTGCAGCAGCGCCGGGCGGCGGACCTCGTCCAGCACGTCGGCGTGCCGCCGCACCAACGCGCGCAGACCGGCCTCGGTGATCGGCAGCCGCACGTCCCAGTCGGCCGCGTCGGCGAGCAGCGCGTCGAGCATCGCGGAGAACGCCGCCCGCCAGGTCGATCCGTCGGCCCGGTCGCCGTCGTAGCCGAACCGGTCGCCGGTGACCCGGTGCAGCGCGGCGAGCGCCACCCCGAGGTCGTACCGCGCCGGGCCGTCGTCGACCGCGACGCCCGCGCCGGCCAGGTCGGACAGCGACCGGCCGGGCAGCATCGCGGTGACGAGCCATTCGCCGTACGCCGGGTCGGTGCCGTGGTGCAGCACCGGGGGTACGGGCACCTGCGGCGCCCGCTCGGCGACCAGCCGGAAGTAGCGTGCCTCGGCCGCGCAGAGCCCCCGCTCGTAGCGCAGCAGTCGGGTGCCGGCCGGCGGAGCCACCTTCAGCACCACCCGACGGCCGTCGTCGAGCAACGCCCACCACACCGTCGCGTACCCGCCGCCGGTCAACGGACCCGCGTCCCGGACCCGGTCCCGCGGGCCGAACGACGCGCGGACCAGGTACGACACGTCGTCCGTCGTGAGGGGACGCTGCGTCGGGCTGACCACGGTCACGACGCGGTGTCAGCCCGACGGGCCCGGGGCGCCGACCCGGTGGTGGCCCGGGCGGCGGGGCCGGTGGTGTCCCGCCGGATCAGCTCGGCGGGGAGCACCTCGACCCGGGGTGACAGCGCCTCTGCGCCTAGCACCAGCGACATCGCGCGCACTCCCATGTCGACCAGCGGCAGCCGCACGGTGGTCAGCGCCGGCGTGACGTCCCGGGCGATCGGCATGTCGTCGAAGCCGATCACGGAGACCCACCGCGGTACGGCCAGCGAACGGGCCCGCAGGGTGGCGAGCGCGCCGATGGCCATCGAGTCGTTGAGCGCCACGATCGCGGTCAGCTCCGGATCCGCGTCGAGGAGACGGGCGGTGGCCTCGGCGCCGCCGTCGCGGTCGAACTCGGCGTAGCGGATCCGCCGCTCGGGCAGGTCACGGCCCTGCTCGGCGAGCGCCTGCCGGAGCCCGGCCAACCGATCGGTGGTGGTGGTGAGGATGCGCGGGCCGGCGACCACGCCGATCGCCCCGTGTCCCAGCTCGCACAGCTCCCGGCCGGCGAGGTACCCGCCGGTCCGGTTGTCCGGCATCACCGCGTCGCCGGAGTGCTCGTGCCGGCCGATCACCGCGACCCGTCCGCCGGTGGCCCCGTACGCGGCGAGCTTCTCGTTGAGCTGCCGGGTGAACGCCTCGTCGTGATAGCCGGAGCCGGCGAGGATGAGCGCCGCCACCTGGTGGCCGCGCAGCAGCTCCACGTACTCCAGCTCGCGGTCCGGGTCGCGGTAGCTGTTGCAGATCATCAGCAGCCGGCCCTGGTCGGTGGCGACGCGTTGCAGCCCACGGGTGATCTCGGCGAAGTACGGGTCGGAGACGTCGTGCACGATCACGCCGACCGCGCTGCGGTGTGAGCGGGCCAGCAGCTGGGCGTGGGCGTTCGGCACGTACTGCAACTCGGCGACGGCGGCGAGCACCCGCTCGCGCAGCTCGTCGGTGACCGGCTTGCTGCTGCCGTTGATCACGCGGGAGGCGGTGGCGGGCGAGACGCCCGCGCGTCGCGCCACGTCGGACAGGGTCGCCATGGCCGCCCCCTCGATCTGTTGACGGCGTTTCGCCGTGCCGGCTAGCGTCACGGTACCGCAGTGAAAGCCCTTTCCCGCAGGGAGGCCCGGTCATGTCCGATCGCTTCGCGGTGCTCCAACTCGACGACCTTCCCACCAGGCGCTGCTCGTGTGGGACCACCCGCAGGGGCTTCATCGCCGAGAGCGACGGCCAGGCCAGCGTGCACCTGCTCGAGGTGCAGGACGCGGTCACCCACCATCACCGCATCGCCACCGAGTACTACATCGTGCTCGCGGGGGAGGGTGAGATCGAGCTGGACGGGGTGCGCCATCCCGCCCGGCCGATGTCCGCGTTCCTCATCAAGCCGGGTTGCCGGCACCGGGCCATCGGTGACCTCACCGTGCTGCTGGTGTCGCTGCCGGCGGCGGACGACACCGACGAGTACTTCGATGCCTGACCGGTCGGCCGTGCTGCCCGGCGGCATCGGGTTGTCCCGGCTGCGGGTCTACGACACGGCGGCGCCGGACGGCGTGGTCGGCGGCACCCCGCACGTGCACCTGTGCTGTACGGAGGGGTACGTGGTGACCGGCGGCGAGGGCGCGGTGCAAACCCTCACCGCGGCCGGCTACCGGGAGACCCCGTTGCGGCCGGGTGCGGTGGTCTGGTTCGAGCCGGGCACCGTGCACCGTCTGGTCAACGGCGGTGAACTGACCATTGTGGTGCTCATGCAGAACAGCGGGCTGCCCGAGGCCGGGGACGCGGTGCTGACCTTCCCGCCCGACGTGTTGGCGGACCCCGACGCGTACCTCGCGGCGGCGGCGCTGCCGAACGGGGGAGCGCCGGGCACGGACGTGTGTGCCGCGTACCGTCGACGGGATCTGGCCGTGATCGGCTTCCAGGCGCTGCGGGCCGGCGGTCCGGCGGCGCTGGCCGCGTTCCACGACGCGGCGGTGGCGCTGCGCCGCCCGTTGCTGACCCGCTGGCGGCAGCGGTGGTCGGCCGGTGCCGGCCGCGCCGCCGCCGGCACCGGCGAACAGCTCGACGCCCTGGAGAGGGGCGATCCCGGCCACCTGGGGGACGCCCGGGTGTACGCGGTGGACGAACCGGTCGAGCGGGGCCGGCTGGGCATGTGCGGCCTGCTGGACACCTACCCGGCGGCGAGCTGACGGCGCGGGCACGGCCCGAATAGATCGAGGAAAGGCCTTGCCCGGTGCGAAGGTGCCGCCTACGCTCCAGGAAAGCGTTTGCCTGATCCGTCGACCGGCCCCCTCCGCGGGTGCTGAGCCGGGCCCCGAGGAGGTTCCGCGTGACCGAGAACTCTTTGGACACGGCGGGCCGGCAGGCCGCCGTCGACATGACCGAAGGCGGGCGGGCAGCCGTGTCCGCGTCCGGGGCCACCGCTTCGTCGGACACCGTCGACGCCCCGGCGCCGTCCACGGTGGCCGGTCCTCCGCCCGGCACCGACGGTCGACCACCACGACCGACGCTCGGCCGCCGCGCGGTGGCGCTCGCCGACTCGCTCTGGCGCCCGGCGCTGGTGCTGGCCGCGCTGTTCGCCGCGTGGTGGTTCGTCGCCGCCCAGGAGTACGTGCCGAACTACCTGGTGCCCACGCCCGGCCAGGTCTGGACCACCATGACCGGGCAGTCGTCCGAACTGGCCCGGCACACCGTGGTCACCCTCTACGAGACGGTGCTCGGCTTCGTGCTGGCCGCCGCGCTGGGGCTGGCCGCCGCGGTCGCCATCGCCTACTCGCGCACCCTGGACAAGGCGCTCTACCCGATCGTCCTGTTCGCACAGGTCATCCCGAAGATCGCCATCGCCCCGCTGCTGGTGGTCTGGTTCGGCCTCGGCCTCACCCCGAAGGTCATCCTCGCGGTGCTCATCGCGTTCTTCCCGGTGGTCATCTCCGGCGTGGCCGGGTTGCGCTCCACCGACCCGGAGCTGCTCGACCTCGCCGCCACGATGGGCGCCGGACCCTGGCGTACGTTCCGCAAGATCCGCTTCCCGAACGCGTTGCCGCACCTGATGGCCGGCCTGAAGGTGGCCGTCACCCTCGCCGTGGTCGGCGCCGTGGTCGGTGAGTTCGTCGGCGCCAGCGAAGGGCTCGGCTACGTCCTGCTGCTGGCCAACGGCAACCTCGACGCCCCACTGCTGTTCGCCGACCTGATTCTGATGTCCGCCATCGGCATCGTCCTGTTCGTCCTCGTCGAGATCGCCGAGGCACTGCTCATCCCGTGGCACGCCAGCCGCCGTGCCGGCGTGTCCCTCACCACCTCCTGACCGACCCCATCACGGAGGCACCGATGAAACGCACCGCCACCACCATCCTGGTCACCGCCGCCCTGCTCGTCGCCGCCACCGGCTGCGGTGGGGACGACTCCGGCGGCGACACCAACGCCGACGGCAGCAAGCAGGTCACCCTCACCCTCAACTGGGTGCCGTACGGCGAGCACGCGCCCTTCTACTACGGCCTGCAGAAGGGCTACTACTCCGCCGAGGGCATCGACCTGAAGATCCTGCCGGGCAACGGCTCGGGCAACACGGTCAAGCAGGTCGCCCAGAAGCAGACCGACTTCGGCTGGGCGGACAGCCCGGTGCTGCTCAAGTCGGTGGCCAGTGGCATGCCGGTGCGCAGCCTCGGCGCGTACCTGGAGAAGGGTCCGTCCTCGGTGGAGTTCTTCACCGAGAAGAACATCAAGACCCCGGCCGACCTCAAGGGCAAGACCGTGGGGGGCACCCCCGGTGACGCCCTCTACGCGACGTTCCCGGCGTGGCTGGAGAAGAACGGCCTGAAGAAGGACGACGTCAAGGTCGTCAACGTGGACGCGGCCGGCAAGATCGCCGCGCTGGCCGAGGGCAAGGTCGACGCCATCATGGGCTTCTTCCACGACCAGGCGCCGACGATCGAGAGCAAGACCGGCAAGAAGGTCGACGTGCTGCTCTTCGCCGACTACGGGATGAACCTGCTCGGCACCGGTCTGATCGCCAACACGCAGACCCTGCAGAAGGACCCGGAGCTGGCCCGCAAGTTCGTCCGGGCCACCCAGAAGTCCTGGGCCGACGCCGCACGCGACCCGGCCGGCGCGGTGAGCGCGATGGTCGAGCTGGCCGAGAACGAGCCCGCCCCCGAGGTGCTCACCAAGCAGCTCACCCTCAACCTGCCGCTGCTCGGCGCCGAAGGCCCGCCCGGGGTGAACACCGAGGCCCAGTGGACCGAGACCATCGACCTGATGTCGCGCTACGCCGAGCTGAAGGATGCGGGCGCGCCCAACGCGTACTGGGACTCCTCGTACGCGGCGCAGGGGTGACCCGGTGACCGCAGCGCCGGCCCGCGCCGGCACCGCCATTGGGATGTCCGGCGTGACCGTCCGGTTCAGCTCCCGCCGGTCGCAGACCACCGCGCTCGACGACGTGTCGCTGGACATCCAGCCCGGCGAGTTCGTGACGATCGTCGGCCCGTCCGGCTGTGGCAAGTCGACCCTGCTGAAGATCGTCGCCGGGTTGGTCCAGCCGACCAGCGGAGAGGTGTCGCTGCTGGAACGCCCGGTTCGCGGCCCGCAGAAGCAGATCGGCTTCGTCTTCCAGAAGGCCGCGCTGCTGGAGTGGCGCGGCGCGCGGGCCAACATCCTGCTCCAGGCCGAGATGCGCGGCATGGACCGGGCGCAGGCGGCCCGTCGGGCGGACGAGCTGATCGAGATGACCGGCCTGACCGGTTTCGAGAAGGCACTGCCGCACGAGCTGTCCGGTGGCATGCAGCAGCGGGTGGCACTCTGCCGCGCGCTGCTGCACGCCCCGCCGGTGCTGCTCATGGACGAGCCGTTCGGCGCCCTGGACGCCCTCACCCGGGAGCAGATGAACGCCGAGCTGCACCGGATCTGGCGGGAGACCGGCACCACCGTGGTGCTGGTCACCCACTCCATCGCCGAGGCGGTCTTCCTCGGCACCCGGGTCGTGGTGATGAGCGCCCGGCCCGGCCGGATCATCCGCACCTTCACGGTCGAGCTGCCGACGCACCGCGACTACGCGCAGGTGATGTCGGATCCCCGCTTCGACCGGCTCGCCACCGACCTGCGCGGGTTGCTCGGCAGCGCGGCCGCCAACCACTGAGACGCGGATCGGCACGACCAGCACGACGGAAGGAACACCATGACCCGCAGGTCGATCGGCATCATCGTCAACGGCGTGACCGGAAGGATGGGCTACCGGCAGCACCTCGTCCGCTCGCTGCTGGCCATCCGCGAGGCCGGCGGCGTGACGCTGGCCGACGGCACGACCATCTGGCCGGAACCGGTCCTGGTCGGGCGTAACGAGACCAAGCTCCGTGAGCTCGCCGAGCGGCACGGCCTGACCGACTGGACCACCGACCTGACCTCGGCGCTGGCCCGGGACGACGTCGAGGTCTACTTCGACGCCCAGGTCACCCAGCAACGGGAGAAGGCCATCCGGCAGGCCATCGAGGCCGGCAAGCACATCTACACGGAGAAGCCCCTCGCCGAGGACACGGCCGCGGCGCTCGACCTGGCCCGGGCCGCCGACGCGGCGGCCGTCCGCACCGGCGTCGTACAGGACAAGCTGTTCCTGCCGGGGCTGCGCAAGCTCGAGCGTCTCGTCGTCGGGGGTTTCTTCGGCCGGATCCTCTCGGTGCGCGGTGAGTTCGGCTACTGGGTCTTCGAGGGCGACTGGCAGCCGGCGCAGCGTCCGTCGTGGAACTACCGGGCCGAGGACGGCGGCGGCATCGTGGTGGACATGTTCCCGCACTGGCACTACGTGCTGGAGGAGCTGTTCGGCCGGGTGAACGCCGTCTCCTGCGTGATCGCCACCCACGTGCCCGAGCGGGTCGACGAGGCCGGCGGCCCGTACGCGGCCACCGCCGACGACGCCGCGTACGCCACCTTCGAACTCGACGGCGGGGTGATCGCGCAGATCAACTCGTCCTGGGCCGTGCGGGTGTACCGCGATGAGCTGGTGGAGTTCCAGGTCGACGGCACCGAGGGCAGCGCGGTCGCCGGCCTGCGCAACTGCCGGGTGCAGCACCGGGCGGTCACCCCGAAGCCGGTGTGGAATCCGGACCTGCCGGTCACCGAGGACTTCCGCGCCCAGTGGGCCGAGGTGCCCGACAACGAGGAGTTCGACAACGGCTTCAAGGTGCAGTGGGAGGCGTTCCTGCGGCACGTCGTAGCCGGCGAGCCCTTCCGGTGGGACTTCCTGGCCGGCGCGCGCGGCGTGCAGCTCGCCGAACTGGGATTGCGCGCGGCCCGCGAGGGCGTCCGCGTCGAGGTGCCGGAGTTGCACTCGTGAGCGCCGCCGAGGTCGTGCTGCCGGGCGGGCGGCGCCACCGGCTGGCCGGGGGGACCGGGTTCGCCCGCCCGTCGGCGCCCGCGACCAGCCGCATCGCGTACGCCGCCGCGCACGTGGTCGCCGACCCGGGCGCGGAGAACACCCCGGGTGCTCCGGCGGCCGTGGACTGGGACACCACGCTCGCCTTCCGGCGGCACCTGTGGTCGTACGGGCTGGGGGTGGCCGAGGCGATGGACACCGCCCAGCGGGGGATGGGGTTGGACTATCCGGCGACCCGGGAGCTGATCCGGCGCAGCGCGGCCGAGGCCCGCGCCGTGGGTGGACGCATCGTCGCCGGTGTCGGCACCGACCAGCTGCCGGCCGGTCCGGCCACCCTGTCGTCGGTCACCGCCGCGTACCGCGAGCAGCTCGACGACGTCCACGCGGCCGGTGCCCGGCCGGTGCTGATGTGCAGCCGGCACCTGGCCGCCGCCGCCCGCGGCCCGGAGGACTACCTGCGGGTGTACGACGAGCTGCTGAGCGCCGCCGACGAGCCGGTGGTGCTGCACTGGCTGGGTCCGATGTTCGACCCGGCGCTGACCGGCTACTGGGGTGCGGTCGACCTGGACCTGGCCGCCGACACGGTCGTCGAGCTGATCAAGGCCCACCAGTCCAGGGTGGACGGCATCAAGGTGTCACTGCTCGACGCCGGCCGGGAGGTCGCGTTGCGCCGCCGGCTACCGGCCGGGGTGCGTCTCTACACCGGTGACGACTTCCACTACCCGGAGCTGATCCGGGGCGACGAGGCGGGCCATTCCGACGCGCTGCTCGGGGTGTTCGCGGCCATCGCGCCGGCCGCCGCCGCCGCGCTGGCCGCCCTGGACCGGGGGGACGTCTCGACGTACGACGAGGTCTTCGCGCCGACCGTGCCGCTGGCCCGGCACCTGTTCGCGGCGCCGACCTGGCACTACAAGACCGGGATCGTGTTCCTGGCCTGGCTGGCCGGGCACCAGGACCATTTCACGATGGTCGGTGGCGCGCAGTCCGGGCGTTCTCCCGCACACCTGGCCACCCTGCTCACCCTGGCCGACGCGGCCGGCCTGTTGCCCGACGCGGACCTGGCCGCCGCCCGCGCCCGAGCGCTGTTCACGGTGGCGGGGGTGGCGCAGTGACCGTCGAGTTCGCGGGTGCGGCACCGTCGGGTGGCAGCGGCGACGCGCTGCGGCGCTTCTCGTTCAACCAGGCCACCGCCCAGCGCTGGCCGCTGCCCGACGTGGTGGCCGGTTGTGTGGCCGCCGGCGTGCCGGGCATCGGCCTGTGGCGGGAACCGGTCGCGGAGTACGGGCTGGCCCGCTCGGCGAAGCTGGTCCGCGATGCCGGGCTCACCGTCACCTCGTTGTGCCGGGGCGGGTTCTTCTCCGCCGACGACTGGCTGGCGGAGAATCTGCGCGCCATCGAGGAGGCGGCCACGCTGGGCGCCCCCGAACTGGTGCTGGTCTCCGGTGGGCTGGCGGCGGGCCGCCGGGACATCGACGGCGCCCGCCGCCGGGTCGCCGACGCGATCGGCGAGCTGGCCCCGCACGCGGCGGCAGCCGGCGTACGGCTGGCCATCGAGCCGCTGCACCCGATGTTCGCCGCCGACCGCTGCGTGATCGCCACCCTCGGGCAGGCGTTGGACATCGCCGAACGGTTCGACCCGACGGTGGTGGGTGTGGTCGTGGACGCGTACCACATCTGGTGGGACGACACGGTGTACGCGCAGATCGAGCGGGCCGGCACGCGGATCGCCGCGTTCCAGGTCTGCGACTGGGTGACCCCGCTGCCCGAGGGGGTCTTGCTCGGCCGGGCGCTGCCCGGCGACGGGTGCATCGAGCTGCGCCGGCTGCGCGAGGCGGTGGACGCCGCCGGCTACGTCGGCCCGATCGAGGTGGAGGTCTTCTCCGCGCAGGTGTGGGCGCGTCCCGGCGCGGAGGTGCTGGACGCGGCGATAGCCGGCTACCTGCGCCACGTTGTCTGATCCCGGTCCAGCGGCCGGCGTCGCTCCGGCGTCCGCCGGGCCCGTCGAGGAGGGCCGGGGGCGGCGGTGGCCGGCGGCGGTCGGCGCCTGGCTGGGCATCGGCACCGCGCCGGCCACCCTGGTGCTCGGCGCGGCGATGGCCGACCGGCACGGCGGCGCGGTGCCGGTGGCCGGGCTGCTGGTCGGCGGGGCGCTGATGGTGGCGCTGCTGTGGGGGCAGGGCCGGATCGGCCTGCGCCGGCCGCTCGGTGACGGCGGCACCCTGACCGCGGTGCTGCCCGCGTACCTGGGGCGGGTCTCCCGCCTGCTGCTGGCGGCGGTGCTGGCCGTGTCGATGGTCGGCTGGAACGGCTTCAACGTCGGGCTCGGCGGCGCGTCACTGGCCGCGTTGACGCACCTGCCGGGCTGGGTCGGGCCGGCGCTGCTGGAGGTGGCGGTCCTCGCCGTCTCCTGGGCGCCCGCCCGGCTCGGCAACCGGATCGCGGTGCTCACCACCCTCAGCGCGGTGGTCCTGGTCGGATGGTGCCTGACCGTGCTGCCGCCGCCCGGCGCGCCGGTCCGCCTCGCCGCCGGTGGGCTCGCCGACGCCGCCGCGCTGATCGGCTACGTCGCGGTGTTCGCGTTGCGGGCACCGGACTTCAGCGTCGGTCTGGCCCGCGGGAGGGACCTGGCCTGGTGCGTGGGGCTGCTGATCGGGCCGACGCTGCTCGGGGTGCTCGCCGGCGCCGGTCTGTGGCTGCGGACCGGCTCGGCGGACGTGGTCGCGCTCCTCGCCGCCGGGTCGGGGCTGGCCGCGTACGCCAATCTGTTCGTCGCGGTGGCGGTCTTCGCGGCAGCGCTGACCACGACGTACTCCGGGACACTGGCGATCCGTGGCCTGGCGCCGCGGGTGCCGGCCCGCACCGCGATGCTGGCCGTCGCGGTGCTCGGGGGACTGCTGACGGTGGCGCGCTTCGACCGGCTGGTGCTGCCCTGGCTGACCCTGCTGGCCGCCGCGCTGCCGGTGCTGGTCGTGCCGATGGCGACCGAGGCCGCGGCCCGGCGGCGCGGCCGCGCCCCGCGCAGCGTGCCCGCCTGGTGTTGGGTGCCGCCGGCGTTGCTCGCGGTCGCCTGCACCCTCGCCGGGGTGGGTCTCGCGCCGCTGCTCGGCCTGGCCCTCGCCGGGCTGCTCACCGCAGGCTGGCGCCGACACCAGCGCTGATGCTGGCGTGCGGCGGAGCCTTAGCGCTGGGCCACGTCAATGACAATGACGGTGATGTTGTCGTGCCCGCCCTGGTTGACCGCCAAGGTCACGAGCTGGTCGGCGATATCCCCTGGACTACCGTCGGAGTCGAGCGCAGCTCGTATCTGTTCGCCTGGTACGTACGAACTCAGACCGTCAGAGCACAACAGGATTCGGTCGCCGGGTTGGAGGTGGAGAGGTGTCAGGTCGGGCGATCGGCCGTCGTTTCGGCCATCGAGAAAGCGGGCCAGCTTCTCGCCCAGATTCGGCACCTTGTCTGCGTTGGCGACGAGATGTTGGTAGGTGTGATCCTCGCTGATCTGGAGCATCGCACTGTCGCGGGAGCCGTGGCGCCGGATCAGGTAGGCGCGGGAGTCCCCGACGTTCGCCACGACCGCCTCGCTGCCGGAGCACAGCAGAGCGACCAACGTGGTCCCCATCCCAGCCAGCTCCGGGTCCGCGCGGACCTTCCGGCGTAACGCTTCGCTCGCCTCGTAGATCGCCTGCCCCAAGAAGTTGGCAAGATCCTTCGCCGGCACCGGACGGTCATACGCCGCCAAGGCCGTTGTCACCGTGCTGCTGGCGATGTCACCGGCGACGTGGCCGCCGAGACCGTCCGCGACAACAAAGAGCCACTGCCCTTGGCTGTGGGAGTCCTCGTTTCGTCTACGGACGAGGCCCTGGTGTGTCCGGCTGGCGGCTTCGACGATGACCGTCACGGCAGTGAGTCACCTCTCGATCCGGCGTCAGACCACGGCTGCTGGGCGTTGTCGGCACGGTGCAGGACGTGGACCGTCTCGACCCGATCGCTCGCCACGACGTACTCGGTCACCTCGACCGGCTTGTTGTCGGCCCCCGAGGTCCCGACCCGCACGATCTCCAGCACGGGCAGGTTGGTGGGGATCTCCAGGAGCGTGGCCTCGTCCTTGTTGGGCATTCGGGCGCGATGAATCTCCATCCAACTGATGGGCCAGTGGCCGGCGTTCTCAATGCGATGCAACCACTCGCCCGCAGCGGGTTCCGCGTCCAACTCGGCAGCGATGTCGGCGACACGCGGGTGAATCCACGAGACGTTGATCTGGAACGGGGCTTCGGACGCGGGCCCGGTGACCCGGAACCGGCGAAGCACCTCGGTGCCAGGGTCCACGCCGAGAAGCTTGGCGACGCGGGGATCGTCCAGGCGGGCCGGTGCGCTGACGGCCTCGCCGTGGCGAACCCACACCTCCTGGCTGCTGGCCGAGGGGAACGAGTAGCCGGTTGCTTGCTCGTTGCGTTTGACCAGGTCACCGCGTGGTCGACGGGGACGCATAGTGCCGTACCGAACGGCGATGCCCCGGCCTTGGACGGCCCACACGTAGCCCTCTGTCTCAAGAAGGGCGATGGCCCGACCGATGGTGTCGCGGTTGGCGTCGTACTCGGCGGCGAGGTCGTTGAGGGTCGGAAGCCGCGCGCCCGGCGCCCACTCCCCGGCTTCGATCCGTTCTCGGATCTTGGACGCGATGCCCAAGTAACGCGAGTGCACCACCACGTCAACACCCCTCGATTGTCCCAGGATAATCCTTGACCTTCGGTCAGATTGTCCCCACACTATCGTCATGCAATTGTCCCAGGACAATCTCGGGCTTGACGGGGTAGGTGCTGCCCCTCGTGGAGAACCAGAGGAGTTGCGGCCGTTGAGTGAGTCGCCGATGCCCGAGATTCCGGAGGTTGTCGTGGCGCAGGTGCCGCAGGTCTTCGTTCTCATCAGAGACGAGGAGGCTGTTGGCTACCTCTTCGACCTGCCGTCCGGAGCAGTGGCCATCCTCGATGGTGCGAGGGAGATCTTCCAATCGGGCTCCTTGGAGGAATTCACCAGGTTCTTCGGCCCCTTGCTGGGGCTGGACGTCGCGAAGGTCAGGCAGGACATCTAGTACCAACGCCGCACGTCGGCGTGCCCGGGTGGCCCGCTCCCTCTGTTGAGGGACAGGGCTCGCTTCCTGAGGGGAGGTGACAGGGTTCGACGGCGCGGATGGTGGGTTTCATGAGGACGAAGCCATGACCCCTACCTCGGCCGGTCCGAGTTGGACGCCGGCCGTGCACACAGGAGTCGAACCGGTGAGCAGGTTCGCTCTCGTCGCAGTGGGGCGTCGGGCTGCTGGTGGCTTCGGCGTCGTACTTCACGCTGACCAGGGCCCCGTGTTCGCGGGGTGCCGTCAGTGCAGAGCCGGTGGAAACTGTTTAGCTCGACGGGGGAGCACCGATGACGAAGCATGCTGTCCGGGCGGCCCGGATGTTCGACGGCGAGCGGCTGGTGGGCGGTGGGGTGCTGCTCCTGCTGGACGGCGGTCGCATCACCGACGTGCGGCGAGGGTGGATCGAGGTGCCGGAGGGCTGGCCGGTGCGCGAGCATCCGGACGGCACCCTACTTCCCGGCTTGATCGACGCGCACGTGCACCTGTGCGCCGACGCCGGGCCGGACGCCCTCGGCCGGCTCGCCGAACGTCCCGAGACGGACCTCGACGCGGTCGTCGAGGCGTCCCTGCGCGCGCACCTGGCGGCCGGTGTCACGACCGTCCGGGACCTGGGTGACCGCCACGGTGCCGTGCTCCGGTGGCGGGACCGGGAGGTGCGCGACGACCTGCCCACGGTGGTCGCGTCGGGTGCGCCGATCACCAGTGTCGGCGGGCACTGCTGGTGGATGGGGGGCGAGGCGAGCGGCGTCGACGGGATCCGCGAGACCGTGCGTCGGCAGGCGGCGGCCGGCGCCGACGTGGTCAAGGTCATGGCCAGCGGCGGAGTGTTCACCCCCGGCACCGACACCACCCGGCCGCAGTTCACCGACCAGGAACTGACCGCCGCGCTGACCCAGGCGCACGATCTCGGCCTGCCGGTGACCGCGCACGCGCACGCGCTGAGCGCCGTCGAGCAGGCGCTGCGCGTCGGCGTCGACGGCATCGAGCACTGCACGTGTGTGACCGCGTCCGGCGCCCAGGTCCCCGGCGAACTCGCGGCTCGCCTGGCCACGTCCGGGGTGGCGGTCTGTGCCACGCTCGGCACCGATCCCGCCGTGATCACGCCGCCGGAGGTGGTGGAGATGGCCGCGCGGGCCGGGCTCAGCGAGGCCGCGCTGCGCGCCGCCGCCACCCTGCACCGGGCCGGGGTCCGCCTGGTGGCCGGTTCGGACGCGGGCCTCGGCCCCGCGAAGCCGCACGGGATCCTGCCGGAGACGCTCGTCGAGTACGTCGCGAGTGGCATCCCCGCGACCGCAGCTCTGGCCGCGGCGACCTCCGTCGCTGCCGAGGTGTGTGGCCTGGGGCGGCGCAAGGGCCGCGTCCGCGCCGGCTTCGACGCCGACCTGCTGGTCGTGGACGGCGACCCGACGCGCGACATGACGGTGTTGCGCCGACCGCTCGCCGTGTACCGCGCCGGGGCGGTGCCGGAAAACATGATCTAGCCGCGACTGATCGATCGTGATCTTATACGGACCAGTGATCCGTAACACCGTGCAAATCCTCGATTAACCGTCGACAGCTTAGGTGGGGGAGCGCTCCCATTCGCGGATCGCGATCGATGCGGACAGCTCCACAAGGGGCGATCGAGAGGAGACTCGTGGCTACACGCACGAGCGGCAACAGGCTGCGAAGACTAGCGCTACCGACGCTGGTCGTCGCCATGATCACCGGCACAACCGGTGTCGCGGGACCGGCCTCGGCGGCCCCCGGTGAACGGCCCGGCACCAGCGGCCCGGGCTACTTCTCCGCCGGGTCCGACCGGAAGGTCACCCTGACCGACGGGGCCGATCGGCGCCCCGACAGCGACCACGCGGACAGCCCGAAGTCCGCTGTGGACGCGACCGGATCCGGCGTGTACATCGTCGAACTGGCCGAGGACCCCCTGACCACGTACGTCGGCGGGACCTCGGGGCTGACGCGGACCCGTCCGGCGCCCGGCACCCGGCTGGACGTGACGTCGGCGCCGTCGCAGGCGTACCGCCGCCACCTCGACGCGCAGCGGACCGCCGTCGCCACGGCGGTCGGCGTCCACGTCACGGCGGCCTACACCGCCGCCTTCAACGGGTTCTCGGCGACGCTGACCGCCCAGCAGGCGACCGCGTTGCGGGCGGACAAGCGGGTCCGTGCCGTGACCGCGGCGCAGGCGCTCGGCACCCGCTCGACGTCGGCCCTCGCGACCACGTCGGCCCCCGCCACGTCGGCCCCCGCCACCGCGGCCGGGCCTGACCCGTCGGCGGCGGGCCACACCCCCAAGCCGCCCAAGCCGGTCACGCCAGGTCCCGCCACCGGTGCGGGCATGGTGATCGGCGTCCTGGACACCGGCATCTGGCCGGAGAGCGCGTCGTTCGCCAAGAAGATGCCGGCTCCCGCCAACTGGCACGGCACCTGCCAGACCGGGGTGGCCTTCGTGGCCGAGCACTGCAACGGCAAGATCGTCGGCGCCCGGTACTTCGCCGACACGTGGCTCGCCGGCGGTGGCTCGGTGCCCGAGGGCGAGTTCCTGTCCCCCCGCGACGCGGCCGGGCACGGCACGCACACCGCGTCCACGGCGGCCGGTCTGCCGGTCTCGGACGTCACGATCGACGGTCGGCGCTTCGACCCGATCTCCGGAGTGGCGCCGGACGCCCAGATCGCCGTCTACAAGGTGCTCTGGGGTGGCGTGGGCTACGACGCCGACATCATCGCCGGCATCGACGCGGCCGTCGCCGACGGCGTGCAGGTCCTGAACTTCTCGATCGGCTCGCAGCTCGGCGACTGGGAGGCCAACACCCCGATCGGCATGGCCTTCCTCAACGCCACCCTGTCCGGGGTGTTCGTGGCGGCGTCGGCGGGAAACACCGGCATCGTGAGCGGGGCCATCAGCAACGCGGCACCCTGGGTGACCACGGTCGGCGCGGCGGTGACCAACCTCGACGAGGCGACGCTCAAGCTGGGTGACGGCACGAAGCTGGTCGGCGGCTCGCTGGACGCGTTGCCCGGTGGCGGCTCGCGGCCGTTGGTCTTCGGCGACCAGGCCGGCTCGCCGGACCTGGGCGCGGTGTACTGCGAGCCGGGCAGCCTCGACGCTGCCAAGATCAAGGGCAAGGTGGTCGCCTGCGCGCTGAACGACACGTTCGGCTCCGCCGCCGAGGTCAAGGCCAAGGGCGGGGCGGCGATGGTGCTGTTCGACCCGGTCGGCAACTACCGGGTCAACTCCATCTACAACTTCCCGGTGGTGTACCTGCCGACCGAGAAGCAGGCCGGCACGGTGTTCAACTACCTGATGCGCCACCCCACCGACGCGACGGTGTCCGTGCGGGCCGGCGGTGACGGCTCCAGCGTCCCGGGCGTACCCAGTGTCGCCGACTTCTCCTCCACCGGCCCGGACAAGGTGACCTACGGCGTCTTCAAGCCCGACCTGGTCGCCCCGGGATCGGACATCATCGCCGCGGTCTCACCGGCGGGCAACTTCGGGCGGCAGTACGACGCGTACTCGGGCACCTCGATGGCGTCGCCGTACGTGGCCGGCGCGGCAGCGGTCCTACGTGCCACGCATCCGGACTGGTCGCCGGGCCGGGTCGCCTCGGCGCTGCGGACCACCGCCACCGACACCGTCGGCACCACCAACCCCCTGGACCAGGGCAGCGGCTTCATCAACCTGGCCGGTGCCAGCGACCCGGGACTGGTCATCGAGCCGACCGCGGCGGAACTGGTCGCCTTCAGCGAGACGGCCCAGCCCGACGGCAAGGAACTCAACCTGCCGGCCATCTCGCTGCGCGAGTACGACGGCACCCGCCCGGTGACCCTCACCCGCACCCTGACCAACGTGGGCAAGGCGCGGGAGACCTACCGGTCGTCGGTGTCCGGCCTGAAGGGCATGAGGGTCACCGTCACGCCGGCGTCGGTGACGCTGGCGCCGGGCGCGTCCGCGACGGTGACCATCACGGTGAGCCGGGGCAGCGCCCCCTGGGACCGGTACGTGACCGGATCGATCACCTGGCGCGGCAAGGCCCACAGCGCCCGGATCCCGGTCGCCGCCCGTCCGTGGGGGATCACCGCCCGGCCGTACGGGGACGACGGCGAGGAGTTCGGCCGGATGGCCAACGGCGCGTTCGGCTACGTCCAGCCGGGCTTCACCGGGCCACTCGCCGGTCGCAGCACCGGTTACACGCCGATGCGGCGTACGTCGTACTCGATGCCGGCCGGCGTCTACGGCGGCGTGTTCGACCCGAAGGCGTCCGGGGTGAAGAAGGTCGACTTCACCGTGCCGGCGAACACCGCCGGCATCGTCGTCGAGGCCAACACCGAGGACCCGAACACGAACCTCGACCTGTACCTGTACAAGGGCGACACCCTGATCTACAGCAGTGACAGGTACTGGACCAGCGCGGAGCAGGCGTACAAGTTCCTGCCCGAGCCGGGGCGTTACACGGCCTACGTGTTCGCGCAGGTGCCCGGCGGCCCGGTCGTCGACTTCGAACTGAAGCACGCCATCATCGGCCGTAACGCCACGTATTCACCCGCCACGCTGACGGTGCCCTCCACGACGGAGCGCGGTCAGAGTGTCAACTTCACGTTGAAGCCGAACAAGCCGCTGGCCGAGGGCGACTTCTGGGCGTACACCGAGTGGAGCACCAACGGGGCCGTGGTTCCGGGCAACCTCGTCTACACCCAGCAGAGTTCCTGGGAGTAACGCAGAACGAGTGTGGGGCGGTGCCGATGGGCACCGCCCCACATCCCGTCGTCCCCCTCACCTCCCCCGGGCAGTTCCCCGCGACGCTTCAGCGGGGACGATCAATACCCGCCGGACGGATCGACGCCAACGGCGGCGCAGGCGGGCCTGGTCCCGGCCGTGAACGACCACGGCAACGCCTTCGGCGGCCAGCACCGCCGCGATCTCCGCGCCGAGACCGCTGCTCGCGCCGGTAACCAGAGCGCGCTTGCCGGCAAGCTGCAAATCCATCGGTCTTCCCCCGTCATATCCGGAAAGGGCCGGGCCAGTGCGCGGCGCCGTAACGGACTGGGACTCGCAGATAATGGACCGGCAAGTCCAGAAACTGTGGCGGACGAGCCTCTGTCGGCACCTCTCGCGAGCCTGGTCGAAACGCGGTCAGCGAGGTTCGACCTGGACAACTCTGCCCGACCTGACGCAGATCTTGGACAGTTTCCGTTACGCGAGAACGGAAACTGTCCAAGATCTACGTTGCTGGCCCGTTCAGTGATCAAATCCGCAGTGCCGACCGGTGGCGGGCGGCTGGGACAAACCCGCCCGCCACCGGCCCGCGCGGTCAGGTGACTGTGATGGTCAGGTTGAGCGAGCGGGTCTCCCCGCTGGTGTAGGTGGTCGTCACCCGGGCGGTGTAGGTCCCCTTGCGCGGGTAGCTGTGGCTCGTCGAGCGCAGTGTCGCACCGTGCGTGATGGCGCTGTTGTCGCCGAAGTCCCACGCGTAGTCGGTGATGCTCTGCCCGGACGGCGCCGTGGCGGTGGCGGTCAGCGTGGTGGTCAGCGGTGCGGCGCCGCTGCCCGGACTGGCCGCGATGGCGAGCGTCCCACCGGGCTCCTGTTTGACGCCGGCGCCGTTGAAGCGCAGCCAGTCCAGCGAGAGTAGGTCCGGGGTGCCGCCGACCTGGGCGGTGTTGACGAACCTCGCGTACAGGGTGGTGGTGCCGGTGGGCTTGTTGGTCAGGGTGACGGTGGGGGAGACCAGGTTGTCCCACCCGCCGGTCGAGCCGATGCTGGCCGTGCCGATCAGGGTGCCGGTGGGTGAGCCGGTCCGCAGTTCGATGGTGCCGCCGAGGCCACCGTTGGTCACACCGAGCGTCACCGAACCGATGTTGCGCAGGTCCACCGGCCCGTACGCCGCCCAGTCGTTGTGGTCGACGTCGCCCAGCCGCTTGCCGGCGCGGGCGGTGGCCCGGTCGTTCACGGTGAGGCCGGACTGGGCGCTGAAGTGCTCGGCCTCCTTGCTCTTGGGCTGCAGCTGGGCCCGGGTCGAGCCGGTCAACGCCGGTACGCCGCCGGCCGCGCCGCCGTCGGTGTACTGGGCGGTGACGACGGTGTAGAGGTTCTGCCCGGGGCCGTGCCCGTCACCCGCGTCGGCCTCGGTGGCGAGCAACCCCGAGCAGCCGGTGTAGACGTCCAACGGGTGGGCGTGCGAGTCGTGGCCGAGTTGCGTCTGGACGGTCACCTTGGCGCAGTCGATGGTGGCGTCCTCCGGGTCGGTCACCGTCACCGTGTACGGGATCTTGTCGCCGAAGTCGAAGAACCCGCCGTCGGGCACGGTGATGGTCACCGTCGGTCGGGTGTTGCCGACGACCACGTCGGTGACCGCGCTGGCGGTCAACCCGTTACCGCTGTTGCGGACGGTCAGCCGGGCGGTGTGCTTCCCGGCCGACGAGTAGGTGTAGGTGGGGTTCGCCGCGGTCGAGTCGGTGGTGCCGTCGTTGGTGAAGTCCCAGGCGTAGCTGAGCGCCGTGCCGTCACCGGCCGCCGTGCCGGCCGAGGAGAAGGTGACCGTGAGCGGCGCGCGCCCGCTGTCCGGGGTGGCGGCGATCTTCGCGGTCGGCGGTCGGCCGTTGGCCACGTAGTCGATCCGGTAGATGCCGGCGCCGGCGTTGCTGCCGCCCCGCCCGCTGCCGGTGCCCTCGCCGAAGTCGATGACGTAGAGCGACCCGTCCGGGCCGAACTCCGCCTCGAAGGGCTGGATCCAGCTCATGTTGTCGAAGATCCCGTTTATCGACTGGAGGTCACCCACGGCGGTGGGGCCGAAGCGCGCGTTGGTGAAGGTCTGCGCCGTCTTGTGGATCGAGAGCGTCTTGAACCACCTGCGGGTGAACTCGTAGGTGATCCACTTGCCCTCGAAGTACTCGGGGAACTTCGTGGTGCGGGTGTTGGTCGGGTCGTAGTCGTAGACCGGACCACTCATCGGCCCGCCACCGCCGGTGCCCACCTCGGGGAACTGGCTGGAGGCGGAGTACGCGTACCAGACCAGAGCCGACCGTGCCGCCGGCAGGGTGGTCAGGCCGGTGTTGTTGGGGGAGTTGTTGACCGGTGCGGAGCAGGTGAACTTTGCCCCGGAGGTGCTGGTGGCGTAGTTGTAGTCGTTGAACGCGATGTTGTTGCCCACGCAGTACGGCCAGCCGTAGTTGCCGGCCGTGGTGATCCGGTTGAACTCGACCGTCCCCTCCGGACCACGGTTGGGGTCGGCGGCCCGGGCGTCCGGGCCGTAGTCACCCACCAGCACCGCGTTGGTCTGCGGCTCGATGGTGATCCGGAACGGGTTGCGCATGCCCATCGCGTAGATTTCCGGCCGGGTCTTCGCGGTGCCGGCCGGGAACAGGTTGCCGCTCGGCACGGTGTACGTACCGTCGGCCTGTGGGGTGATCCGCAGGATCTTGCCGCGCAGGTCGTTGGTGTTGCCGGCGGTGCCCTGGGCGTCCCACGCGGCGCGGCCCGAGCGTTCGTCGATCGGGGTGTAGCCGCTGGACGCGAACGGGTCGGTGTTGTCGCCGATCGCCGCGTACAGGCGGCCGGCCGCGTCCATCGCCAGCGAGCCACCCATGTGCGAGTTGGCCCGGCCCTCACCGCGGAACGTGGGTACGGTCAGCAGCCGCTTCTCCGAGGAGAGCGCGACGCTGTTGTTCGCCACCGTGAACCGGGACAGGTTGAGCTGTTTGAGGGTCTTGTCCGACCAGAGCAGATAGACCCAGCCGTTGCTGGCGAAGTTGCGGTCCAGGGTCATCCCGAGCAGCCCGTCGGACTGGTCGGTCATCGCCGAGGTGTACGCGAAGTCGAGCAGCGTGGTGACCTGGAGGGTGTCGGAGTTGACCACCTTCAACGCGCCGGTGCGCTGGATGTAGTAGACCTTGCGGTCCGGGGCGACGGCCAGTTCGAACGGGTCGGCCAGGTTCTCGGTGACCAGCCCCACCCGCTCGAAGGTGCCGGTCTCGGTGGCCGAGCAGTCGCCGGCGACCGCGCCGGCGGCCCACTCGATGCCGTAGCGCAGGTGCTCCAGGAAGGTCGGCGTGCTGAACTGGGAGCTGGCGTGCCCGCCGGCGGTGAACCAGGACCGGCCGCCGTCGTAGCGCTGACACCAGGAGTACGCGTGGTCGACGCCCTCGTCCAGGCCGTTGATCCCGTCGCGCACCTTGATCTGCGCGAGGGTGTGCACGTTGCCGGTCGGGTTGGTCCGCCAGTTGTACCACTCCTCGCTCTGCTCCCAGAGCTCCGGCAGGTTGCGCGTCGACGGGTGCGCCCGGTCGAGCACCTTCACCCGGCCGGGAAACGTGCCGCCGGTGGCGGAGAAGTCGGGGTGGTAGTCGAAGATGGTGCCGACCAGGCCCTCGTACCACGGCCAGTCGCGTTCGCTGGCCGAGGCGGCGTGCAGGCCGGCCCAGCCGCCGCCGTTGCGGATGAACGTCTGCAACGCCGCCCGCTGGCTGGCGTTGAGCAGGTCGCCCGAGGCGGGTGTGGAGTTGGTGTTGTTGAACACCAGGGCGTCGAAGGTGGCGAGGTTGGCGTCGGTGAACGCGCCCGCGTCGGTGGTGGCGACCACCTCGAAGTTGTGAGTGGCGCCGAGCTGCTGGATCGCGGCGACGCCGGCCGGGATCGAGTCGTGGTAGAAGTTGGTGATCTTGGAGAAGACCAGCACCCGGAAGCGGGGGGCGGCCTCGGCGGGCAGGGCGGTGGTGGTGCTCACCACGGTGGCGATGGTGAGCAGGGCGAGGCAGATCGCGCGCAGGAATCGGGGCATGGGGGCGCTCCCTGTCGGACGGTAAGGGTCGGAAAGCGCTTTCTCGCTGCCGCATCACGGTACTGACGGCCAGTGACGACCGTCAATAGGCGTGGGTAAGCGTTTTCCTGGCGGGACGGCGGCTGGCTGGCGCGGGGCCACCGCGTCGACGATCGTCGCCTACCATCGATGGCGGTCGACCTGGGGAGGTCACGTGACGACACCATCGGCTTCGGAGGCGTACGGGGCCCGAAACGCCGAACCGATCGACACCACCGTGGTGCACCCGAAGAGGTCCCAGCGGCGCGACGCGGGGGCCTCCCCCTCGGGCGGGAGTCGACTCCACCCTGGGCGGGAGGCGTCGCCATGCCGGCCTCACGAGGCTGCTGGTATGCCCGTCTCCCGAAGTCCTCGCTGGGCGTACGGCGCCCTGGCATGGCTGATCCTCTTCACCGCCTCGCATGTGGTCCTCGTGCTCGTCGCCGGTGACGATCCGACCGGTGACGGCCCGTGGGGCAGGAGGGCCTACCTCATCTTCAACGTCGTGCTCATCGTGATGTCGACGGTCGGCGCGGCCGTCGTCGCAGCCACGGTCCGTCCGTGGGCTCGACAGCTGCCCCGCTGGTTGATCCTGATCCCACTGTGGTTCGGGAGCATCCTGCTCGTCCTGCGAGGCGTTCCCGGGATGGTCGAGAACGTGCTGATGGTGACGGGTAACCGTCGTGGCGGCTTCGTCGGTGCCCAGGACATCTCCACGGGTGAGTTCTGGGCCGGCATCGGCATCAACACCTACTTCTTCCTGGGGGCGGTGCTGCTGGTCGCGGCAACCGTCTCCCACACCCGCCGCTCGTCGAAGAGCCGGCGCGACGGACCGTCGGACCGGTCCGAGTGACCGATTCCGGTACGCCACGGCGGGGCGATCCCCTCGCCCCGCCGTGGCCCGGTTTACCCCGTCGTCGAGGTCAGCTGCCGGCCGGCGGCGCCGTCAGCTCGGCGTGCCGCACCCGGTAATCCCCGTGCGTGACCGTGGCGAACGCGGCCGGTGCCAGGCAGGTGCCGATTCGGGACGGACCCCACTGGCCCGCCTCGTTCTGGTCGGCGCTGGCCGACCAGGTGAAACCGACCCGGTCGCGATGGCGACCGCCGTCCTGCACGCTGAAACCGACACGCTTGCCGAGGAAGTCGCGGGCCTGCTCGTCCGCGCGGGTGACGATCGCGGTCAGGGTCGCATGACCAGGGCTGGTGATCATGCAGTCGACGGCCGCCTCGAACCGTACGGTGATGCCCTCGGCGGCCAGCCGGTGCGAGACCCGCACCGTACCGGTGGCATCCGCCGGCGAACCCTGCTCCCCGCCGGGCAGCGGAATCGGGCGGCTGTACGGCACCGACCGGGCGTCGAAGGCGAACGACCGCACGTCGTCGTCCTGCCCGTACGGTAGGACGAACTCCGCGGAGCCGGTCACCCGTGCCGGGCTGCGGTCCGCGGCGGCCGCCGGTGCCGCCGCCCCGCGATGACGGCCATCGCGACGATTCCCCATCCGATTGTTCTGCGCATGTTCTTCCTCCCGATCCGGCCGCGATCCCGCGGCTCTGCGATACCTCCACGGTCAGCCATGCGGACGGAAGATCGATCCCCTCCGAGGGGGAAGGCGCTACCTCGCGTACGGGAAAACGGGCCGCCCCGCACCTGGCGACGGGACACCGGTTCGGTGGGCGAGGTCGGTCGGCGGCGTCGAGGATGGCCCACGGCCGTTTCATGATCACGATGTGAGGCCGAGGATGGTGAATGGCCTGGTCATGTTGCGGGCTGCCCAGCGGGTGGCTTCGGTGATGTCGGGTCGGCCGGCCAGGCGTAGGGCGTTGATGGCGAGGTTGCGTAGCGAGGCCAGGA